>NZ_JBEPMC010000006.1:0-483312 GCF_040545535.1 Mesorhizobium robiniae
CACGCTGCCCGCTTCATCCCCAGCCTCCATTCGCTGGCGATAAAACCGGACAACTCACGTGCTACCTAATCCGGACAACTCATGTGCTTACGACACAAACACACCGCAGCGCTTGCGTTTGTCGCGCATCCCCTCTATATGCCCGCTCATTCCACACACGGACTTTGGTGTCTGCCCGGGAGAAATCCGGCTGAAACCTCCGGTGGCGTTCGAGGACAAAGTCCAGAAATGCCTGTGTCCGTGGAGGCTAACCGGAAAAGGAACTAAAGAATGGCTCTGCCTGATTTCAGCATGCGTCAGCTTTTGGAAGCTGGCATTCACTTCGGCCACCAGACCCACCGCTGGAACCCGAAAATGGCGCCCTATATCTATGGCGCCCGCAACAATATCCACATCATCGACCTCTCGCAGACGGTGCCGCTGCTGCATCAGGCGCTGAAGCAGGTTTCCGACACCGTCGCCAAGGGTGGCCGCGTGCTGTTCGTCGGCACCAAGCGCCAGGCGTCCGACATCGTCGCCGACGCCGCGCAGCGCTCGGCCCAGTATTATGTCAATTCCCGCTGGCTCGGCGGCATGATGACCAACTGGAAGACGATCTCGAATTCCATCCAGCGCCTGCGCAAGCTCGACGAGATGCTGGCCGGCGAGGCCCAGGGGCTCACCAAGAAAGAGCGCCTCAATCTCGATCGCGAGCGCGAGAAGCTTGATAAGGCGTTGGGCGGCATCAAGGACATGGGCTCGACGCCCGATCTGATGTTCGTGATCGACACCAACAAGGAAGCGATCGCGATCCTCGAGGCCAAGCGTCTCGGCATCCCGGTCGTCGCCATCATCGATTCCAACTGCGATCCGGACAAGATCGATTTCCCGATCCCCGGCAATGACGACGCGGCGCGCGCCATCCAGCTCTATTGCGATCTGATCGCCAAGGCTGCAATCGACGGCATCGCTCGCCAGCAGGGTGCGCTCGGCGTCGACGTCGGCGCTTTGGCCGAGGCTCCGATCGAGCCGGCGCTCGAGCCGACCCCGGTGGCCGAGGCATCGGCTGCCCAGACATCGGCCGAACAGACACCGGAAGCGTAACAGCGAAGGCCGGTTTCGGCCTTCATCTTTCTCATATTTTGGCGCGCTGAGCGCTGGCGCCAGGCGCATCATCGAAGACCGGTGGTGCGTCGGTGCATTTTAAAACAAAGAGGCGACAATGAGCATTTCGGCTGCACAGGTCAAAGAACTCCGCGACTTGACCGGCGCGGGCATGATGGACTGCAAGGCGGCGTTGAACGAGACCAACGGCAACATGGAAGAGGCCGTCGACTGGCTGCGCAAGAAGGGCATCTCCAAGGCCGACAAGAAGGCCGGCCGTACCGCGGCCGAGGGTCTGATCGGCGTCGATGCCGGTATCCGCGAGGCGGCGGTCGTCGAGGTCAATTCCGAGACGGACTTCGTTGCCCGCAACGCCGCATTCCAGGAGATCGTCGCCAACATTGCCAAGGTCGCGCTCGCCTATGGCGGCAAGACCGAGGCCGTTGCAGCTGCACCCTATCCGGGGTCGGACAAGTCGGTCACTGAGACCATCAAGGACGCTGTCGGCACGATCGGCGAGAACCTTGGCTTCCGCCGTTCGGCCAAGCTCACCGTCGAGCATGGCGCTGTTGCGACCTACGTCCACAATGCGGTCGCCGACGGCCTTGGCAAGCTCGGCGTGCTGGTCGCCATCGAGACGTCGGGCAACGCCCAGGCAGCGAACGCCTTTGCCCGCCAGGTCGCCATGCATGTCGCCGCCACCAATCCGATGGCGCTGACGACGGAACAACTCGATCCGGCCGCGGTCGAGCGTGAGAAGGCGATCTTCGCCGACCAGGCGCGCCAGTCCGGCAAACCGGAAGCGATCATCGAGAAGATGGTCGAGGGCCGTCTGCGCAAATTCTACGAAGAGGTCGTGCTGCTCAAGCAAGCTTTCGTGCTCAATCCTGACATCACCGTCGAGAAGGCGCTGACGGATGCCGAGAAGGAAATCGGCGCACCGGCCAAGATCACTGCCTATCTGCGCTTCGCCCTCGGCGAGGGCATCGAGAAGGAAGAGACCGATTTCGCGGCGGAAGTCGCTGCGGCGGTCAAGAAGTAATCGGCCTTCAGACAGCCTTTGATTGCTGGAAGATTTTACGGCCGGGTGTCCGCGAGGATGCCCGGCCGATTTCTTGTGCGGTGTCGATGAAGGCCCTGAGCTTCGGCGCCATCGCCGCCCGGCGTGGAAAATAGAGGAACAGCCCCGGTTCATCGATCGAGGTGTCGCGCAGGACTTCGACCAGCCGACCGGCCTCTACGTCAGCCCGGACAAGCGGCTCGAACAGATAGGCGAGGCCGATGCCGGCCAGCGCCATGTCGCGCGCCGAAAGCGGATCGGTGACGACGACGCTGCCGCGCGTCTCGACGCTGATATCCTTGCCCCGGTCGTTCAGGTCCCAGCGGTAGAGGGCGCGCGATCGCAGCAGCCGATAGCCAATGCAGTTGTGGTTGGAGAGGTCAGCCAGCGTTCGCGGCTTTCCGTGGCGGCCGACGTATGCTGGGGAGGCGACGATGACTGTCCGGAACGGCTGAGTAAGCCGTACCGTTACCATATCCTCGGCGATCATCTCGCCAAGCCTGATGCCAGCGTCGAAGCCTTCGCCGACGATGTCGCTCAAGCGCTCGTCGGCCGCGATCTCGACCGTCACGTCGGGATAACGCTCCGCCATTGCCGACAGGATGGGCATCAGGGCCAGAGGCAGCGCGATACGCGGCGCGTTGATCCTGAGCAGCCCGCTCGCTCTGCCTTTGACCGAGCGGATACGCTCCATCCGGTCCGCGATGTCTTCCAGCGCAGGCTCCGCTGCCGCGACAAGCGCCTCGCCGGCCTCGGTAAGCGCGACGCTGCGCGTGGTGCGGGCAAAAAGCGGCTGGCCGATCCGCTCTTCCACAAGGCGCACCGCGCCGAAGGGCTCATGCCGAGTTCCGCCGCGGCTGCTGCAAAGCCGCCGCGCCGCGCTACAGCGACGATAACAGGAAGATGGCTAAGCAGATCGCGATCCATTCATGCATAATATCGCATAGTCCATACGGATAATGCAATCTTATCGGCAGGGAATGGGCGGCGTATCTATGGCTGCATCAAACGGCAATCGCCAAAGCAGCAATGGAGAGACCAATGACCAACCTCAACGCCGAACAGACCCGCAACCTCGAGACGGTACGCAACTTCTTCGATCTAATGCACCGCAAGGATATCGAAACATGGGGCGATCTCTGGGCTGAAGACGGCCGGATTCTTGTCTTCTATCCGCCGGCAGGATTTGGAAGCAGCATCGATGGCAAGGCCGCCATCCTGGCGGCCTTCAAAGGGCTCTTCGGCAATTTCGAATCCTTCGATTCTCAACTGACTGGCATCTATCCGGCGGCGGATTCGGGCGCCATCGTCGTGGAATACAAGAACCGTGCCGTGCTCGTGGGTGGCACCGAATACACCAACAGGAACATTGCTGTCTTTCGTTTCGAAAACGGCTTGATCAGCGCCTACCACGATTATTTCGACCCACGCCGGTTCCAGGTGGTGGTCGACGCGCTGCCCAAGGCCTGACCGCCTTCCCAGACAAAACTTCCTATCCTCACACTTCAGGAGACGACGAATGACCATGTCCTATTACACGCTCGGCAATAGCGGACTGCGTGTCACCCGCCTAGCGTTCGGCACGATGACCTTCGGCACGGAATGGGGCTGGGGCACCGAAAAGGAAACGGCCCGCGCGATGGTCGATGCCTATGTCGAGGCAGGCGGCAATTTCTTCGATACGGCCGACGCCTATACCGGCGGCACATCCGAGACCTGGCTCGGTGAATTTATCGCCGAGCGTGGGCTGCGCGACAAGGCCGTGATCAGCACCAAATTCAGCATGAACCTTGAACAAGGCAATCCGAATGCCGGAGGCAACGGCCGCAAGAACATCATCCGCGCCGTCGAAGGCTCGTTGAAACGCCTCGGCACCGATTATATCGACCTCTACATCCTGCATGCCTGGGACAGGCTGACACCTCCGGAGGAGGTGATGAGGACGCTGGACGATCTGGTCCGCGCCGGAAAGATCCGCCATGTCGGCCTGTCGGACGTGCCCGCGTGGTACGCAAGCCGAGCCCAGTCGGTTGCCGAGCATCGCGGCTATGAACCGGTTTCGGCGCTTCAGCTCGAATATTCGCTTGCGGAGCGCAACATCGAACATGAGTTCGTGCCATTCGGCACGCGCTACGGTGCGGGTATAATGGTCTGGAGCCCGTTGGCCAGCGGTCTGCTCAGCGGAAAATATCGTTCCGATACGATGAATGAGGCAGGCGGCAGGCTGGAGACGATGCGCGGCTCGACCAATCCTGGGTTTCAGAAATTCAACGATCGCAACTGGGAGATCGTCGCTGAGCTGGAAAAGGTCGCAAGTCAGCTCGGCCGCAGCATGGCTCAGGTCGCCTTGAACTGGGCCGCGACCCAGCCCGGCATTGCGTCGGTGATCATCGGGGCGACGAAGTTGGACCAACTCAAGGACAATCTCGGCGCGCTCGATTTCGACATTCCGCAGGAGCTTCGGGCACGGCTCGATGCGGTGAGCCGACCAATCACACCCTTTCCGTATTCGTTCTTCGGCTCGGAAATACAGGGCGGCCTTACGGGAGGCCAGGCGGTCGGCGATAAGCCGGCTGGTTATCTGCCGGATCTGCTCATGCAAGGTGCATTTGCAGGCGTAAGCTAAAGAGGGGAAGAGAGTTTTCCGGCTCGGGCGCCGCGTGACATCGCGGCGCCCTTCGTGTATCGGAACGCCAATGTTTCGGGGCAGCGCCTGCGCGGGGGAGCCGCTCCAGGCGCGTCACACGCACAACGATGAGGACCAGATGACGGTGAAGCCCCTCTACCGACGTGTCTTGCTGAAAGCGTCAGGCGAAGCGTTGATGGGCGAGCAGCATTTCGGCATCGACGTTTCGGTCGTCGATCGTATCGCCGCAGACATCGCCGAGGCCCGCGCCCTGGGCATCGAGGTCGGGGTCGTCATCGGCGGCGGCAACATCTTTCGCGGCGTGGCGGTTGCGTCCAAGGGCGGCGATCGCGTCACTGGCGACCACATGGGCATGCTCGCCACCGTCATCAACTCGCTGGCGCTGCGCACCTCGTTGAACAAGATCGGCGTCGACGCGGTGGTGCTGTCGGCAATCGCCATGCCTGAGCTTTGCGAGAGCTTTTCGCAGCGCCAGGCGACCGCCTACATGAACCAGGGCAAGGTCGTCATTTTCGCCGGCGGCACCGGCAATCCGTTCTTCACCACCGATTCGGCCGCGGCACTTCGCGCGGCGGAAATCGGCGCCGACGCGCTGTTCAAGGGCACCCAGGTCGACGGCGTCTATTCGGCCGATCCGAAGAAGGACCCGAATGCGACTCGCTTCGAGCGCATCAGTCATGGCGAAGTCATAAAACGCGGTCTTTCGATCATGGATACGGCCGCGATTGCACTTGCGCGCGAAAACAACATTCCGATAATCGTCTATTCGATCCACGAGAAGGGTGGTTTCGGTGATATTCTGAGGGGCGGCGGCCGTTGCACTGTCGTCGCGGACGACTGATCGGGAGCCCGATGCCGAACCGAGGGTCCGCCTAAGCGAAAAGCGGGAACCGGTTTTCGGATTGAGGCTCGAATACGGGGTTACCCCTGAACAGTGAACCCGGGCTAACGGGTCGAGGAGATGATGATGAGTGGCGAATACGATGATCTCAAACGGCGCATGGACGGGGCGATCGCTGCGTTCAAGCACGATCTGGCTTCGCTGCGGACCGGCCGCGCATCGAGCAACCTGCTCGACGCGATCCAGGTGCAGGCCTACGGCACCACCATGCCGATCAACCAGGTGGCGAACGTGTCGGTGCCGGAGCCGCGCATGATTTCGGTTTCGGTCTGGGATAAGTCGATGGTCGGCGCGGTCGATCGCGCCATCCGTGAATCCAATCTTGGCTTCAATCCGATCGTCGACGGCACCAATCTCAGAATTCCGCTGCCCGAGCTCAACGAACAGCGCCGCAAGGAGCTGGTCAAGATCTCGCATGGTTATGCCGAGAATGCCCGCATCGCCGTGCGCCACGTGCGCCGGGATGGCATGGAGTTTCTCAAAAAGGCGGAAAAGGACGGCGACATCAGCGAGGATGATCAGCGCAAGCGGTCCGACCAGGTCCAGAAGCTCACCGATGAGATGATCGGCACCATCGACCATCTGCTTTCCGATAAGGAAGCTGAAATCATGCAGGTTTAAGGGTCCGACCCGAAAGCGAAACTATGGCAAGCCCCGCGCATGTCGCGATCATCATGGACGGAAACGGACGCTGGGCCAAGGCGCGCGGCATGCCACGGCTTGCCGGTCACCGCGCCGGCGTCGAGGCCCTGCGCAACACGGTCCGCGCTGCTCCTGGCCTCGGCATCTCCTTCCTGACCGTTTACGCTTTTTCGTCGGAAAACTGGTCGCGGCCGAAATCCGAGGTCAGCGACCTGATGGGCCTCCTGAAAATCTTCATCCGCCGCGATCTCGCCGAACTGCACCAGAGCGGCGTGCGGGTCAGGATAATCGGCGACAGGGCAGGGTTGCAGCCTGATATCAGGAGCCTGCTGGAAGAGGCCGAAACGCTGACTATGCGCAACGATGCGCTGACCCTGGTCATCGCCTTCAATTATGGCGGGCGCGACGAGATCGTGCGCACGGCGCGCAAGCTTGCCTCGGCTGTGGCGCGCGGCGAGCTCGACAGCGAGGCGATCACGGCCGAATCCTTTGCCGGCTCCCTCGATACCCAGGGTATTCCGGACCCTGAGTTGGTCATCCGCACCAGCGGCGAACTCAGGCTGTCGAATTTCCTTCTGTGGCAGGCGGCCTATAGCGAGCTCGTCTTCCTGCCTTGCTACTGGCCCGATTTCAGCCGCGAGCATTTGGCCGACGCATTACGCGATTTCGCTGGCCGCGAGCGCCGTTTCGGCGGGCTTGGCGCTCAAGACGTCGCCGTGACTGCCAAGGGATGAGCAACCTCCAGCTTCGCGTGATTTCTGCCGTCGTGCTTGCCGTCATCACGCTTGGCCTGACCTGGCTCGGCGGACTACCCTTCCGGCTGCTTTGCGCCGCCATGACGATCCTGATCTTCTATGAATGGACGCGGATGTGCCGCCCGGTTGCAGCCACGGGCCTTGGTTTGCTGCCTGAAGCGCTGCTCCTGGTCTTCGTCGTCGCCTTGGTCGCCGGCCTGCCGGCGTCCTGGCTGCTGCTTCTTGTGGCCGCGATGGTCGTTGTCACCGTCATCGTGGCTTCGATGCACCAGACTTCGACGCCCCAGACAGGACGGTGGGACGCGTCCGGCCTTGCCTATGCCGCCATTTCCGGCCTGTCGCTTGCTCTTTTGCGCGACGGCGACCGATCCGGCCTAGTCGCCATTCTCTTCCTGTTCGCGGTGGTTTGGGCGACCGACATATCGGCCTATTTTGTCGGTCGCGCTGTTGGCGGTCCGAAGCTGGCGCCGTCGATCTCGCCCGGCAAGACGCAGAGCGGGGCGCTCGGTGGGGCCGTTGGCGGGGTTGTTGCCGGGCTGCTTTTGGCCGCCTCGGCCGGTGCCGGCAATCTCGCAATCCTCGGTGTCGTTGCGCTCGTGCTGTCGGTCGTTGCCCAGGCCGGCGACCTTTTCGAATCATGGGTGAAGCGCCGTCACGACCGCAAGGATTCGGGCACGCTGATACCGGGCCATGGCGGTGTGATGGACCGGGTCGACGGGCTTGTCGCGGCGGCCTTCGCCCTATACGTCATCGGGTGGATTTCGGCGACCGCCGACCATCCGGCGCAGGGGCTGTTTCCAGCTTGATCGGCATTGTTCCTTTGGCCCCGGTTTCTTGACCTGCGCAGGATGCGCCATGGATTCGCCTGGATTGATGTCACAGTCGCGGTACGCCAGTGCTGCGGACGAATTTTGAGGACATGAGTTGAACGAGATTCTTCACGCGGTTTTCAGCACGGAGGGCTTTTTCCTCGGCACGCTGGTGCCCTTCCTGTTCGTGCTGACGGTGGTCGTGTTCGTGCACGAGATGGGCCATTATCTCGTCGGCCGCTGGTGCGGCATCGGCGTAAAAGCCTTTTCGATCGGCTTCGGCCCGGAGCTCTTCGGCTTCAATGACAGCCATGGCACGCGTTGGAAGCTCTGCGCCATTCCGCTTGGCGGCTATGTCAAATTTGTCGGCGACATGAATGCCACGTCGAGCCAGCCCAGCTCGGAGGAGCTCGAATCGCTGACCAATGCCGAACGCAAGATTGCTTTCCATACGCAGCCGGTCTGGAAGCGCGCGGCGACTGTGGTTGCCGGACCGTTGTTCAACTTCCTGCTGACGATCGCCGTCTTTGCGGTGCTGTTTTCCGTCTATGGCCGCCCTGTGATGGAGCCGACGGTGGCTGAAGTCACCGCCGGCAGTCCTGCGGCCAGGGCCGGCATCCTGCCGGGCGACCGATTCGTCAGCGTCAACGGCAGCAAGGTCCAGACCTTCTCCGACGTCCAGCGCCTGGTTTCGGGCCGCGGCGGCGATGCCATCACCTTCGTCATGCTGCGGGAAGGCAAGGAGATCACCGCCACTGCGACGCCGGAGCTGATGGAGCAGCAAGACGGGCTGGGCAACAAGGTCAAAGTGGCCGTGATCGGCGTCGTCAACAATCAGGAATTCGGCCAACCCCGGCTAGTCAGTTACAACCCGATCGAAGCGGTAGGGGCGGCGGTCGAGGAGACGGGATACATCATTCAGCGCACCGGCCAGTTCCTGCAGCGTTTCGTCGTCGGCCGTGAAGACAAATGCCAGCTGGGCGGACCGATCAAGATCGCAAAGATGTCGGGGCAGGCGGCAAAACTGGGCTTCGACTGGCTTGTGCAACTTGTTGCTTTGCTGTCGGTCGGGATCGGTATCCTCAACCTTTTGCCGATTCCCCCCCTCGACGGCGGCCATCTGTTGTTCTACGGCGTGGAGGCTGTCATTCGGCGGCCGGTGTCGGAACGGATGATGGAGATGGGTTACAGGGCTGGCTTCATGCTCGTGTTGGGCTTCATGGGGTTCGTTTTCTGGAACGATCTGTTTGGATGCTGAAATCATGAAGAAATTTGGCTTCGACATAGCCAATGTTGAGACGCCGTTTACCATGCGTGGGGATATGCGTGACGCGAAAGCCACGCAACAGGGTTAAGTAAATACAAATTAACCAGGAGCCTTGCGTGTAGGGAAAATCCGGTTAATACGGTAGGGGAAATTACCGCACGTCCGGTTTTCTCGCCGTGGGGACTTCGAGAAAAGGTACAAAAGCCCGATGAAGGCAGCATCCAAGTTTCTGAGCGCCGCGTCCGCGGCGGCCATGTCCGCCGCTCTGGTCGTGCCAGGTGCGCTCGCAGTGCAATTCGTTGCCACATCGGCGGTCGAGGCCGCTGTTGTCTCAAGAGTCGAAGTCAGCGGCAATCAGCGTGTCGACGCCGACACGATCCGCAACTACGTCACGATCAAGCCCGGCAAGGCCTTCTCCAGCTCCGATATCGACGATGCGGTCAAGGCGCTGTTCGGCACCGGGCTGTTCTCGGACGTCCAGATCAATCAGGTCGGTTCGTCGCTGGTCATCAAGGTTTCCGAATATCAGGTCGTGAACCAGGTGCTGTTCCAGGGCAACAAGAAGCTCAAGGACAATGCCCTTGCGGCCGCGATCCAGTTGAAGCCGCGCGGAACGTTCTCGCAGCAGGCGCTCGATGCCGACGTCGAGGCGGTCAAAGCCGCCTACAGGCGTATCGGTCGCGACGACGCCGCCGTGACCACCCAGATCATGGATCTCGGCGACAACCGCGTGAACGTGGTCTTCAACGTCAATGAAGGCGGCCGCACGCAGATCGCCGCGGTCAATTTCGTCGGCAACAGCGCCTATTCGAGCCGTCGTCTGTCCGACATCATCTCCACCAAGCGCTCGTCCTTCCTTTCGTTCGTGCTGCGCGACGACGTCTATGACGAAGACAAGCTGCGCGCCGACCAGGAGCTGCTGCGTCGTTTCTATTACAATCACGGCTATGCCGATTTCCAGGTCGTTTCCGCGGTCGGCGAACTCGACGAGACCACCAACAAATACACGGTGACCATCACCGTGCAGGAGGGCGATCGCTACACATTTGGCGACGTCAGCGTCGAGAGCACGATTCCCGAGGTCGACGGCGCATCGCTGCAGTCGGTGGTCGAGACCCATAAGGGCGAAGTCTACAACGCCAAGAACGTCGAAGACACCATCATCGCGCTGACCGAGACGGTCGCCGGTTCCGGCTATGCCTTCGCCCAGGTGACGCCGCGCGGCGACCGCAATTTCGAGAACCACACGATTTCGGTGGTCTATACGATCGACCAGGGCACCAAAGCCTATGTCGAACGCATCGAGATTCGCGGCAACGACCGCACACGCGACTATGTCATCCGCCGCGAATTCGACGTGAGTGAGGGCGACGCCTTCAACCAGGTTCTCATCCAGCGCGCGAAGAAGCGTCTGGAAGCGCTCGATTATTTTGAGAAAGTCGAAGTTTCCACCGTGCCCGGCTCTGAGGCGGACCAGGTGGTGCTGGTGGTCGACGTGGTCGAGAAGTCGACCGGCGAGTTCTCGGTTGGCGCCGGCTATTCGACTGGCGGCGACACGTCAGGCCCATCCGTCGAAGGATCGATCACGGAGCGCAACTTCCTCGGACGCGGCCAGTTCATCAGGATATCGGCGGGCGGCGGCAGAAATTCGCGCGACTACAACTTCTCCTTCACCGAGCCCTATTTCCTCGGGCGGCGCATTGCCGCCGGCTTCGATGTCTTCCACCGGACCAGGCAATACGACGAATACGAGAGCGAGACGACAGGTGCGACAGTGCGCTTCGGCCTGCCGATCACCGACAACATCTCGACGCAGCTTGCGTATAATATCGCGCAGGAGAAGTATAAGCTCGACGATGGTTGCGACGATGACGACGATGGCATCGACGAGCCCACGGACAATGATGGCCTCCCCGCCCCCGACTGCGCCGACGACGTATCTCGGGCAATCCTTCAGGGTATCGACGAGAGCCCGTGGCTCAAGTCGTCGGTCAGTCTCGGCCTAGTCTACAACACCATCGACGACATGAAAAACCCGCATGAAGGTATCTATGCAAACGTCAGCACCGAATTTGCGGGTCTGGGCGGCGACGCCAAATTCATCAAGGTGACAGCGCGCGGCAGCGTCTACCAGACCCTGTCGGAGCAGCTTGATCTGGTTGGTCTGATTTCGGGCGGCGCCGGCCACGTCCAAGGCTACGGGTCTGGCGACCTGCGCATCTTCGATCATTTCCAGAGCAGCGATCGCATGATCCGCGGCTTTGCCTATGGCGGCATCGGTCCCGTCGACAGCGACGACGCGGGCGACCATCTCGGCGGCACCACCTATTTCCATGCCTCGGCGGAGGCCCAGTTCCCAATGCCGGTCATTCCGGAGAGCTTCGGTCTGCGTGGCGCAGTCTTCGCCGATGCGGCAACGCTCTACGGCAGCAAGGTTCAGAGAGAGTTTGTCGACCAATCGACAACCGACATGCAGTGGCGCGCCTCTGTCGGCGTCGGTCTAATGTGGGCATCACCGTTCGGCCCGATCCGCATCGACTATGCGGTCCCGGTCCTCAAGGAAGAAACCGACGACGTGCAGGAATTTAACTTCGGCATATCGACCCGCTTCTGATCGGCGGGCAACGATGCTTCCGGGCCGTTGGGGTCCGGAAGAGAGTGAACCGATACTACAGCGCCGTGCGTCCTCCGGAGGCGCAAGCACATTGTGGCACTTTGATTTGCACATGATCCTTTCCGAAAATCGATTCCGATTTTCGGGCTCATGCGCTAGCTGGATATAGCTTCTGGAATGACCGATCCGGTGTTCTTCGCGCCCTCACGCCGGTACACGGCTGGCGAAGTCGCGAATCTGACTGGCTCGGTGCTTGTCGATTCGAGTCTCTCCGATATATTGATCGAAGCCTTGGCGCCGGCAAGCGAAGGCGGCGAACACGCCCTTGTTTTCGTCGATGGCAGGCGCAACTTCGCGCTGATGCAATCGCTGCGGGCAGCGGCAGTTCTCTGTCCCGCCGAATTTGCCAGCAAAGCGCCGGCGGGCATCGCGGTTCTGGTCCATCCGCGCCCGCAACAGGCTTTCGCGATGGTCGGACGCCTACTCTTCCCAGCGGCTGCGACACCGGCGCCGATGACCGGCGAAACCGGCATCTCGCCGCATGCCCATATCGACCCATCGGCGCATATTGAGGCCGGCGCGATCATCGAGGCCGGCGCGATCATCGGCCCCCGCGCTTCTATCGGCAGCGGGACCGTCATCGCCCCTCATGCCGTTATCGGCCCCTCTTGCCAGTTCGGCCGCGACGGCTATGTCGGTCCAGGCGCCAGCATCCAGTACGCGCTGATCGGCAACCGCGTCATCATCCACGGCGGTGCCCGCATCGGTCAGGACGGCTTTGGCTTCGTGGCCGGCGCGAAAGGTCCGGAGCGCGTCCCGCAGATCGGCCGGGTCGTTATCCAGGACGATGTCGAGATCGGCTCGAACACCACGGTCGATCGTGGCGCCATGTCCGACACGATCATCGGTCAGGGGACCAAGATCGATAATCTGGTGCAGATCGCTCATAACGTCCGCATCGGCCGCAATTGCATAATCGCTGGCCTTTCAGGTATTTCCGGTTCCGTGACGGTGGGCGACAACGTCACCATGGGTGGCGGTGTTGGCCTTGCCGATCACCTGACCATAGGGACGGGGGCCAAACTTGCTGCAAGAAGCGGGTTTATGAGCAACGTTCCTGCGGGCGAGATTTGGGGAGGATATCCGGCACAGCCGATGGCGGAAGCCATGCGGGAGATCGCAGCTTTGCGAAGACTGGCCAGGGCGCGCAAATCCGGCGAGGGGGGGAATAGCTAGATGATGGCGGCGACGACGCTCGAAGCGGTCGACATATTGGGGTTGATGAAGCTCCTGCCGCATCGCTATCCGTTCCTGATGATCGACCGCATCATCGATATCGATGGCGACGAGTCCGCTATCGGCATCAAGAACGTGACCATAAACGAGCCGCATTTTCAGGGTCATTTCCCGGATCAGCCGGTCATGCCCGGCGTGCTGATCGTCGAGGCGATGGCGCAGACGGCCGGCGCCATCTGCATCCGCAGCCTTGGCACCGAAAAACCATCGCTGGTCTATTTCCTGACCATCGATAACGCCAAATTCCGCAAGCCGGTCGTTCCCGGCGACCAGTTGAAGATTCATGTGAAGAAAATTAAGAAACGCGGCAACCTTCTCAAATTCGCCTGCGAGGCTCTGGTCGACGGCATCAAGGCCGCGGAAGCCGAGATCTCAGCGATGATGGTTACGAGCGACTGACGATCGAATGCTTATGAAAATCCAGACAGTTATCCATCCATCTTCGGTCATCGAGGCAGGCGCTAAAATCGGCGAAGGCGTCCGCATCGGGCCGTTCTGTCACATCAGCGCCGACGCCGTGATCGGCGACCGCGTCGAACTGGTCAGCCATGTCTCGGTGATTGGCGCGACCACGATCGGCGCCTCGACCAAGGTCTATCCGATGGCGACATTGGGCGCGCCGCCACAAAACACCAAGCACAAGGGCGGCCGTACCACGCTCGTCATCGGTGAGAACTGCACGATCCGCGAAGGCGTGACCATGCACCTCGGCACCGATTCCAGCCGCGGCGAGACTGTTATCGGCGACAACGGCAACTTCCTCGCCTATGCCCACATCGCGCATGATTGCGTCGTCGGCAAGAACGCCACCTTCGCCAATCAGGCGACGTTGGGCGGCCATTGTGAGATCGGCGACAACGTCTATATCGGGGGCCTTACCGCTGTTCATCAGTTTGTCCGCGTCGGCGACAATGCCTTTCTCGGCGGTTGCTCGGCAATTGTCGGCGATGTCATTCCCTACGCCATCGCCGTCGGCAACCGCGCCAGCCTTCGCGGCCTCAACATCATCGGCCTGAAGCGCGCCGGCCTGCCGCGCGCCGAGATCCTTACGTTGCGCAAGGCCTACAGGACGATTTTCGATCGCTCCCGAACCGTCGGCGAGAATATCGAGTTCGCCAAGGCGGAATTCGCTTCATCGCCGACGGCCATGAAGATCATCGATTTCATCGCCAGTCGCGGCAAGCGGCACTACGCCGTCCCGTCGCTCAAGGGCGGCGATGGTGACGATGGCGATGACGAAGGCTGAGATCGCCGGGACGAAGCTTCAACTCCCGCCGGGCTCCAGGATCGGTATCGTTGCCGGTAGCGGCAGCTTGCCCGTGGAAGTCGCCGAAGGCCTGGTCGCGCATGATCATCCGCCTTTCATTCTGTTGATGGAAGGCGAGGCCGACCGGCAGGAGCTCCGCCGGTACGAGCACGACAGCCTGGCACTTGAGCAGATCGGCTCATTGGTGGCGACGCTGAAGCGTCACGGCGTCACTCATCTGGTTCTTGCCGGCGAGATCAAGCGCAGGCCGCGGCTGATCGACATGCGCCCGAGTCTCGGATTGCTGGCGATCGTGCCTTCGGTGGTCCTGGCGCTGGCGCGCGGCGATGATGGGCTTCTGAAAGTCCTGACACGAGGCCTGGAAAAGCGGGGCATCAAAGTGGTCGGCGCGCATGAGGTGGTTCCCGAACTGGCGGCGAGCCAGGGAACACTGACCGCGGCAGGACCAAATCGATCCGACTGGCGCGACATCGAGGCAGGGCGCACCGCCGCCAAGGCCATTGGTGCGCTTGATATCGGCCAGGCGGCAATAGCGGTCGGTGGGCGGGTGATCGCGCTGGAAGGCATCGAGGGCACTGCCGGGCTGATTGAGCGGGCAAGAGAGTTGCGCGGTCATGGCAGGCTGGCCGGCGGCACGCGTGGTGTCCTGGTCAAATGCGCCAAGCCCGGCCAGGAGTTGCGCGCCGACCTGCCGTCGATCGGCCCGCAGACGGTCGATGCGGCGCATGCAGCCGGCCTTGCCGGCATTGCCATCGAAGCTGGTCGTTCGCTCATTCTGGAGGCCCCCGTCACCATCGCGCGCGCCAATGCGCTCGGCCTCTTCATCGTCGGCCTGCCCGTTGAGGAGCCGGCCAATGGCCAGTGACAAGCCGCTGAAGATCGCCATCGTCGCCGGCGAGGAATCCGGCGACCTGCTTGGCGCCGACCTCATCCAGGCGCTCAAGCGCACGACCGGCCGCGAGGTCAGGCTCGTCGGCATTGGCGGACGCCATCTGCAGGCGCTTGGCCTCATCCCCCTGTTCGAGGGCAGCGAGATCGCGCTGACAGGGCTGAGCGCGGTCCTGCGCGACCTGCCGCGCCTGATGCGGCGGATCAGCCAAACGGCCGGCGCGGTCGCCGGTGAAAAGCCCGACTGCCTCATCACCATCGACAGTCCGGATTTTTCACTCCGCGTAGCCAAGAAGGTGCGTGCCGCCGATCCGGCAATCCCCATCGTCCACTATGTCTGCCCGAGCGTCTGGGCATGGCGGCCGGGCAGGGCGGTGGCGATGAGACCGTATGTCGACCATATCCTTTGCATCCTGCCTTTCGAGGTGAAGGAACTCGCCCGCCTCGGAGGCCCGCCCGGCACCTATGTCGGCCATCGCCTCACGCATGATCCGGGCGTGCTCGGTGCTGCCAAGGCGCAAAGCCTGCCGCGCGACCTGTCCGAGGATCGCGTGAAGACATTGCTGGTGCTGCCCGGCTCGCGTCGCGGCGAGGTGCGAAGGCTGGTCGGCCCGTTCGGCAAGACGGTCTCGATCCTGCGCGCGCGCGGGCATCGCCTGCGCCTGCTGTTGCCGACGGTTCCGCATGTCGCCGACCTGGTCAGGACTTCGGTGGCAAGTTGGGACGAGAAGCCGGAGATCATCCTTGATCCCGAACGCAAATGGCAGGCTTTCGGTAAGGCCGATGCGGCGCTGATCGCATCGGGAACGGTGTCGCTGGAACTGGCGCTGTCGGGTGTGCCGATGATCTCCTGCTACCGGCTCGATCCGGTCATGCGGATAGCCCAACGCTTGATCACCGTATGGAGCGCCGCCTTGCCCAATCTCATCGCCGACCGTCCGGTGGTGACCGAGCACTACAATGAATATGTGCGGCCGCACTATCTGGCGCGGCAGTTGGAAGCGCTGTTTTCCGACACCGCCTACCGCACTTGGCAGAAGGACGGTTTTGCCGAAGTGGGCAGACGCATGGCCACCGGCAGGCCGTCCGGCGATATCGCGGCGGGGGTGGTGATGGGGTACATAAAAGGGTGAATAGTGAATAGTGAATAGTGAATAGTGAATAGAAGCTAGCTATAGCCGCCAAACGGCGCTTGCTTACTTCCATTCACCATTCACCATTCACCATTCACCTCTTCGCAATCGGCACGTAATCCCGTTCCGACGCACCTGTATAGAGCTGGCGCGGGCGGCCGATCTTCTGGTGCGGATCCTCGATCATCTCCTTCCACTGCGCGATCCAGCCGACTGTGCGGGCAACCGCGAACAGCACGGTGAACATGGTGGTGGGGAAGCCCAGCGCCTTCAGCGTGATGCCGGAATAGAAATCGACGTTCGGATAAAGCTTCTTCTCGATGAAATAGGCATCGGTCAGCGCGATCTTTTCCAGCTCCATGGCGATGTCGAGCAGCGGATCGTCCTTGATGCCGAGTTCGCCCAGCACCTCATGTGCGGTCTTCTGCATGATCTTGGCGCGCGGATCGTAGTTCTTGTAGACGCGATGGCCAAAGCCCATCAATCGGAACGGGTCGTTCTTATCCTTGGCGCGCGCGATGAATTCCGGGATGTGGTCGACATGACCGATTTCGCCCAGCATGTTCAGAGCGGCCTCATTGGCGCCGCCATGCGCCGGTCCCCACAGGCAGGCGATGCCGGCAGCGATGCAGGCAAACGGATTGGCGCCCGACGAGCCGGCGAGGCGGACGGTCGAGGTGGAGGCGTTCTGCTCGTGATCGGCGTGCAGGATGAAGATGCGCTCCATCGCACGCGCCAGCACCGGGTTGATCTTGTATTCCTCACACGGCACGGCGAAGCACATATGCAGGAAATTGGCCGCGAAATTCAGCTCGTTCTTCGGGTAAATGAAGGGCTGGCCGATGTGATATTTGTAGGCCATCGCCGCGATCGTCGGCATTTTCGCGATCAGCCGCATCGATGCGACCATGCGCTGATACGGGTCCGAGATGTCGGTGGAATCGTGATAGAAGGCCGACAGCGCGCCGACCACGCCGCACATCACCGCCATCGGATGCGCGTCGCGGCGAAAGCCGGTGAAAAAGCGTGACATCTGCTCGTGCACCATGGTGTGGCGCGTCACCCGGTAGTCGAAATCGTCCTTCTGCGCCTTGGTCGGCAATTCGCCGTAGAGCAGGAGGTAGCAGACTTCGAGGAAGTCGCCATGCTCGGCCAGCTGGTCGATGGGGTAACCGCGGTGCAAAAGAATGCCGGCATCGCCATCGATGAAGGTGATTTCCGACTCGCAGCTTGCCGTCGACGTGAAACCGGGATCGTAGGTGAAGGCCCCGGTGGTGCTGTAAAGCGAGCCGATGTCGATGACATCAGGTCCGACCGAACCGCTTCGCACCTTGAGCTCGTGAGTTTTGCCGCCGAATTCAAGTTTTGCAGTCGATGCTTGGGTTTTGCCGCCAAATTCCATCTTTGTCGCAGCTTCGGACATTGCAAACTCCTTTTGGTTTTCTCACTGCCGGCAAGGCAATATATCTGCAACGCAACACGTCGAAAGGATCGGAGTTCGCGCGTTTGCGCCCGCTATTGGATTTGCGTGCCAAATTGGGCCAAGACCTAATGTTGCACTGCGAAACCCGCCTTTCAATGCCAATCTTCTTGGGCCAGTTTTGCTAATCGATTTGATCGGATATGCGCGCCAGGCTTTCCTCGCGGCCAAGCACGGCAAGCACATCGAACACGCCGGGCGAGGTGCTTTTGCCGGTCAGCGCGGCACGCAAAGGTTGGGCCACGGCGCCGAGCTTACGACCGCCTGCCAGAGCATATTCGCGGATCGCAGCCTCCGCCGCGGCGGCCGTCCAATCGCCTGAAACTGCCTTCAGGGTCGCGTGGGCACCCCGCAGGATCTCGCGCGCCTCACCGCCGAGCAATGCAGCCGCCTTCTCATCGATAGGCAGCGGCCGCTCGGCGAACAGGAAGCCGGCGCCGTCGACAAGCTCGACCAGCGTCTTGGCGCGCTCCTTCAAGCCTGGCAGGGCGGCAAGCAATTGCGCCTTGCGCGTGTCGTCGAGGCGCGCTGCGATCGCCGGGCCGCCTTCGAGATAGGGCAAGGTGGCGATGAAGATATCGAGCAATTCGGCGTCGCTCATGCGGCGCATATGCACGCCGTTCAGGGCCTCCAGCTTGGCGAAGTCGAAACGGGCGGCGCCCTTGTTGACGTCGCCGATATCGAACCAGGCAATCATGTCCTTGATCGACATCACCTCGTCGTCGCCATGGCTCCAGCCGAGCCGCGCCAGGTAGTTGAGCAGCGCTTCAGGCAGATAGCCCATGGCGCGATAGGCCTCGACACCGAGCGCACCATGTCGCTTCGACAGTTTGGCGCCGTCGGCGCCGTGGATCAGCGGGATATGCGACATCGACGGCACGCCCCAGCCCATGGCTCGATAGATCACCATCTGGCGGGCGGCGTTGGTCAGATGATCGTCGCCGCGTATGATGTGGGTGATGCCCATGTCATGGTCGTCGACGACGACGGCATGCATATAGGTCGGATTGCCGTCCGAGCGCAGGATGATGAAATCGTCGAGATCCTTGTTGGGGAAGCGGACTGCGCCCTGCACGAGATCATCCACCACCGTCTCGCCCTCGGTCGGCGCCTTGATGCGAATGGCGCCCTTGACGCCCACAGGCGCCTCCGACGGGTCGCGATCGCGCCAGCGGCCGTCATAGCGGGGAGGGAGCCCCTTGGCCCGGGCCGCCTCGCGCATTGCCTCCAACTCGGCTGGCGTCGCATAGCAATAGTAGGCCTTGCCCATGCGTACCAGCTCCTCGGCCACCTCGCGGTGGCGCGGCGCGCGCTCGAACTGCGATACCGGCTCGCCGTCCCAGGTGAGGCCGAGCCACGAGAGCCCGTCGAGGATGGCAGCGGTTGCCGCAGCCGTCGAACGCTCACGATCGGTGTCCTCGATGCGCAGCAGCATGGTGCCGCCGGTGTGTTTCGAATACAGCCAGTTGAACAGCGCCGTGCGCGCCCCGCCAATATGCAGGAAGCCGGTGGGCGAGGGGGCAAAACGGGTTACGACCTTGTCGGACATGGAACTCTCAGGCAGGCGCAGGAAACGGATGTGGTTGCGCGGACTTTCGCGCGTCGCGCGTTCATGTAGCATAGGAGGTCAAGGGCGCAAGGGGCAGACCCGATGGCTGGACCAGGCCGCGGCGTGAACGAGAGCGAGGGCGTGGTCGCAAGCGTCAGCGAACGATCGCTGTTTGCCGACGTTCCTCACGCCGAGCCGCTACCCGTTTCGTTGCCTGGGTCGCACTCGGGCATCCAGCTTCTTTCGCCAGGCCGCTCCGCGCCAATACCCGGTCCAACACCCAGGCCTGTCGTTGGTTTCCGCCGACAGTTCCGTCGCCTCGCACCATCCGCTGTCCGCAACAGCGTTGTTTCGGCGGCCGGCATGGAACTCGACCGCGGCGTCGCCTTCCTGCTGGTGCCGGTTTTCCTGGCATCCGGCGTGATCGTCTATTTTTCGCTTGCCGTGGAACCGGGCTTTCCCCAACCCATCGCCGTCGTGGTCCTCACGGCATTGTGTGCAGCGGTCACGCGGTCATGGCGCAAAACGCATTTGTGTTTCATGGCAGCGTTGCTGTGCGCACTCGGTGTGCTCGCCGCCAAGGTTGAAACCTGGCGCGCGGGAACGCAGATGCTCGGTTCGGTAATCCAGACCCAGCTCACCGGCCGCGTCGTCAGGCTCGACCAGATGGCGAACGGCCGGATCAGGCTGACCATCGACGTGATATCGACCGCCCGGCCGACCCTGCGTTATGCACCGGAACGTGTCAGGGTTTCGGCACGCAAAACTCCCGCCGAGATGACCGCAGGCTCGGTGGTGGCCGGCTATGTGAGGCTTCTGCCTCCGACTGGCCCGGTTAGGCCGGACAGCTATGACTTCTCCTTTGACAGCTATTTCGCCGGCATTGGCGCCAGCGGCTTTTTCCTCGGCAATCCGAAGATCGTCGCTTCCGAGGATGCACCGTTAGCCGCGCGCCTTTCCGCCTCGATCGAAAAGGCGCGCGAAACCATCGCCGACCACATCAGGGACAGCATCGGTGGGGCCGAGGGGGAGATTGCCGCTGCGCTGATCGTCGGCGTGCGTGCCGGCATCCCCGAAGAAATCAACGAATCGATGCGGCGCACCGGCATCTACCACATCATCTCCATTTCCGGCCTGCACATGGCGCTTGTTGCCGGCACCATCATGGGATTGCTGCGCGGCGCCTTTGCGCTGTTTCCCGATTTTTCGTCGCGTAGGCCGGTCAAAAAATATGCGGCCGGCGCCGCACTCGTTTCCATAGCTGCCTATCTGATATTTTCCGGTGTCGTGGTCGCGGCCGAGCGCAGCTTCATCATGTTGGCGGTGATGCTTGTCGCCGTGTTGTTCGATCGGGCCGCACTCACCATGCGCAATCTGACGATTTCAGCGATCGCCGTCATCGTCGTGTCGCCGCACGAGGTGGTCGGCCCCAGCTTCCAGATGTCCTTCGCCGCGACCGCGGCTCTCGTAGGCGCCTATGCCGGCTGGTCGGACTATCGTGCCGACAAGGCCAAGGCGCCGCCGCAGCGACGGTCACCGGTCGCTTTCGTCACGCGCAAACTCCTCGCTGGGACAGGTACCATCGCAATGACTTCCATCATTGCCGGCAGCGCCACCGCGCTTTTCGCCATCTGGCACTTCCAGCGCGTCTCGCCGCTCAGCCTGTTCGCCAATCTGGCCGTCATGCCGATCGTTACGGTCGTCATGTTCCTGGCCGTCGTCAGCGCCTTGGCAATGCCTTTCGGCCTCGACGGGCCTTTCCTCTACATGATGGGCAAGGGGCTGACGGCCATGATCGCAATATCGGGATGGATCTCCGAGCGTTCGCCGGTCGATGCAGTCGGGCTGATTTCGTTGCAGTCGGTTCTGCTGGTGACGGTCGCCCTGGTCATTGCCACAATGGCGACGACATGGTTGCGGCTTGCGGCACTTCCCTTTGCGCTCGCCGGCCTGCTGACGATTTCCGAGACACGCACCCCCGACGTGCTGATCTCGGAGGACGCGCATCTGGTGGCGCTGCCGATCGGCGGGGGAGAACTTGCCGTCAACCGAGTGCGCTCGAACGAATTCACCACCGACAATTGGAAACATGCGCTGATTTCAGCGACTATTGTCGAGCCGGAGACATTCGAAAAAGGAGACGTGCGGTTCGACATCGCCGACCCGGCCGACCTGCCGCCGGGAGCGCCTTTTTACTGCACTGACGGCCTTTGCATCGCCCGGCATCCGTCCGGCGCGATCATCGCGCTCGCCGACGACCGCAAAACCGCGCGGCCGGCCTGTGGCTTTGCGGATTTGCTCGTTATTGACGACGCCACAGCCTATTATAATCCCTGCCGCAACCCGCTGGTTCTCGTCGTCACCAAACGCCAGCTCGCTCGCATGGGCAGTGCTGCCGTCTTCTTCGATCCGCAATCTGCGACGACGCGCGCAGAAATCCGTTTTGCCGTCGAACAGCCATACAGGCCCTGGCATGAGCAGCGGAGATTTTCGCGCGAGGCGAGGGGTCTGCCGCCTTACCGCAAGCCTGAGAAAGCCAAGAAAGCTGCCGTTCAGTAACGCCGGATCAATCCAACCAGCTTGCCTTGCACCTTGACCCGGTCCGGCCCGAATATGCGCGTCTCATAGGCCGGATTGGCGGCTTCCAGGGCGATCGAGGCGCCTTTACGGCGGAACCGCTTCAGCGTCGCTTCCTCCTCGTCGACCAGGGCGACAATGATCTCGCCAGGCTGGGCGGTGTCGGCGTTGCGGATGATGACCGTATCGCCGTCGAAAATGCCGGCCTCAATCATCGAATCACCTTTGACTTCCAGCGCGTAGTGCGCGCCGCCGGTGATCATGTCCGGTGGCACCGAGATCGAATGCGTCTGGTGCTGGATGGCATCGATCGGCACACCGGCAGCGATCCGGCCCATCACCGGGATGGAGACGGTGGCGACAACGTCGTCGTCGTTGCCGGCTGCGGGCATGCGTGAAGGCGCCGGCTTGATCTGCCGCCCGAGGCTGCCCTGTCCATGGCTGCTCTGCCCAAGGCTGCCCTGAATGACGCTCGGCGAGAATTTGCGCGCCGCATTGAGGCCGGGCGCGATCGAATCGGGCAGGCGCAGCACCTCCAGCGCGCGAGCGCGGTTGGGCAGCCGACGAATGAAGCCGCGCTCCTCCAGTGCCGTGATCAGCCGATGGATTCCCGACTTGGAGGCCAGGTCGAGCGCTTCCTTCATCTCGTCGAACGATGGCGGAATACCGCTTTCCTTCAGCCGCTCGTGGATGAACATCAACAGCTCATGTTGTTTGCGTGTCAGCATCGCGACCCCCAACAGAATCAGAAAAACAAACCCAGAACAAACACTATCTGTTCCAGTTGTGTTCCGCAACTGTTTAAAGTTTAATGAATGCGTTGACGGTTTGTTCAGCGTAACATCAGCACGCTGCAGGCGGCGCCTGTCGCGGCTGGGGGTGCAAATGGCTCACGCACGATCAGCCCGTTCGCATCGGCCAGCGTTCTGAGCATCGAGGAATCCTGGATGCCGAACGGCGTCGCCGTTAGCGTGCCGGTGTCTTCCTTCACCACCGCGCGTACATAGTCCTGCCTGAGATCGTTGGCCGGTATGGCGGCGCCGAGCCGCGCCTGACGCATGTCCTGCCGGTAGGCGCGGCCGCCGAGCCGCGCAAGCAACGGCTTCAGGAAAAGCTGTGTGCAGACCAGGCTCGCCACTGGATTGCCAGGCAGGCCGATGCAGCGGACGTCGCCCAGCCGGCCGAACATCAGCGGTTTGCCCGGTCGCATGGCGATCTTCCAGAAATCGAGCGTCATGCCTTCGCCAGTCAGCACGTCATGCACAAGGTCGTGGTCGCCGACTGAGGCGCCGCCCAGCGTGACGATGACGTCGGCTCCTGCATCGACCGCTTTTTTCACCAACGCGGCGATCGCCTCCTTGCGGTCGGAGGCGATGCCGAGATCGAGCGCGTCGGCGCCGACCAAGCGGGCTGCAGCGGCGACGCCATAGGCATTGGACGAGATGATCTGGTCGGGGCCAGGCTCGCTGCCCGGCGGCAGCAATTCGTCGCCGGTAGCGATGATAGCGACCAACGGCCGTTTCACCACGCTGACCTGCGGATGGTTGGCCGACGCCGCCAGCGACAACGCCGCCGGATCAAGCAGGCGACCTTTCTCCAGCAGGACGTCGCCCTTCGAGAAATCGAGCCCGAGGCGTCGAATGTTGCGGCCTTCAACCGTCGGCGCGGTCACTTCGATGCTGCCGCCGCCGAGATCGCGGACATTCTCTTGGATGACAATGGTATCAGCGCCTGCGGGAAGCGGCGCGCCGGTGAAGATGCGCACGGCTTGCGCCGGACCGACCGTTCCGGCAAAGCCGCGTCCGGCCGGCGCCATGCCGATCACCGAAAGTCTTGCCGGCACGGAGGCGACATCCTCGGCCCGCGCGGCATAGCCGTCCATGGCGGACGCGTTGAAGGGCGGCTGGGTGCGGAGCGCCATGAGCGGCTCCGCCAGAACGCGGTCGGCGGCGTCCATCAGGGCGACGCTTTCAGCTTGCAAGGGCGCCGCATCTTCAAGCAGGCGCTCTAGCGCCTCGGCGACCGGAAGCAGCGCCATTATCGGCCTGTCCCCTGGGCGCCCGCTTTGTAGTCGCCGGACTTGCCGCCGGTCTTTTCCACCAGCCTGACGCCCGAGATCACAATGGCGCGGTCGACCGCCTTGGCCATATCGTAGATCGTCAGGCAAGCGACCGAGACGGCGGTCAGCGCCTCCATCTCGACGCCGGTCTTGCCGGTGACGCGGGCCAATGCCGTGACCTTCAGGCCGGGCAGCGCCGCGTCCGGTTCGATGTCGACGGATATCTTAGTCAACAGCAGCGGATGGCAGAGCGGTATCAGCTCATGCGTCCTCTTGGCCGCCATGATGCCGGCGATGCGCGCCGTACCGAGTACGTCGCCCTTCTTGGCGTCGCCATCGAGGATCATTTTGAGCGTCTCCGGCAGCATCGAGACAAAACCCTCGGCGATCGCCGTGCGCGTCGTCTCCGCCTTGTCGCCGACATCGACCATGTTGGCTTCGCCTGTCGCGCCAAGATGGGTGAGGGCGGTCGTCATCGTCAGATGGCCTTAGAGCGATGTGCGTCCGTTTGGACGCACATGGTACGCTCTAACACTTTGAATCTAAGCATCGTGCTCTCCGAAAATCGATTCTGATTTTCGGGCCGATGCATGAGCCGGCGCCTTGCCCATCAAAAGCAGGTGCGTTGCGGCAGCCACGTCCTGTTGCCGCATCAGACTCTCGCCGACGAGGAAGGTGCCGATGTCGCTCCGTTCCAGCCTGCGGCAGTCTTCGTGCGAGAAAATACCGCTCTCGCTGACCAGCAGGCGGTCGGCCGGCACCATCGCAGCGAGCCGCTCCGAGGTGTCGAGACTGGTTTCGAACGTCCGGAGGTTGCGGTTATTGATGCCGATCAGCCGTGACGACAGTTTCAGCGCGCGTTCCGTCTCGGCCTCGTCATGCACCTCGACCAGCGCGTCCATGCCAAGCTCGAAAGCCGTCGTTTCGAGCTCCCTGGCCATGGCGTCATCGACGCTCGCCATGATGATCAGGATGGCATCCGCACCCCACGCACGGGCTTCGAAAACCTGATAAGGCTCGAACAGAAAATCCTTGCGCAAAGCGGGCAATGTCACGGCGCTGCGCGCATCGGTGAGGAATTCAGGCGCGCCCTGGAAGGACGGCGCGTCGGTCAGCACCGAAAGGCAGGCGGCGCCGCCTTTCGCATAGGCCCTGGCCAGCGCCGGCGGATCGAAATCGGCGCGGATCAGACCCTTGGACGGGCTCGCCTTCTTGATCTCGGCGATCAGCGCGAAACTGCTGGATTTGCGCTTGGCTTCAAGGGCCGCGAGAAAGCCGCGTGGCGCATCGGCGTCCTTCGCCTGCGCCTTGATCTCGGCAAGCGGCACGCGCGCCTTTGCCGCCCCGATCTCGTCGCGCTTGTAGGCTTCGATCTTGCGCAGAATGTCAGACACGGCTCTATCCGTTCGAAATCTCGACCAGCCGGTCGAGCACTTGCAGCGCGCGGCCGCTGTCGATGGCTTGCGCCGCCGTCGCCATGCCGTCGGCAAGCGTTGTTACCTTGCCCGCCACCACCAGTCCGGCGCCGGCGTTCATCAGCACCGTATCGCGAAAGGCGCCGGCAGCGCCGCCCAGCATGTCGCGCAGCGCCTGGGCGTTGTAGGCGGCATCGCCGCCGCGCAACTCGTCCTTGGTGTGACGCTTCAGTCCCACCGCTTCCGGGGTCAGCGTGAAGCTGCGGATCTCGCCGCCGACCAGTTCGGCCACTTGGGTTTCACCGGTGGTGGTAATCTCGTCATAGCCGTCGCCATGGGCGACCCAGGCGTGGTCGGCGCCCAGCGCCTTCAACGTCTCGGCCACCGGCATGATCCACTCCGGCAAGAACACGCCGACCATCTGTCTGGCGACACCGGCCGGATTGGAGAGCGGACCAAGCAGGTTGAAGATGGTGCGGGTGCCAAGCTCGACGCGGGTCGGGCCGACATGCTTCATTGCCGGATGATGCGCCGGCGCGAACATGAAGCCGACGCCTGCTTCGTGGATGCAGCGGCCGATCGTTTCCGGCGGGATATCGATCTTGACGCCGAGCGCTGTCAGCACGTCGGCGGCGCCGGTCTGCGACGACAGTCCGCGGTTGCCATGCTTGGCCACCGGCACCCCGCAGGCGGCGATGACGAAGGCGGAAGCGGTCGAGATGTTGACGCTGTGCGAATTGTCGCCGCCGGTGCCGACGATGTCGATGGCGCCAGCGGGCGCTTCGACACGCAGCATCTTGGCGCGCATGGTGGCGACGGCGCCGGAAATCTCACTCACCGTCTCGCCGCGCACGCGCAGCGCCATCAGGAAGCCGCCGATCTGGCCGGGTGTCGCGTCGCCCGACATGATGATGTCGAAGGCCTCCCGCGCCTCCTCGAAGGAAAGGGCGTCGCCGGCGGCAACCTTGGCGATATGGGTCTTGAGCGCGCTCATCTGGTCAGGGCTTGGGCAACGGCGGTCTGGTCGATGCGAACGTCGTATTGGGTCTGCAACTGCGCCACTAACTGGTCGAGCAGGTCGTCCGACAGGCCGGAGGTGAAGGATTTCTGTGCGTCTTCCGGCACCGAGCTCGCGTCGGCTCCGGCAGGCTCGAAGACTTCGGCAATCTTGAACAAGATTTGTCCGTCGCCGGTGGGCGAGGGGATCAACCCAGTCCCGCCTTCGCCCTCGTCGAACATCGCAGCCGCCCCTTCCTTGCCAAAATCGACGTCGTCCGCCTCGCGCTTTACGCCGCGCTTGGTCTGCTTCTCGAGCTTGAGCTCGCTTGCGATCACATCGAGCGTGGCGCCGGCCTTGAGACGCTTTTCGAGTTCGTCCGCTCTCGCCGTGAGCCGCTTGGTCGTTTCCGCCGCCGTCCAGTCGGCCACTACTTTCTGGCGGACTTCATCCAGCGTGCGGTCGCGGGCCGGCGTGATCGAATCCACTTCGTAAAACACGAAGCCGTTGCCGGCGGTGGTGAGGTCGGGATTCTCGGCGCCGGGTTCGGCGTCGAACACCGCCTTGATGAGATCCGGCGATTCCGGCAGGTCGTTGACGACGGTGCCGTCCGGCCTCTGGCCGGTGCGATCGATTGCATCGATGGTGACGACCTTAAGCTTCAGTTTTTCGGCCGCTTGCGCGAGCGTGCTGCCCGAAGCGCGCATATCTTCGTAATTGTCATGCACATCAAGCAGAATGCGGCTCGCCTCGCTCAGCGCCAGATCCTTGCGGATCTCAGCGGACACTTCGGCCAGCGGCCTCACCACTTCGGGCTTGACATCGGTGACGCGCAGCAGCACCGGACCAAAAGCGCCCTGAACGACCGGGCTGACCTCGTTGGCGTTTAGCGCGAAGGCGGCGTCTGCCACCGCCTTGTCGGCGATCTTGTCCTTGGTCAGCGTGCCGAGCAGCGTGTCGGCTTGCGTCTTACCCTCGGCGGCAACGATCTTGTCGAAAGTTGCGCCGGTCCTGAGTGAATCGAGCGCGGCCTTCGCGGCATCAGGCGTTTTGAACACGAGCTGTTCGATGGTGCGCGTTTCCGGCGTGGTGTAGCGCGCCTTGTTCTTGTTGTAGTCCTCGCTGACCTGTTGGTCGGTCACAGCACTCAGATCCATGATGTCTTCCGGCTCGAGCCTGACATAGGAGAATTTGCGGTATTCGGGCGCCGCATAGGTCTTCTTGTTTTCCTCGAAAAAGGCCGAGAGTACTGTGTCGGACGGCGCTTCGATCGGCTCGACCAGTGATTTCGGCAGCGTCACATAGTCGATGGTGCGGTCTTCGCCACGATAGAGCGCGACCGCCTTCAAGAAGGTATCCGGAGTCTTGAGACCGTCCGAAACCGCCTCGACGATCTGCTGGCGCACAGCCACCTGGGCGCGGTTCCTGAGGTAGTCTTCCGGCCGCATACCGACCTGTTGCAGAATGTATTCGAACGTTCGCCTGTCGAAGCTGCCGCCGGGACCCTTGAAGGCGGGGTCTTCATGCGTGAGTTGGGCCAGGCGGTCCTTGGACAGCCCAAGCCCGAGCTTGCGGGCCTGCTCATCGAGGACTGCACCCGACACGAGTTGCGCCAGCACTTGGTTGTCCAGGCCGAGCGCCGTCGCTTGCTCGCGGCTGATGCGCTGGCCGAATTGCTGCGACATCACGCTGATCTGGCGATCATAGGCGAGGCGATACTCGTTGATCGATACTTTGGTGCCTCCGGCCGTGATAACCGCGTCGTGGCCTGCAAAACCACCCAGAAGCTGCCCCGAAATGCCCCAGACGGCGAAACTCAACACCAACAATATCAGCAACGCCTTCGCGACCCAGGTCCCCGCCGCGTTTCTCAAGATACCAAGCATGGTCACTTCCGATTTTTGCGCATTTTCGCATGCGCCGAGTCTGAAACAAGCGCAATAGCGTCCTTCCGGCCCACTGTCGATTGCTTTGTGGGCTGAGTTTGCTAGTGAGGACGCAGCCGAATATTGCCCGGAGAAGCAAATCCCATGACGCCAGGAATCCGCCCGCTGGTCGCAGGCAACTGGAAAATGAATGGCACCAGTGCCTCGCTCAACGAACTCAGGATGATCGGCAACGGCTTCATGAGCGGGCTCGATGCTGAGACCGAAGCGCTGGTCTGCGTTCCGGCGACCCTGCTTGCGCACGCCGCAGAGATTTTGTCGCGCACGCCGGTCCGGGCCGGCGGCGAGGATTGCCACACCAAGGAGAGCGGCGCCCATACCGGCTGCATTTCGGCCGAGATGCTGAAAGACGCGGGCGCCAGCCACGTCATCGTCGGCCATTCCGAACGTCGTGCCGATAACAACGAGGACGACGCCATCGTTCAGGCCAAGGCGTCCGCCGCGTGGCGTGCCGGGCTGGTGGCGATCATCTGCATCGGCGAGACGAGAGCCGAACGCGAAGCGGGCGCTACGCTCGACGTGCTGTCGCGCCAGCTCTCCGGCTCGGTGCCGCCCAACGCCACGGCGTCGAATACCGTCATCGCCTACGAGCCGGTATGGGCGATCGGCACAGGACTGACGCCGACCGCCGCCGACGTTACGGAGGCGCACGCGCATATCCGCGAAAAACTGTCGGAAAAGCTTGGCAGCGCAGCGGCGAAGATGCGCATTCTCTATGGTGGCTCGGTCAAGCCGTCGAACGCCGTCGAACTGCTTGGCGTGAAAAATGTCGACGGCGCCCTGGTCGGCGGCGCCAGTCTGAAAGCGGCGGACTTTCTCGGCATCGCCGAAGCCTATCGAAATATCTCGTAGCACCCAGTCCTGGCGGGCTGGGATAGGCGGTGCCGCAGCGGAAATCGTTGCAAAGGGCGCATTGCTTCCCATATTCCGGCTGCGGGCTTGGAAATGCCATCAAAGCATTGTATTGAGCCGCCTCCAAATCACCGGTCGTATCCACGGCCGCGCAAGGCTTTGCCAGGATAACCTATGGAAACCGTACTGATCGTCGTCCACCTCATGGTCGTGCTCGCTCTTGTCGGCGTGGTGCTGCTGCAGCGCTCCGAAGGCGGCGGCCTCGGCATCGGCGGCGGATCGGGCTTCATGACCGCGCGCGGCGCTGCCAACGCGTTGACACGGGCGACGGCGATCCTGGCGGCGGCTTTCTTCGTCACCTCGCTGACGCTGTCGATCATCGCCCGTTACGGCGAGAAGCCGATCGATATTCTCGATCGCGTGCCGGCGGCGAACGGCGCGGGCGGTGGCGTGCTCGACCAGTTGCCTGGCACTACGGCGCCTGCGCCGCCTTCCGGCAACACGGCACCGACGCCGCCTTCCGGCAATGATGCAGCAGCGCCGGCTCCTACTGCGCCGCCTGCCGCGGATTCGACCACGCCGCCGGCCACAAACGGCGCCACGGCGCCGGTGACGCCGCAGGTTCCAAACCAGTAATCGACGGACGTCCGGCGCCGCGATCTGTTGTTGTTTGAACACAGTCGCGGCAAATGCCGCACGATCACGTAGATTCGACCGGGCACGGCACGACGCGGCGCTTGAGGCGCCTTCGATTAATCGATTATAGATTGCGCGCGGCACTTTCGGGGTCCTTGGGGGACGCCGGGCGACGCCGTGGGCAACAAGCATTGAACGATCGGATCTTCGCCATGCAGCTTCGCAGCTTCATTTTAGCCGGCCTTTGTGCCGCGCTCAGCCTTGGTGCGCCCGCTTACGCGGCCATGCCGGCGGGCAATTCGGCCTCTAAGGCCGCAGTGACAACTGACGTCGTCAACGTCGCCGCCAAAAGCGACACGGCGCAACTTAGGCTCCTCAAGAAGAAGAAAAAGCCGACTTCGGACGATCTTGCCCAGATCAGCAAGCTCGAAGCCAAGATCGCCGCCGACAAAGAGGCCGCTCGAGCCAAGGCGATCGAGGCCAGGAAGCTGGCGATGCGCGAGGCGGCCAAAGCCAAGGCCGACGCGGAACGGCAGGCATTTCTTGCCAAGAAGGGCCTTGCCAAGAAAGATAAGCCTGCTGCCCAGCTGGCTGACGCCAAGCCGGCTAAGAAGAAGGCCGTCAAGATCATCGAACCGGTTCAACCCCTCGTACCGATCCAGTCGGCCGAACCAGTTTCCGCCGAGGCCATGAACGTTGCGCTGGTCCGCAACAATGGCGAATTGCGCAGCGAGGCGATCGGACAGAAACCGCAGAGCGTCGGGCTGTTCGCCGGCCTGTTCGGCGGCAGCGCCTCGTCCTCTTCGATGTCGCTGCTCCCCGAGACGCGCGCTCTTGACGCCGCACTCGCCAGGAAGGAAGCCAAGAAGCAGTTCACCGTAAAGCCGGAGTTCGTGCCGCAGAGCGTGGAGTTCACCGGCTACAATCCCGGCACCATCGTCATCGATACGAGCGCACGCCGCCTCTACCTCGTCGAATCCTCGTCGACCGCCCGCCGTTATGCCATCGCCGTCGGCCGTGAGGGCCTACAGTTCAAGGGCACGGTCGCAGTTGGCGATAAGCAGGAATGGCCCCGCTGGATTCCGACGCTCGACATGCAGAAGCGTGAACCGAAGAATTATGGCCGGTACAAGGACGGCATGCCCGGCGGCGGCGACAACCCGCTCGGCGCGCGCGCCATCTATCTCTATGAGGGTAAGAAGGACACACATCTGCGCATTCACGGAACCATCGCGCCGCAGTCGATCGGAACGAGCGCCTCCAATGGCTGCTTCCGCATGATCAACGAGCATGTCATGGATCTCTACCGCAGGGTGAAAGTCGGCACCAAGGTCGTCATCATCTGACGTTTTAAACGATACTGCCGAAGGGCCGGCTTTGCCGGCCCTTTTGTTTTGCTCGCCCGTCACCAGAACGCCTTCTTGGGAAAAAGCCTTCGCGGCGGTTTTTTCTCTGGCGGAATCAATTCGGCCGCGTTAAGCGATGACTCCCATGGCGCGATATGTATTCATCACAGGCGGCGTGGTCTCCTCACTCGGAAAAGGCATCGCTGCAGCGGCCCTTGGGGCCCTCTTGCAGGCGCGAGGCTATCGCGCGCGCATAAAGAAGCTTGATCCCTATCTCAACGTCGATCCCGGCACGATGTCGCCATACCAGCATGGCGAAGTCTTCGTGACCGATGACGGCGCCGAGACCGATCTCGATCTTGGCCATTATGAGCGCTTCACCGGCCGCTCGGCCAATCAGCAGGACAACATCACCACCGGCCGCATCTACAAGAACATCATCGAGCGGGAGCGGCGCGGCGACTATCTTGGCGCCACCGTGCAGGTCATTCCGCACGTCACCGACGAGATCAAGAATTTTGTCCTCAATGGTAATGACGATTACGACTTCGTCCTGTGCGAGATCGGCGGTACCGTCGGCGACATCGAGGCGATGCCGTTCCTGGAGGCGATCCGCCAGCTCGGTAACGACCTGCCGCGCAACAACGCCGTCTATGTGCATCTGACCCTGATGCCCTACATACCGACGGCGGGCGAATTGAAGACCAAGCCGACCCAGCATTCGGTCAAGGAGTTGCGCGGCATCGGCATCGCGCCTGATATTCTGCTGGTCCGTGCCGACCGCCCCATTCCCAAGGAAGAGCGCCGCAAACTGTCGCTGTTTTGCAATGTGCGCGAAAGCGCGGTCATCCAGGCACTCGACGTGCCGCACATCTACGACGTGCCGATGGCCTATCACAATGAAGGGCTCGATTCGGAAGTGCTGGCCGCCTTCGGCATCGATCCGGCACCGAAGCCGCGCATGGAGCCCTGGCAAGCGGTGTCCAATCGCATCCACAATCCCGAAGGCGAGGTGACCATCGCCGTCGTGGGCAAATACACCGGCCTCAAGGACGCATACAAATCGCTGATCGAGGCGCTGTCGCATGGCGGTCTTGCCAACCACGTCAAGGTTAAGCTCGACTGGATCGAGAGCGAGATATTCGAGAAGGAGGATCCGGCGCCGTGGCTGGAGAAGGTCCATGGCATTCTGGTTCCCGGCGGCTTTGGCGAACGCGGTGCGGAGGGCAAGATATTGGCGGCGAAGTTCGCCCGCGAACGAAAGGTGCCGTATTTCGGCATCTGCTTCGGCATGCAGATGGCTTGCATCGAGGCGGCGCGTTCGCTGGCCGGCGTCGAGCATGCCTCTTCGACCGAATTCGGCCCGACCGAGGAGCCGGTCGTCGGCCTGATGACCGAATGGCTGAAAGGCAACATGCTGGAGAAGCGCAGAGAGACCGGCGATCTCGGTGGTACCATGCGGCTAGGCGCTTATCAGGCGGACCTCGCCAAGGGCTCGAAAATCGCCGACATCTATGGTGACACGCAGATTTCCGAGCGTCACCGCCACCGCTATGAGGTCAATGTCGACTACAAGGAGCGGCTTGAGGATTGCGGCCTGGTCTTTGCCGGCATGTCGCCGGACGGCGTCCTGCCGGAGACGGTCGAATATCCAGACCATCCCTGGTTCATCGGCGTGCAGTACCACCCCGAACTAAAAAGCCGGCCACTCGACCCGCATCCACTGTTTGCCAGCTTCATCGAAGCGGCAGTGGAACAGTCGCGATTGGTCTAGGCCTGCCGCCCGGCTGCCGTGCAAACCTATGTCGCTCTGCTTTACAGCATCGTCCTAGGCGAGGGACGCCGGGTCGTCATGTCCGATCTCAGGGCTATGGCGCAAGGCCTGGGGCTGAGCAACCCGCGCACGCTGGTGGCGACCGGCAATCTGGTCTTCGAGGCGCAAGAAACGGAAATTGCAGTGCTGGAAGGGCGGCTCGAAGCAGCGTTCGAGGCAACCTTCGGCCGCCATGTCGATATCATCGTGCGCCGCGCAAATGACTGGTTGATGCTTGCGGCCGGCAATCCGTTTCCCGCCGAATCGGCTGCCGCCGCGGACCAGGTGGCGGTGCGCGTAATGCGCAAGCCCGTTCCGGCGGAAGCCGTCGCGGCGCTGGACGCCTATGTCGGCAAGGATGAAAAGATGCGGGCGGTCAGCGGCGACATCTGGGTCGTCTTTTCCCGCGAAACGCCAAGTTCGCGATTGCTTGCGGCGACAAGCCATAAACGTCTCGGTGTCGGCACGTCGCGCAACTGGAACACAGTGCGCAAATTGGCGGAAATGGTCGCTAAGTAGAGCGGGGCGGCATTGCGCCGCCCCGATTGGATATCTCAAGCCTTTGCCGTCCTGGCCCGGGCACCAAGTGCCATCGTACGCAGCACATAGTAGATGACACCTGCGATCGCCACGCCAAAGAACCAGCCGTAGACGCCCCACCACGACGGCAGCCAGTTGGTGAAGTTCGGCAGGAGCGAGGAGAAGATCGCGCCGATGCCGGCTGCGATGAAGGCGTTGACATGCCAACCATTCTGGAAGCGGAACTCGCCGTCTTCCCTGTAGAGGGCCTCGACGTCGACCTCGCCCTTCCGGATCAGGTAATAGTCCACCATCATGACACCGAAGATCGGTCCCATCGTCGCACCGATGATGTTGACGAAGGAGGCAGCGCTGCCTTCCCATGGCGCGAAGGGGTAGAGCACCAGCGCGATCAGCGCCGCGATATAGCCGCCCTTCTTGAAGTCGATCTGCCGTGGAAAGACGTTGGAAAAATCGAAAGCCGGCGACACGAAGTTTGCCACCACGTTGATGCCGAGCGTCGCCACGGCGAAGGTCAGGGCTGCGAGCGCCGCCAGGAACCAGCTGTCGAACTTGGCCGATATCTGGTCGGGATGCAGCAGCACTTCGCCATAAACGTCAAACGCGGCAATCGTGGTGACGCCGGCGACCAGCGAGAACAGGATGAGATTGACCGGCAGGCCCCAGATGTTGCCCTTGCGCAGCGATGCCTTGTCCGGCGCGTAGCGGGCGAAATCGCAGAAGTTGAGATAGAGCGCCGAGAAATAGGTCACCCAGATCGCCGCCACCGCGAACAGCGAAGTCCACGAGCCCGGCGTGCCGGGCACGCCCGCATCCTTGGTCTTTTCGAGCAGCACATCCATCGGGATGTCGCTGGTGAAGGCAAAAGTCCCTGACTTGACACAGAGGTAGATCGCCAGGATCAGCATCATCACCCAAACCGCCGGACCGGCCCAGTCCTGGAAGCGCCGCACCGTTTCCATGCCTTTCTGGATAATCAGCAACTGCAGCGCCCAGACCACCGCGAAGCAGATCACCTCCAGGCCGGTATGGCCGAGGAAATGTGTGTTCTGGTTAAAGTCGGCGAACCACTGCGAGCGGATCAGCAGCGCTACGATGGCGCCGGACGCGGCTGCGGTCTGGGCGCCGTACCAGAAGCAGGCGACGATGGCGCGCACCAAGGCCGGTATGTTGGCGCCCCAGATGCCGAAGGAAGCGCGGGCAAGGACGGGGTAGGGCACCCCGGTCTTCACGCCGGCATAGCCGACCATGTTCATCAGCACGTAGATGATCATGGAACCGATGCCGATGGCGATAATGAAGTTGACGAAGCCACCGCAGAACAGGAACAGGCTTGCCGCCAGATAGTAGCCCCAGAGGCTGTGAACGTCCGACGTCCAGACGTTGAAGATGGAGAATGGTCCCCAGTTTCGAACCTTGGCAGGAGCGAGGTCCTCGTTATACAGGTCAGGTGATGCGCCTTGTATGGTCATTGCGATGTCCCCTTGTTGGCCGCACGCGCCCTCACGCGTTGACCGTGCAGGTTAAGCCTGACGCAAGGGGACCGGCAACAGATTGATTTGCCGGCTTTGACCTTAAAGATATTCAATGAGAATCGTGCTTATCGACGCAGCGCAACGGTTTGTCGCTCGTTTGTCACGTTTGGTGATTCGATTTCGGTCGAGCGATGTGAGAGGCTTCTATTTTAGCCCGACCTTCTTTTTCAGCATCGGGCTCTCTTTGCCGGAACCAAATGGCCCGCCACAAGTTTAATACAGTTCGATCAGATGTTGCGATCGACCGGGAGGAAACGATGGATCGCCTGCAATTCTTTACGCCTGTGCGGATTTCGCGCGGGCAGAACGGCCCTGCCGCAGAAATTGGTAGCGTGACCGAAGCGATGGACTTCTTGCGTAAGTGGCCAACAGGCCGGCGTGGGCCCGTCTATCAATGTGCGGTGAATTGCTGCTCCGCGGCTCTGGCGGGAAGGATGTCGGCAGAGGAAGCAAGGAAGGCTTTTGCCGGTTTCGCCCGCATTACGCGCTTGCTCGACGACGACATGGCGCTGCCGATGGGCGGCGAAAATATCGGTAGCGTGCATGCTATGAGGCGATGAACGTTCATATCTGCCATGAACATGGCGCCCCTCCGGCAAAGTCACAGCACCTCGACTGAGGCTGCGAACAGGTAGCCAGCGCCCCGCTCGGTGACAATGAGATTGGGCTCGCTCGGCTTGACTTCGAGCTTGCGGCGCAGTCGCAATATCTGCACGTCGATGCTGCGATCGAACACCTCCTCGTCATGAATCCTGCTTGCAGCGCGTCATGAGTGCACTGATCGAGACCGAGAAACTGACACGCGTGTTGCCCGAGACCGTTCCCGTCACGCTGGTCAAGGACATCACGCTCGCGATTAACGAGAGAGAATTCGTCGCTGTCACCGGTCCCTCCGGCTCCGGCAAATCTTCACTGCTCTATCTGCTCGGGCTGCTCGACCGGCCGACCGCGGGGAGGTTGAAAATTGGCGGCCGCGATACCGAGCCAATGAATGAAAGGGAGCGTGCGCGGACCAGGCTTTCGATGCTGGGTTTCGTGTTCCAGTTTCATTTTCTGCTGCCGGAATTCACGGCCCGCGAAAATGTCGAAATCCCGATGCGCAAGCTGGGCCGGCTGGGACGGCCCGAAATGCGCCAACGGGCCGGGGAACTGCTTTCATCCCTGGGCCTCGGCGAACATCTCGACAAGCGGCCTGACCAGCTCTCGGGCGGCCATCGTCAGCGCGTCGCGGTGGCGCGCTCGCTCGCCAACGACCCGCCGCTCATCCTAGCCGACGAGCCGACGGGAAGCCTCGACAGCAAGAGCTCCGAGCAAGTTTTCGCAATCCTGGAGAATCTGGTGCGCGAGCGTGGCAAGACCGTCGTAGCGGTTACGCATGATCTCGACATGGCGGCGCGCATGGATCGCCGCATTCATATCGTGGATGGGAAGATCGGCTAAGGTGCTCAAGCGCTGCGGCGCGCAGCTTCGCCGGTGCGTTTTGCAGCGGCGGCAGCAGCCGAAGGCTTGTCACGACACTGCCTTTCTTATCCGCTCGAACATGGGAATGACGTTGTTGTTGTTCGACGGCCGCTCGCCGTTACCCATCACCCGGTCGAGGTCACCGCGCTTGCGAAGCCGGGCGGCATCCAGAAGCATGCTGCCGGCCCAGCGATAGACGTTGTTGTCGCGGACCATCTCGCGCATGGGCCGCATGCGCTCGCGCTGTTCTTCCGGTGTCATGGTCAGCGCCTGCAGCAAAGCCTCACTCGTCATGGCCGTATCGTAGGGATTGACGATCAGTGCCTCTAGGAGTTCGCGCGAGGCGCCGGCAAAAGTGCTGAGCAACAACACGCCCTGTTCGTCATCGCGCGCCGCGACGAATTCCTTGGCCACCAGGTTCATGCCGTCATGCAGGCTGGTGACCATGCATATGTCGGCGGCGCGATAGATCTCGTAGACCTGTTCCTGCGTGTGATGTTTGTCTACCATCAGGACAGGACTGTAATCCTCGCTGCCGTATCTCTGATTGAGCTCTTCGACATAGCGGCGGCATTCATTGTGGAGTTGCCTATAGGCCGGGAGTGTTCCCCGGCTAGGTGCTGCGATCTGTAGGAAAACCAGTTTTCCGACCCATTCGGGATGTTTCGTGAACAATTCTTCCAGCGCCCGGAAACGGTCGAGAATGCCCTTTGTGTAGTCGAGGCGCTCGACGCCGACGCACAGTTTGACATCCGCTTTCAGCGCGAACCTCTCGCGCACGCGGGCGCGGCATTGATCGACATCAGGCAGTTTCGCCAGAAGTTCGGCCGGCCATTCCACGGAGATGGGGTACGCATGCACCAGCGTCGTCTGTCCGCCGTAGGAGATCGCCGCATCGGCCCGCTCAATGCGGCTTTCCAGGAAGCGATCGACACTTTCGGCGAAATTGTTGGCGTGGAACTGGGTATGGAAGCCGATGATCGAGCTGCCGAGCAAGCCTTCCAGGATCCGCTCACGCCATGGACAGATGCTGAACACTTCCGAGTTGGGCCATGGAATATGCCAGAAAGTGATGATGATCGCCTCGGGGAGGCGCTCGCGGATCATGCGCGGCAAGAGCGCGAAATGGTAATCCTGGACCAGCACGATCGGCCGCTCGTTGCGCGCTTCGGCAACCACCGTATCGGCGAACTTGCGGTTGACGGCCTCATAGGCCTCCCAATCCGACGCGCGAAAAATCGGACGGGTGAAGGCGATATGGCAGAGCGGCCACAGACCTTCATTGGCGAAGCCGAGATAATAGCCCCGATATTCTTCCTCTGTCAGCCAGACCCTGCGCAGCGTGTAGGACGGATTGTCAGGCGGCACCTCAACGCGGTCGTTCTTGTCGACCGTGAGACGGTCCGCTGTCCCGCCGCCGTAGGCGATCCAGGTGCCGGCACAGGCGCGGGTGATCGGCTCGAGCGCCGAAACCAGTCCGCTGGCCGGTACCAAGAGCTCAACGCCATCATCCCTAGTGTTGTGAATGTAGGGCTCGCGGTTGGACACGACGATCACCTGCGTCTCCGGCAGATAGCCGGCCAGAATCTTGCGCAAGGTGTCGGGCGACCATGTGATCAGGGCTGCATCAGCCGAGTGGCCGTTCTTTTCAAACTCCCGCAGCACTTTGCGAGCCGCTTCCGAAGCCACGTCCTCGCCTGCGCTATATGTAACCGCTGGTGTGTGGCTGTGGCGCCGTTGGAATACCGAGAACACCACGGCAACGGCGGAAAGGCCGAGGCATGCAAGGATCAAAACCCACAGTACCTCTACGCCATAGTCTGACATCGGAACACGATTTTCCTCCGGCCGGTCGGCCGTTTTTCTTTGCCTTCGAAGCCGGCGACTGGTGACAGACAGCCGTGCGCCGGCGTGGTTTGCAACGCACGGATGGGGCCATCGGTTCCGGCAGTTGGAGGGAGGCGTTCAATTCGATGCGCAAAGCTAAACTAGGTCCGCACGATGAGCGGCACCAAGCCCTCATGCCGGTCGGCGAGAAAGGCGACGACCCTGTCGCCGACGCGCTGAAATGTCAGATCCACGGCTTTTGTGCCAACGCCCAGATGCCTCAGCGTGAGCATGTCGATACCAATCGGCAGCCTGGGCCGGGTGACGTGGATTTCGCCGTCCCAGCCGTGAATCTCCAAGCCGAGGCAGGCCTGCATCAGCATGAAGGCAGACCCGGCCGACCACGCCTGCGGCAAGCAGGCGACAGGATAGGCGATCGGCGCTTCGCCCGGCGCGCGGGTAAAACCGCAGAACAGTTCGGGCAACCGCATGTTGAAATGGACCGCCGATTCGAAGGTGCTGCTCATCAGCCGGACGACGCTTTCACGCTCGCCAAAGCGCGCCAGACCGGCGCCGCACATAGCGGTGTCATGCGGCCAGATCGAGCCGTTGTGGTACGACATCGGGTTGAAGAACACAGCATCGTCGGCGAGCGTCCTCAGCCCCCAGCCCGAATGGAAGGACGCCGAAAGCAGCTGGTCGGCGACCATCTGCGCCCGCGTCGGCTCGGGGAGCCCGACATAGAGAAGATGCCCGACATTAGACGTCCGCACCTTGCAGGGTTCGCCTGCGCCATCAATCGCCAAGGCATAGAAGCCGAGATCGTCCAGCCAGAAATGGCGTTCCACAGCGGCGCGCATGGCCTCGGCGCGGCTGTCCCAATGATCGGCCCTGTCGCCTTCGCCGCGGCGGCGGGCGAGCGCCGCCAGCCCCCGGAACGCGGCAAAGACATAGCCTTGCACCTCCACCAGGGCGATCGGTCCCTTGGGAATTCGGCCATCTGCATGGAAGACGGAATCGATACTGTCCTTCCATCCCTGGTTGGAGAGACCGGACTCGGCGGCACGCTGATAGGTGACGAAGCCGGTCGGCCGGCTTGCCTCCTCGGTCCATTCAGCGGCCGCGCAGAGCGACGGCCACAGGCTGTCGACGAATGCCATGTCGCCAGTGCGGTCCGCATAGGCGCAGGCGAGATGGATGTAGAGCGGCGTCGTGTCGACACCGCCATAGTAGCGGCCGAAGGGGAGCTCCCGCAGCGCTGCCATTTCGCCCTTGCGGGTCTCGTGCATGATCTTACCCGGCTGCGAATCGCTGAACGGCGATGTCTCTGTCGCCTGGTGCTGAGCAAGGAAGGCCAGCACGCCTCGCGCCAGGCCTGGGTTGAGCCACAGCATCTGCAACGCGGAGATCACGCCGTCACGGCCGAACGCCGTCGAAAACCAAGGGATCCCCGCATAGGGATAAGGTCCGGTCGTAAGTTCGGTGGTCAGCAGCGCCACATCCGCGCGGGCGCGCTCGACCCAATCGTTGAAGACGCGCCCGGAACTGTGCACCGTAGCACCATGGCGGCGCTTGGCCCGCATGCCGAAGCGAGCCCGGGCCGCGGCGGCGCGGTAGCGATCGCGGTTCGGCGTTTCCGCCACCTCGGGACCGACCTCGACATACAGCACCTTGCTGCTGCGCCTCGTCACGGCAATCAGGAAATCCGCACGGTCGGCCGTCAGATGGTCAGGCGCCTGCGAGAACGATATCGCCGACATCCGCGCTAGCCCGTCCAACCCATCGTACCGAAGCAGGACGGAAGTCGCATCCGTCTCGGCAGCATGGGCCATACCGCGCTTCAGCCTTGTCGAGCCGCGTACTTCGAACATGTCGCGGAAATCGGCGGCAAAATGCAGCGAAACGCGGATGGTGGAGTGTTCCTGGCTGTAATTGGAAAGGGTGATGCGTTCAAACAGGCGATCCTCCCAAAGCAGCCTGACGCGTTCGATATGGATCGCGCCCTGCGGAATGTCCCGGCCGCGGACACTCTGCATCGGCAGATTGGTCAGGTTGGAGGTGAAGAGCACGTTGTCCTGGCTCAGCGATGCGCCGAGCAGCGATGTCTGCCGGCCGCCGACCGTCAGCCGGAATTCGGAAAGCACTCGGGTGTCATCGCGGAAAAAACCGTCGCCGGCGCCGCGGATATCGCCGTAAGCGTCGGCCACGGCAAAGCAGTCGCCCTGCTTGAGCGCGAACAGCCGGTGCGGCTCCCGAGGTGCGGTGGCGTCCAGGGAGGCAAGTGCCACCGCTGGATCAAGCTTGCGCTCGTCAAGTTGGGTCATTCGCTACACATCTCTCTCGTTTTCGACCCGCGCGCTCCGAGGTAACGCCGCTCACGATGCTCTTGCTTCGGCCGAGGCACCGAGCAGGCGCGCATAGGCGGAAATGTAGTCGCGGGTCATTCTTTCGGCGGAAAACCGCCTTTCGAAGGCAGCTCGCACCTTCCGCCTGTCGAGCCGCAGCATGCCGGGCACAGACGCGACCGCATCCTCCATGGAATCCACGATAAAACCAGTCACTCCCTGATCGATGATCTCCGGCATGGCGCCGGAACTCCACGCAATCACCGGGGTGCCGCAGGCCATCGCTTCTATGACGGCAAGACCGAACGGTTCCGGCCAGTCGATCGGGAAGACCAGACCCGCCGCCCTGCCGAGGAATTCCGCTTTCTTGTCCTCCTCGATCTCGCCGACATAGTCGATGCGGTCACCGTCGATCAGTGGCTCGACCACATCGTGGAAATAAGAACGGTCGTCATCGCCGATCTTTGCCGCAAGCTTTAGTTTCAGTCCCGCGCGATGCGCGATCTCGATGGCACGATCCGGCCGCTTGTCGCGCGACATCCGGCCAAGGAAGGCAAGGTAGGGCTCCCCTGTCTCGAAAACCGGTTTGTAAATCTCGGTCGGCAGCCCGTGGTGGATTGTTGCCAACCAGTTGGCACTGGCGAGGCCCGTTCTTTGGCTATGGGAAACGGAAATCATCGGAAAGCGTGGAAAACGCTCATAGGCCGGCGCCAGATCGACATAGTCGAGCCTGCCATGCGGCGTCGTCACCGTCCGTTCGGGCATGTCCTCGAAGAAGGAAAAATGCAGGAAATGGCTGAGGTGAAAATGAATAATATCAAATTCTTGAGATCGTTTCCTCACTTCGACAAGCATCGAGAGATGCGCGGCTGTCTCGGATTTCAGCGGACGTGGGTCAAGACGCAACGCACGCTCGCGGCACGGCACCAATTTTGCCGACGTCCTTGTATCGCCGCTGGCGAACAAGGTCACGTCATGGCCCAGCTCGACCAATCCTTCGGTCAGGTAAAAGACAATGCGCTCCGTACCTCCATAAAGCTGAGGCGGCACGGATTCATGGAGCGGTGCCACATGGGCTATTCTCATCGTCTGGCATTTCCCTCAGGTCATCGCTGAAGTCGAAATGCATCAGCCTTACGAACGTTCCCGCGACGGTAAGAGTTCCCTAGGGGATAACAGGCAATTCACTGGCTGCTGCCGCGGACGGGAACCATTTGGCCAGGCGAACACATTTGCGTTCGGCGCAGAACACTGCGTTGCCCTAGACGCGACTGCGCCATGCTATTACGCCGTACGTATTCATGCGATGTTTCGGAACACGTAGGGGATATGGACAATGCGGAAATGGCCTAGAATGGTCTTGGGCACGGCTGGCGCCATCGCAGTTGCCATTGTTTGGGGAATCACTGCCACCTTGATGGGAGTGCCTTCAATTTTGATCACGATAGGAGCGGTCGCCATCGGCGCGGGCGTCTACAGCTATCTCAGTCAAAACTGATCGACCATTCCTCGCAGGTGCCGCGACGGCCCGCGCCAGAGCATCCGCGCCCTGGCGCGATCTCGTTTCAGCTAACTCCTTCAGGTCACGAAGAATGAGGCTGCCGTAAGCGACAGACCTGGAGAGAGAGTGGCGAACTGTGTTTGAGCTGCGCCGCCGATCCCGTCGCTGTCGAAGGAGAGCGCTCCAGTCGAACTGTTGTAGATGATGTGGTCGGAGCTATCATGCGCGGCCTTACCCGCGAAGAAAGCGTCGGATGAAAGCCCTCCCAACTTGAGCCCGGCAAAAATGGCGTCGTCGAGGTGGATCTTGTCCTGCGACTTATTGAAGTCGGTGATCCTGTCGATATTGCCGGCTCCAAGAGCGGTATTGAAAACGAAGGCATCGTTGCCGCCGTTACCGGTCAAGGTGTCGGCGCCGCCGCCGCCTTTGATGACATTGGCGCCGGCATTGCCCTGGATGGTCTGGGCGAATCCGTTGCCGGTGAGGTTGATCGCCGCCGTGCCGGAGGATTTCGTGGTGCCAAGAAGCTCGATGTGCGCACCGGCAGAAAGCGCATAGCTCACCGAGGCGAATACCCTGTCGCCACTGCCGCCGGCCACCTCAACCACCTTGTCGCCGGCATTGTCGACAATATAGGTGTCGTAGCCGCCATAGCCGGTCATCGTGTCGGCGCCACCCATGCCGTTGATGTAATTGGCGCCGGCATTGCCCTGGATGGTTTGGACAAATTCGTTGCCAACCAGATTGATCGTTCCCGTACCGGCAGCGTTCGTGGTGGCAAGAAGTTCGACCTGCGAGCCGGCCGAGTGCGTAAGCGCAAAGCTCGCCGAGGCAAGCACCTTGTCGGTACCACCGCCGGCCGCTTCGCGCACCTTGTCGCTGGCATTGTCGACATAATAGGTGTCGTTGCCGCCATACCCGGTCATCGCATCGGCTCCGCCGCCGCCATTGATGACATTGGCGCCGGCATTGCCCTGGATGGTTTGGGAAAACGCGTTGCCGGTCAGGTTGATTGCTCCCGTACCGGCGGCGTTCGCGGTGGTGAAAAGCTCGATCTGCGAGCCGGCAGTAAGCGTATGGCTCACCGAGGCGAGCACTTTGTCGACACCGCCGCCGACCGCCTCAATCTCCTTGTCGCGAACATCCTCGACATAATAGGTGTCATTGCCGCCATACCCGATCATCGTGTGGCCGCCGGCCCCGTGGAACACGTCGGCGCCACTCGTGCCATACAAAATTTCGTTGCCGGAATTGTCGGGAGGAGGGGTCCCGGTGTTGCTGGTGTTGTGCTCGCGGAAGACGGCTTGCAGTGCCGAGGAGCTTTCAAGCGCGGTGTCGCCGTTCTGCGTTCCCCACTTGTAGGTATAGTCGAAGGCAGGTGACGGAACCAGATCGCCCCAGTGATCGATCATGGTTTTCAGCTGTTCGGCGGTGGGCATGACATGTCTTCCGCCGTCGGAAGTCTCCCAGTTGCCGCCGCCAAAAGCCTGATAGACCGGAATAATCTTGCTGGTCGGGATGCCCGATTCAACCGCGGCAGCCACGGATCTGTCGATCATGTCGTAGTCGACCGTGTCCGTTCCCGTGCGCACCGGATAGGGGTCCAATCCGAAATAATCGATACCGGTGTTGGCTGGATTATAGGTATTGGAAAAGTCCGGATTCTCTGGGGATCCCATGTTCATCATGGTGATGAAGGTCTTGGCGCCTGGGAAATGATTGTGGATCCAGTCGGATTCCGCCTTCAGGTCTTCAGCGGTCGCGTAGGTGCCCCACCTGCCGGTGGGATCCGGCTCGTCGGTAAGGTAGAACCCAAACACCTTCGGATTGCCAAGGAAGGGCGTGACTTTTTCGATGAACGATGAAGTCACTCCGTCGGCCTCGCCAAGATAGACCAGGGCCTTCATGCCATCCGGCAACGCGTTGACCTGCGAAAGGTATTGAACGTCAACCAGGTTGAATCCGGCGGTTGCGATTTCGGTGGCCGATCCACCCGATGTATAGTGCAGAGTAGCCATCTAGAATTTAATCCTTCGTCTGATTCGATAGCGCCCCGCGGTGCCCCTGCCTACTCGACAGCTAAATTAGCTCCAAATCACATACCCGCATCCATCTGATAGAATCGTTGATCGACTGCAGGGCGCCTGGACGAGAGAAAAATATTACTTGTAATACACTACGAAATTTAAACGTGAAGTACGTTGTTGCAGATAAAATTGCTAAACCTGCCTCGATAAAATTAGGCTACCTTTAATAAGTATTGTTTCGTTATTTAGAATAAATAAATTTTATATTTACATATGTTGTAGATAGGAGATATTAATTAAATTAGAGCTATTTTGACCATCAGATATCGCTGAATTGGATTTTTCAACGTCGGTTCAATTGGGCAATGTGGGCGGGAGTCAGATTTCACTAATATATTCCTAAGAGATACGACTGAAATCACGTCATCTGGCTGAATAAATACGTTTTTCACGCTGCGCACTTTTCATATTGGCTAAATTAGTCAAGGTTAATCTGAATATTGATCCAGACCACATCGCCTACCGTCGGAACCAAGTTTGTTGTGGACAGACAGTGGACAAGTGCCCGTTCACAACCCGCAGCATCGACAGTTGAGGATGCCGACGTCGGAATGGTCAAGTTCGGCTTATGGGCTACTCGCCCACGGTGATGTCCCAAAACCGCTGTGGCTGAGATGCTGTTCAACAGCCCACCGAGTCGCCAGTAACGGAACGAGGCACGGCGGAGGCGTAGTCTCGGTCGCCTCGCACCGGGCTTGTCGGCAAAAGTTTGGTCGAGCAGGCCCGCTATACAGCACGGTTTCACCGGGCCGCGACCCCTCGGTGTGGATGGCCTGATCGGCAGGGAAACCTCAGCTCACCAAAGTTTGCAACACCTTGATCCAAACGCGGTTTGCCTCATTCAAACAGACGAGGACAGTAGGCGAGGCTGCCCCTACCGTGAACTTGGCATAACGCGCAAAGAAGTAGCGAACTCCATGAAAGCAGCTCTAAAAACCGGATACTTCGCGCGACCGGGGTACAACGCACGGTCAGGAGAGGCAGGATGAACCCGCATCTCGTGTGCGTGGGGGGCGAGGATCACGCCTTGAGAATTCCGTTCCTGATGTCGCTGCGGGAGAGGGGATTCCGGGTCACTGCAGTTTCCAGCGGCGATGACGCTGCTTTCTTGCGGCATGGCATTCCGCATCGCGGCTACGGTTTCGACCGATTTACCAGCGGCAGCGGGGAATGGAGCGCCGTCAGGACGATCCGAAAGTTGATGTCGGAGCTGCGACCCGACATTGTTCAAAGTTTCGATACCAAGCCCAATCTGTTGGCACCGCTTGCCGTGCGCGGGCAAGCTCCAGTCGTTCGCACAATCAATGGCTTGGGCTGGACGTTCTCGTCGTTCCAACCGCGGGCGCTGGCCTTACGTCCAGTCTTTTGCGGGCTACAATGGCTTTCGTCCTGCTGGACGGCCGCGACAGTGTTCCAGAATCGGGACGATCAGGCTTTCTTCGAGCGCTATCGACTGATCGGACGCGGCAGTCAACGAGTGATCCGCAGTTCTGGAATCGATGTCGATGCATTCGCTATGGCAAGGCATCTTGCCCCGCCAGCGATGAGAATGCGCGAAGAGCTTGGGCTCCAGTCCGCCGAGGTCGTAATTTTTGTCGGCCGGTTGACCCGCCAGAAGGGCATCCCCACACTGCTTGAAGCAGTCCCCCGTGTCCTGTCTAAACGGCCCAACGCTCGTTTCGTACTTGTCGGCCCTTGGGATTCCGAAGGTCCATTTGCAGTCGACAAGGCGGAAATCGATCGACGCGCTCCTCATGTCATCGCACTAGGCCCGAGACGCGATGTTCCAGCCCTTCTTGGCATGGCCGATCTGTTCGCCTTCCCCACACAGTATCGAGAAGGAATCCCACGTGTCCTGCTTGAGGCAGGACTGGCGGGATTGCCCATCGTCGCCTCAAAAATGCCCGGCTGCAATGAAGTGGTTGAAGACGGATGGAACGGCTATCTTGTCCCTCCTCACGATGTCGCTGGCCTTGCGTCTCGAATAATAGACATCCTCTCTGATCGCGATCGCGGAAAGATCATGGGCGCCCGGTCTGTCGAACTCGTCCGGGAGCAGTTCGCGCTGCCACGGGTCGTAGACCAGTATTGCGATCTGTACAAAAATGTCCTTAACGCCAAATGCCACGGCGGCCTTGCCCGACCGGCGTCTCGGATCCGTCTCAAAGAGGATGCCGCAAGCCGCGGATTGGGTGGAGCGAGCCGATGATCCGGGATGCGATCCTGGGCTGCGGCCTCGCAATGTCCTTTGCAGTGCAACTCGACGTTCCGGGGTCGCCCTTTGGGGTTGGCGAGCTGTTCCTGGTGCTTTGGATGATGCTGTCGATTGGGCGGGTACTCGCGGGCGGCCGCCTGGAAACCACGCCGGCGCTGATACGCCTCGCAAGCTTCTGGACGATGATGGCATTTGGTCTCGGGGTCGGCGCCATTGTCGGCTATCTGACCACAATTCTATACATGACTGGGGTGATACACGATACGATGGCCTACGTGCTGTTGGCCAGCATCACCTGCCTTGCCGCCGCCGAACCCGAGGCTGATCGCCATCTCCGTCGCACGGGCTGGTGGGTAGTGGGCGTCGCGAATATGGCCCTTGCCATTCAGGTAGGACAGGGCTGGGGGTGGATCCCTCGGGCTGGCGTCGACCCCTGGTTTTGGGATCGCTTTCGGGGCTGGTCGCAGAATCCAAATCAGCTCGCGCTCTACTGCGCAATCTTTGGCCCTCTGGCCTTGCATCTCGCCACCACCACCACCAATCGATGGGGCAGGTTGCTTGGGATCGCCAGCTTGTTTCTGACCTTCTATGTCGGAAGGCTGACGAAGAGCGATACCTATCTGTATACCAGCATCCTGGCCTGCCTGACATTCCTCGGATTGCGGATCAGGACATGGCTCAGGACAGGCGGCAACAACAAGGTCAGCTTTTCGCGGCAAGCCGTCCTCCTGTTGCTGGTCGGCATGCTCCCGTTAGCGATGGCAATGAGCCCCTACGTCCTGACGGAGGCGAGCGTCATCGGAAACTTCGCCAAGAGCCTGACCAAGGATAAGGGCGGCGAGGCTACGACCGGCGCCGCTGCACTTCGCGTGCATCTCTGGGACGAAGCGTTGGAGAAAGGCGCGGAATCCGGGTCGATGGGCCTTGGTCCGGGTCCGCATCTCGAGCGCCCAGCAGTGGCCGAACGGCAATTTCTGGAACGACCGTTTGAGGCTCACAACACGATCCTCGATCTGTTCACTCAAGGCGGTTTCATCGCAGTCCTGGCGTTGGTCTGGATCGTCGGCGCTGCCATCATATCGGCGTGGCGTGAGAAACACGACGCGCTGTTGGTGCTCCTGGTGTCAATCGTCATCTTCGGGATGCCACACCTGATCATCCGCCACCCGATCGTGTGGTTTTCGCTGACCATCTGCCTTGTTGCCGGTACTCCGCGAGCAGTTTCGGCCGTCTCTAACAATCTGGGGTAGTGGCATGTGTGGGATTGCCGGGATTCTTTTAGCTGCCGATTCAGCCGATACCAAGCCGCTCAGGGCAATAGAGCAAATGACGGCGGTCCTTCATCACCGCGGGCCTGATGGTCAAGGTTTCTGGACAAACCGTGAAGCCGGCGTTGCTTTCGGTCACAGGCGTTTGGCTATCGTTGACTTGTCGGAAGCAGGCCGCCAGCCGATGCTTTCCGAAAGCGGCAGATATGTCATTACCTTCAACGGCGAAATATACAATTTCCGCGATCTGCGCCGTGAGCTGGAAAGTACGGGGCATCGTTTCCGGGGCGCCAGCGACACCGAAGTCATGCTGTGCGCCATCGAGAATTGGGGCCTCGACAAGGCGCTTACGCGCTGCGCTGGCATGTTCGCGTTTGGGCTGTGGGATCTGAAGACAAGAACCCTTCACCTTGCCCGTGACCGCATGGGCAAAAAGCCGCTCTATATCGCGTCAACACGGGATGCACTCGTCTTTGCGTCCGAGTTGAAGGCCATCAACTGTTTTCCAGGTTTCTACCAGGAGCTCAACCTTGATGCAGCCGCCGCCATGCTTTCGAAGGGATGGGTACCGGATAACAGTTGCATCTGGCGAGGTGCGTTCAAGCTACCGCCCGGCTCGGTCCTGTCGGTGACGGCCGCCGATTTTGCTGAGGCACGCAGTGCCGAATCCCTGTCGCATCGCATCCGATACTGGTGGTCGCTGGCTGAAACCGTCGCGAAGGGTAGGGCGGAGCCGATCGTCGGCACCGACGAAGAACTGACGGATGAGCTCGATGTCCTGCTTCGGCTTGCCGTTCGGGAGCGTATGATCGCTGACGTTCCGCTGGGAGCCTTCCTGTCGGGGGGAATAGACAGTTCAGCTGTTGTTGCCCTGATGCAGGCTCAGTCGGAGAAGCCTGTGCGCACTTTCACCATAGCTTTCGGCGAGGACGGGTTTGATGAAGCTCCCCACGCTGCGGAAGTCGCGCGGCATCTGGGCACCGACCATACTGAACTTCACCTTTCGGCCGCCGCTGCGCGCGAGGTCATTCCTGAACTGCCGCAGATATGGGACGAGCCGTTCGCCGATGAATCGCAAATACCAACTCTGCTGGTGGCGCGGCTTGCCCGCCAGCACGTTACGGTGGCTCTGTCGGGCGATGGCGGGGATGAGTGTTTTGCCGGTTACGCCCGCCACTTCATGGCGGCCCGACTGAAACGACAGCATGCTCTGCCGTCGCCACTGCGTCAGGCGCTTGCAGCAGGGGTCGGGCTGATGGCTCATGCAGCCCGTCACGATCTCGTCGGCAAACTACCGCTCTCTGCGGGCGCCCGGCATGCGCTGCGGGGCGACCGTCTGAATCGCCTCGCTCAACTGCTCGCTGCGGCCGATGAGGACGAATTGTATCGGAAACTGACGGGATCGTCGAACGAGAACCTCACTCTCCACCAGCCGCCTTCATCAATTCGCGCCGAGCACCGGCCTGACGGTTTGCTGTCCCGCCTCTTGTACGACGATATGGCTGGATACCTGCCCGGCGACATATTGGTGAAGCTGGACCGAGCCAGCATGGCCAATAGCCTTGAGGGGCGCTGCCCGTTGCTCGATCACCGGGTTGTCGAATTCGCTTGGCGCCTGCCGACGCATACGAAGGTTCGCAATGGCAGAGGCAAGTGGATCCTTCGTCGGTTGCTGCATCGTTACGTTCCGCAGCGGCTGATGGACCGGCCGAAACAAGGTTTCGATGTTCCCATAGCAGTCTGGCTGAGGGGTCCGCTGCGCATTTGGGCCAACGATCTCGTCGCCGACATGCGCCTCTCCGGAGACGGGATTTTCGACTTTGCGAAGGTGGATGCGTGCTGGCGCGATCACGTCGACGGCAGGCACGACCATTCTCGCGAGTTGTGGTCGGCTTTCATGTTCCAGGCCTGGCGCAACGAGGCAAGGCGGCGGCCATCGATGCCAGCAACGGAGCTTTCTCGCGCGTCCGAACTTACAGGAGTCTGAGATGGAAGGATCTATAGTTAGTCGCATCCACCTTCCGCACGTCACGGAAATGCCCGTACCTGCGCGCGAAATCAATCCGCGCATGAGACGGCCGTTACGCGAGCAGATGGATACGCAAGCCCCGTTCCATCAGCTTCTCGTCACCCTCTTAAGAAAAAAATGGTTCCTGCTGGGCATGGCCGTCACAGGCGGCCTGTTGGCGGCGCTGGCAGGTCTTGCACGGCCTGCCTTATATGAGGCCACCACACAGGTAATCGTCGACGCACCTGGTAGAGTGGCGCCCGGCGGCTTGGTCTCTGCTCAGGAAGTGCTGGATTCCAGCATTGACGACCATATAACCATGCTCTCCTCGTCAAGCCACCTACGAAGCGTAGTCGCAGCGCTGCGCAAAACGGACGCTGCCAATATTACGAAACAGGCTGATGTCACGAAACAGGCTGATGCCGGGACTGGAAACTCTCGTCCCGACCCTGCTCGCGTCGCGCCGCCGAATGTGCGCGCTGCTCCGGCCGGTCTGCTGGCCAGAATTTGGCCGCAGAGCAAGCCGGCGGAGCCAGATGCGGCTGAACTCAAGGTGCTGCGCGAGCGTATAAGGATTGGACAGGAACTGCGATCAAGAGTTATCAGCATCGGCTTTACCGATGACGATCCGGCGCGGGCCGCTCAAGTGGCGAATACATTTGTCCAAGTGTATATCGCCGATCTCGCAAGGAAGGGCCAAGCATCGGACAGGCTGGAACTCGCCTCGATAGCTGCGGGACTGCCGGCCATCCAAAGCAATCTCGCAGAAGCCACCGATCGTCTGGAGAGATATCGGCTGAGCCATGGCGCGGTCGATCAAGGTGCGGCGGACAACGCTGCCAAGGAGACAGCCGAACTCACCCAGCAAATTTCCTTGTCGAAAGCGGACCTCTCCGCGACGGAATCTCGACTCCAACACATTCAGGAACTGCGAAAGGGGCGTGCGTCGGTCGCCTCGTTGGTCGAAGCCATCGGATCACCCGTGCTGGCCGACCTCTTGGCTCGCCAGACCAGTGGCGCAACGGATAAAGATACCACAAGCGCGATCAACCATGAGATCGAACAAGAAACCGCCCGCATCGCTGCTGAGGCGAATATCTATCGCTCTCAGGTAGCGGCGCTGCAAAAGCGTAAGGACGTCCTGGATGCGGTTGTGGCCGATACAGCCGGCCGGCTTTCCGGATTGCGTGCTCTCGAGCCGCAGGTCAGCATTCTGACGCAGCGATACAACGACCTTTTGACCCGGCAACAGGACTTGATGCGGCGTATCGCAAGTCCATCCTCCGGGGTCGGCATTCTTTCAGCGGCGTGGCCGCCCGCCAATCCAACAACTCTTTCGCCAATCTTCCTTATTCCGCCCGGCATGGTTGTGTTTGGCCTCATGGGCGGCATCTTCGTCATTATCAGCAACCGCTTTGACCGTACTTTGCGCGGCGAGGCCGAGGCTGAAGCAGCACTCGGGGTTCCGTGCCTGGGGCTGATACCCCAAGCCCCCACGACGCATGCGAGGCGACTGCAGCAGCTGGTTTTAGGTCAGCAGTCGTCCAGATATAGCCGAGCCGTGATGTCCCTGCTTGTCACCGCGGCGCCCAATCAGGCGAGAGATCGCTCGTCGCACGTGATCCTCGTGACCTCGAGTGTCCAGCATGATGGCAAGACCGAGCTTGCATGGAGCTTGGCCTTGGCAGCCACCCGACTGGGCGGGCGAGTGCTTTTCCTCGATCTTGACCGCACGGGTTCTCGCCTCACGGCCGAGTTCGGTGCACCCAAGCCGCATAATTCTTTCGGAGACTATGTGAGCGACCGTTGCGCCCTGCACGATGCAATCGCGGAAACGTCCGAAACCGGAATCGATTTTATGGCCATCGCACCGTCGGAGGATCTGCTGCCGCTGCTGTCCAAAGCCGACAGCTCCCTGCTCGCGGAGGAGTTACACTCGATCTATAGCGTCGTCATCATAAATGGGCCGCTGGGACTGGGAGGGCCAGAGGCCAGGCTCCTGATCGGCTGGGCTAACATGGTTCTTTTTGCTGTTCGCTGGGCGAAGACACCTCGCAGTATCGCGCGCGGCGTTCTGGACCTGTTTGAGGGCGATGTGTCGGCTCAGGTCCCCATTGGGAGTGTTCTCACCCAGGTTGATCTCAAAAAGCACGCCGGCTATCGGTTCGGAGACAGCGCTGATCTCTTGCTCGTGAGAACATGATGAGTGCGCCTGCTGCTGGCGCATTCGCCAACCCTGTGCCGATCGCCGGGGAGGCGTGGGCGCGCGGCCGACGGGCGCCGCCTGCCCCGTCGAGGAGACAGGCCATCAGCTGTATGGGACCATAACCCAACAACGTTGCGATCCGACTGATGACATCGACCGGTAGGCTGGGTTATCGACCGCCGAGTCTGCAGGCCCCCGATCCCTCAGGCCCCCGATCCGTCAAGCGGTGACCGCTCACGAACCTCCCGTCCACGCCGTCGGACCTGCGAAGAGCGTTCCTTGCGGGTGAGTGAGAGCAGGTGGCTGGCCAATCGAGGCATCGGAGCCGATCTCGATACCGGTGGTCAGCGATGAAGCAGCTGAGATCTTCCCCGAGCGGGAGTGCACAGTCGCTCCGCTCTCATCTGTAAACCGGAATCCGTTTCTCCGAATCTGATAACAGAGCGCGACCCCGCTCCCGCATATACGCCGGGCTTCGGCAGGGCTGCGTTCTTTTGCGAGATTGAGAGCTATCGTGTCCGGGTAAGCAACCGGCCCAATCGCGGGCGGATCGCGAACAGGTAAGCAAGAATGTGCTGGTTCGCGACTTTCATAACTGACGGACGAAGAATTTGCATGGCATCACGGATTGTCGCTCGCCAGGGCTGACGATGAAATCTCATCGGAAGACGAGCGACCCGCAGCGCCCGCAACACGGTCTCTGGGCGAGGGAGGTGTTTCCTATCCTCGATGAGGTTCCAGTTTAGCTGTTTGACGGCAAGGGTTACCTGATCCACCTCGTCGAAATTCTTCGATGTCGTGATGCTCGGATGGTTCGTCGCGTCGTAGAAAATCAAGCCATCGTTTATTGCGACCATGTATCCATGGCGGGCCAGGTCGACAAAGAACAATTGGTCGACTCCGGCCGGGATCGATTTGTGCGCACGCATCAGGCAACCGGCGTGGATGACGTCGCGGTTGATTAATAGTGTCGATGGGATGATTCCAAGGGTGCGCGTCGTGCGGACCAGATAGAGGTCGGTCAGGCATTGCTGGCTCGAATAGACCGAAATCCGTTCTCGGTCCTGCGGCGCCAAACGGAACTTGACCCGCTTTTCTTCCATTACGTTCGCGGCGCAGGTTATGAATGCAGCCGAGGGGTGTTTCTTGGAAACCTCGGCAAATGTCTTGAGCGCGCCTGGTGCGAGCCAGTCATCGTCATGCAGCAACTTGATCCATTTTCCGGTGCAGGCGAGCATGGCATTGTTGGTGTTCTCCACCTGGCCACGACCTCGGCGGTTTTCGACAATTCGGATTCGAGGCTCGGCCCGGGCATATTCGGTCACGATTGCCCAAGTCGATCCCTCTGGCCCCTCGTCATCGCTGACGACCAGTTCCCAATTGGAAAAATCCTGATGCAGGATGCTATCAATCGCCCGGCGGATTGTATCCGGTCGGCGAAAAGTTGGGATTCCGACCGATATGAACGGGCGCAGTCCCGATGCATCAGCGCAATGATTTTGGTCAACCACATCGGTCGTTTGGAACTGATCAAGCGGCGATTGCTTCATGGTGTCTTTCCCTCGAGACGGTGAATCTGCTTTGGCATGGCCGCTCCTGCGAATTGAACGTCGTGGCTCAAAAGATACAGATAGGCCGCCGTTTTTATTGCAAAGCCGACGGTCCCGCCGGCCGCCATCAGGTAAATGACGGTGAGCGGTGCCAAACCCGCCGCAGCACCGAAGAGAAGTGGACCGAATACAAGTGCCGTCCGCGCGGTGTCGACGAGAAGTCGCACCTCCTGTCGCCGCAGGAGAGCGGGGACATCTTGAAGCGGCGTCGACAAGGCCTGCGCAGCGCCCATGAACGCCAGCGCGGTCATAATTTCTGCGGCTGGAACCCAAGGCTCGCCGAGGAGAGGAACGACGATATATGGTGCGGCCAGCCCAAGCGCCAGTATTGGTAACGCGGTTAGGCCGGCTGCAAGAATCAAGAGGCCGCGTGCGGTGCCGATCAGATGCCCGCGACTGCTTTTTTTGTTCGCCTCGGCCACGAAAACATTGCTGAGCGGAGTGGCAATCAGCGTGACGGGTCCAGTGATGAGCCGCGCTGCAACGCCCAGGTAACCGGCGAAGGCGGCGCCAAACAACGAGCCAACGAGAATCGCGGGAAGATTGATGATGGCGAAGCTCGCGAGGGCTGAAGGAATGTCGAACAACGGGAATTTGTATTCTCGCCTGGCGATGGCAAAGACGGTCCGCCACCGCGCTCGGACGATGCCCCGGATGTCTTCCCAGCTCAGAACCCGATAGCCGAGGATTCCGATAAAGATGAATTGGCTCAGGATATGAGCATGCACCATAGACTCGCCTTGGAAATGGGCGAGACCGAAAGTCAACTGCAACAGCGCCATGGTCGCCGGCAAGATCAGGCGGCCGAGGGCAAAATCGCGCAAAAGACCTGCCCGTAAACTCCAGCAGTTCATGGCTTCGACGAGGCCTGCGCCCGCCATCCCAAGTGGAACCAGCCAGACGAGGTGGCTGACGCGCGCGGGAACGATGCCCGACAACAGTTGTCCTGCCGCAAAGGCGACAACACTCGTCACCACGACAGCCAAGAGGATGAGCTTAACAGTAACATACGCCCGAGCATTGTCCTTGACGCCATAGAGAGAGGCCTCGAAGCGCAGTGCTGCGACTGCGCCGAGAATGTTCACGATCGAGAGATAGATCGTGAAGATCCCGAAATCGGCCGGGGAATAGACCCGGGCCAGCACGGGGATAGCAGCAACGAGAGTAAGCTGGCCGGCGATCGCCATCGCCGAAACGCCTCCTGCCGCGCGAAGGATTTTGCCAGTCGGGCTTGCAGGAACACCGGTGATCATTCTTTCGACCGCAGGAATCGTCCTGTATCTCAGAAAGTAGCTTTGGGGCATGAGATCGCGATTCCGAGAAGGTTTACCGGAGCTTATGATGGGTGCCAAACCTCGCCATCATTCGTCTGAACGATGGATCAGCCGGCTGACCTCCTCGGGCCGGCTGTCGCTGATATCGGGTAACCCTAAGTGCGACGAACCGGGCAGTGCGATGCGCGATCTGCAGGGCGATCCACGGTGCCTGGGATCCCTTATGGCAAGACCGAAATACGCCCCAGAAGAGCCACCAATTCCGCTTGGCGTCTCGTTTCGGTCTTGGCGAAGAGCGAGGCAAGCTGGGAACGGATCGTGGTGGGGCTGAGGCGCCAGCTGCGGGCGATCTCCAACGGCGCATCGCCCTGAGCCAGGCGCAGCGCCAGGTTGGTTTCTGCGCTCGTCAAGCCAAACATCCTTTGGAGCGTCTGCGGGTTTGGCCCCGACCTGTTCTCGCGGTCCAGCAATGCCACGATGCTGGTTCCGTCAGGCGCGACAACGCCGTCCTCTCTCAATATCACCGGCCTGTCGCCTGCGCTGCGGATCACCACCCAAGACAGTGAACCCGGCAGGAAATGGGCCGGAACGTTGGCGACCAGCCGCCTCAGGGCGATCGAAAGCTCACTGGCTGTTTCAGCCGCTTCGCCCTGGCGCTCCAGCGTGGTTTGAGCGGCCACATTCCACTCGATCACTTTTCGTTCGCGGTTCAGCACGAGATAGCCGCAGCCGATGCGATCAAGCATGCCGGTGATGGATTCGAGGCTGCGTCTTCCTGGTTCGTCGCCGCCTGCATCCGGCCGATCAGATGCACGAGTTGGAAAAGCATAAAAAGGCCGCGTCGTATGTGGCTCGCGATTATACTTGGCGCCCATCGGAATGTACCGGTTGCGCGCAACAGCATTGCTGTGTCTGTCGACCAGAGTCATCTTGTTAATCTCCCCAAAATTTAACCAACCAGAAGCAAGCGGAAAGGATGCGATGGAACGATTTACGGAATCTATTTCATTGCTATCGGGTGAAATAGAAATCGCGTGGGTAATCCACCAAATATACCCGGCTTTCTGGGGTGCTTTCCCCGACCCTCGCCTACAATGCAGATTGCGAGAACGCTCGTATGTGAAAATTTTTACATTCGCATAGGTGAGCCCACAATTTCGATTGCAGCGTGCGGATGACAGCGCTAACGTTTCGGTGGAGGGTGGTAAGGGGAATGGCTGAGCGGCAATATATCCGTCAGCTCGCGACTATCATTTCCATTGATGCGGTTGGATTCTCGCGTCTGATGGGTCTCAATGACGAGGCTGCAGTTTCAGCGTTCGAAGGGCGACGGGCGCTGATTATCGAAAGCTGCACCTCCTTCGGCGGACGAATGTTCGGCGCTGCCGGCGACAGCCTCATGGCCGAATTCGGAGCTCCGATCGAGGCCTTGCGGGCGGCATTCGACTTTCAGGAGAAGATCGCAGCAATCAACGCCGCGGTTGTGCCGGACATGCGCATGCCTTTTCGCGCGGGCATACACACCGGCAACGTAATTGTCCGCGGTGAAAGTCTCTACGGCGACGATGTGAACATCGCGGCGCGCATCCAGGAGTTCGCGCCACATGACGGCGTCGCAATTTCCGAGACCACCTGGCACCATGTGAAGGGTAAATCGGCGGCCAAGTTCACCGATCTCGGTGAGTTTTCGCTGAAGAACATCGCTTTGCCGGTCCGTCTCTTCGTCGTGGCCCGAAGCGGCGAGGGACAAGGCACGATGCCGCCCGCGGCCGGAGGCATTCCCGGTTCCATACGTTTGAAATCCACGGCGAACGGCCCGCCAGCGATCGCGGTCCTGCCATTCCGCATTGACGGGGACGATCGCGAAATCGAGTATATGGCGGACGGCATCGCCGAGGACATAATACAGGGGCTGTCCAACACAAGATGGCTGCCGGTCATCGCCGAAAGCTCCAGCTTTCAGTTTCGCGACGATATGCTCGACACCCGGCTTGTCGGTAACGCGCTTGGCGCCCGCTACGTCGTCAGCGGAAAGCTTTCCCGCAGCAGCGGACTTCGGCTGAACGTCAGCCTTGCCGACGCCTCGAATGGAAGGGTGGTCTGGTCGCGCAGGTTCGATCGCGACTTCGCCGGCATCGTCGATTTGCAGGACGAGATCGGTGCTGAAATCGTGTCGATGCTGGAAAAGGAGGTCGATCGGGCCGAGCAGGTGCGCACATTCCAGGTGCCTTGGGAAAGCATGGAGACGTGGCAACTCGTGAGACGCGGGCGCTGGCACATGCAGCGTCGCACGCGCGAGGATACTGAACTCGCCTTCGAGTTCTTCCAAAAAGCCTATCTCGAAGACCCGAATTCCTCGGCCGTGCTCAACGAACTCGCCTGGTGGCATTTCTGGCGCAGCTGGCTGCGCTTCGGCGACAACGAACATCTTGCCAAGGTGGTTGACTATTCCCGCAAGGCGCTGCTGATGGACAGTCAGGATGCGCGTCCCCATGCTTATCTGGGCATTACCGATATCATGCGCGGGCAGCCGAAATCGGCATTGGCACATCTGCGCGAGGCGCTTCGTATCAATCCAAGCTTTGCCTTTGCGTGCTCGGCAATGGGCAGCGCCCATCTTCTGCTTGGGCAGATAAGGGAGGCGATCCCCCTGTTCCTCGCTGCGGAGCGGCTGAGTCCGTTCGACATATATGGCTTCCACAATCTCGGCGAACTGACTGCGGCCTACAGTTTCGCTCATGATTGGGATTCGGCGATTGCCACCGCCGATCGCTCGCTCGAGTTGTCTCCCGGTTATTTCTACTCCCGATTCCTCAAGATAGGCGCGCTCGCGCGCAGCGGACGCGACGCCGAGGCGCGTGCGGAACGCGCGATCTTCCAGACGCGCCATCCTGATTTTTCGCGCCAGCAGGTGGACTGGATACCGTTTACCGAAAAGTCGGCGAACGCTTTCCTCATAGAGAACTTCGAGAGGGTGCAATGAGAATGGGGCGGCAAAAAACTGTGAACCAGCTCACATACGCCGGAGGCGAGCAAACGTAGATCAAATCGTTGGGCATCCCGTCGGCCGGGATGCCGGGGGCCTGAAGCGATGATCATCACCAAATACTACGACGGCGTTCGCCGGGCTCAGAAAGATCAGCGGCCGGCGGCGGAATTGCCTGCCTTCGACGTCGAGCGCCTTCGCTCCACGAGCCTGATCGGCCGCCTGACAAATCGCCTGCTTCAGAATCCCCGCTGGATGCTGGCGCTTCTGCGGCGCTTCTGGCCGATGTTGAAGCTCGGCAACATCCTGCTCGTGACCAGGAACGAGGACGTCCGTGAAATCTTGGAGCGGCAGGATATTTTCCAGACGCCGTATGGCCTCGAAATGACGGAGATTGCCGGCGGGACGAATTTCATTCTCGGCATGCAGGATGGGCCGGCATATCGCCGGATGAAATCGACCATCCTCAGCGCCTTCCCGGTCGACGAGGTGGAACGTGTGGCAAGACCCATCGCCGCCCGCCATTCGCGCGAGATCATGCTGACAGCCGGACCGGGCTTCGATGTGGTGCGCGATCTCCTCAAGGTTGTTCCGGTGCGCATCTGCCGGGATTATTTTGGGATTGTGATCGATGACGATGCCGAATTCGCGAACTGGGCAAATGCGTTGAGCGGTTTGTTCTTCGCCGACCCTTTCGGCGGTCCTGTAGCTCGCGAACTCGCCATCGTCGCGGCGGGCCACATGGTGAAGGCCATCGACCGCTCGATCGAGACGATCCGCGAAGGCCGGGGTAGTCTCCAGACACCGCTCGGTCGTCTGGTGGAAATGCTCGACCGCAGCCAGCCTGCCACAAGCCTTAAAGAAATCCATTCCATCATGCTCGGCATGATCGCCGGCTTCGCGCCAACAAATCTTCTCGCAGGCAGCAATTGCCTCGACGTGGTTCTTTCCCGGCCGGAGGCGCAGGCAGCGGTGGAAGGCGCCATAGCCGTGGGTGACGATGAAAGGCTCGGTCGCGCGATCCTGGAAGCGATGCGGTTCAAGCCTATCTGGATCGGTCCCTTCCGCTACACCACCCAGGACACCGTGATCGCCAGGGGAACTCGCCGCGAGCGGCTGGTAAAGGCAGGTACGGCCGTGATGCCGGCGACATTGTCGGCGATGTTCGATCCTGATGCCGTCCAGCGGCCGAACGAGTTCGACATGGACCGTCCTGCCAGCGATTATCTCGTCTTCGGCCATGGTATTCATCAGTGCATCGGCGCTGCGCTGGCGCGGATCCAGATTGCCGAAGCTTTTCGTGCGCTCTTCGCAAAGCCTGGGGTCCGGCGTGCCGCTGGCAGGGCCGGTCGCCTTAGATCATTGGGTGCATACCCCGAAAGCCTGAAGGTCGATTTCGATATCTCGCCTCTTTCCGAGACCGTTCGACACGCGATGGTCACTGTGGTCTGCAAGATCGATCGTGGGGTCTCCCTGGCCGCCCTGCGTGAAAATGTTGCGGCGCTCGGCAACCCTGCCGGTGGCGAGATCGCCGCCGCGCTCGACGCGAACGGGACCATTCATTTCGCCAGCCTCGCTGTTGCCTGCAAGGCCGATCCCGCCGACGAGCGGGATGATGACGAGGCACATCTCGTGCTGGAATTTTCCGGCGACGGCTCCGACGAGGAAGTCATCGATAGTTTCGCGGCGGAAACCGGTCACTTTCTCCGCAGTATCTTCGAGGAGGGGTGCGGCCTCGGTCACGACGAACCGCTTAAAGAGTTCATGCGCAAGCGTGCGGTGAAAATTTCACAATTGTTCGGCAGCAATGCCGGGCTGGTGTTTTCCGGCACGCCCGGACATTCGGTTGCCCGGATACGAGCCGAAGCCGATCTGGAGAACGCCGTGCGCAAGATCATCGCGGAAATAGACCATCCGGCGGATGAGAATGCCGGCGCAACGCTGGCCGCGGTTCGAAATCGTCTCGCGGCGCGGGGGTCCTATGGCTGGGCGTTCGAGCCAGCTGAAAGTCTTCTGGAGCAACCTGCGGGAAGCTTCTGGAGGGCCGTCACAAGCACGCTGAGAGCACCGGCGGTACTCGCTTCTGTGTTTGTTGGCCTGCTCGCCTGCTGGTGGATCACCTACAGTCTCGTTTTCGACTCCCCGACCGGTTTTTCCCGAATCTTGCTGGTCGCGGGTACGTCCCTGGTGTTGACTCTCGTGGGGGTGACACTGCTTATCCTGTTCATCGCGCTGCTTCTCTATCTCGGGCTGCGACGTCTCGAAAAACGCGACGTGCCGCAAGATACCTCAATAAATCCTGCTCGCCTGGAAGCGGTCATCTCGCGCGAGAATCACACTCTGCAGAACAATTTGACGGCGATTTCGGTCATGAAGCCGGGAATCCTGCGGCGATGGGCGCTGCGCCTGTCGTTTTATCTCATTTCGATCTCGGCAAAGAATATCTTCCGGCCGGGTCATCTTGCCGACATCAATACGATCCATTTCGCGCGCTGGGTGAAACTGCCAGGGACCGACAAGCTGATGTTCTTCAGCAATTTCGGCGGCAGTTGGGAAAGCTATCTCGAAGATTTCATAAACAAGGCGCATAGCGGCCTGACGGGCGTGTGGAGCAACACAATTGGCTTTCCGCGCACTCGCGCGCTTTTTCTCGACGGCGCGACCGACGGCGACCGCTTCAAGCGCTGGGCAAGGCGACAACAGATACCGACGCTGTTCTGGTATTCAGCCTACCCCAAGCTGAACACCGGCCGAATCCGGATCAACTCGCTGATACGCCGCGGCATTGCCAAGGCGGCCACCGAGAGTGAGGCGCGCGACTGGCTCGGTCTGTTCGGCTCGCTGCCGCGGCCAGCCGGTGCGCTGGAAGCCGGTGAGATCCAGACCATCTTCTTTGGACCCCTCGGCCCGCTGCCACACGCACGGATGATTGCAGTGCGTATTCCGGAGGGGCTTTCAAGGGCGAAGCGCAAGGCATGGCTGGAGTTCGTCGCCAAACGGACGAGCTTCGCAAACCAGCTTCCCAAAGAGCGTGCGATGATGACCATGTTTGGCCCCGATGGCCTGGCGCGGCTCGGCCTGGAGGACACTAGCCCGGAGGGAGCATTGGCGACGTTTCCGTCTGCCTTTCGTCAGGGCATAGCCAGCCCGGCCAGAAGCCGGGCGCTTGACGATGTCGGGTCGAGCGCACCGGAGCATTGGGAATGGGGTTCGCTGGAGAAGCCGGTGGACGCGGCAGTCGTTTGCTACGCGGCCGATCTGGACACGCTGAAGCAGGATGTCGCGGAGTTCGAAAAACACAGCAAGACGGCGGGGATCACGATCGTTGTGGAATTGCCGCTCGTCATACATCGCAAGGGAAAGCAGGCGTTCGAGCATTTCGGCTTCGCGGACGGCATTTCGCAGCCGGTGGTCAGCGGCACGCCGCGCGCGAATGCGCCGGTCGCGCCCATGCATGTCGTGGCGCCGGGGGAGTTCCTTTTCGGATACAAGGACGAGCTCGGCTTCTACCCGCCAACGCCGACAGTGCCCTCATCGCTCGATCGCGGCGGCATATTGCCCGCGCTGGACGGTGGAACCGCCGCCCTGTTCGGCGCGGCGGCCGTTATGAGGGATTTCGGCAGGAATGGCTCCTTCGTCGTCGTGCGCCAGATTCAGCAACACGTCGAGACGTTCCGCGCGTACTGCAGGGCAGAGGCGAAAAAACAGCAGCTCAAAGGGCATGGATCCATAGATCCACACTGGATCGCCGCCAAGATGGTCGGACGTTGGCAGGACGGGACATCGCTCGTGCGCAATCCGAACGGGCGCGGTAAGCGTGAGCCGGACAATGATTTCTCGTTCGGGAAGGAAGATCCGCAGGGGCTGCATTGCCCACTGGGCTCGCATGTGAGGCGCTCCAACCCGCGCGACTCGCTGAGCGAGGATCACGACAGCCAGATCAGAATCAACAAGCGTCACCGTATCCTGCGCGTCGGCCGCACCTATGAACGGGACGAGGAGAAGGGTTTGCTTTTCATGTGCCTGAACGCCGATATCGAACGTCAATACGAGTTCATCCAGCAGAGCTGGGTTTCGGCCGTCTCCTTCCACGGCCTGCAGGAAGAAAAGGATCCAACGATCGGCGCGCAGAACGGAGGCGGCCGGTTCACGATCCCGTTGCCGGGTGGAGGCGTCGTGATCGAAGAGCTTCCTGATTTCGTGACCACGCGCGGCGGCGGCTATTTCTTCATGCCGAGCCGTTCGGCAATGCGCTATCTCATCTCCCGGCTGTGAACAGTGGGCGACGGATTCAATCGTCCTCTAAATCGGCAATATCGTGCAAGGCCTGCTTGTCTGTGATGCGAATGCCACCCCTCTTTATCGCGATAAAGGACCGGCTTCGCCAGTAGTTCAGCGTCTTGTTGATCGATTCGCGCGTTGCGCCGAGGAACTCCGCGACATCGGCTTGCGAGATCGGTATCCAGCCCTCAGCGTCGGCTATCAGGCCGGACAGGAAAATCAGCCGCTTGGCCAGCCGCGTCTCGATCTTGAGCAAGGCATGGTCGCCCATTTCGCCACTGACCCAGCGCAGGCGCGCGCAAAGCAATTCGATCAGCGCGCGCGCCAGCGGCGGGTGCTCGTCGATCCGCTCGAAAAGCTTCGCGCGACTGACCGAAACCAGCTCACAATCGGTAAGGCATATGGCGGTCGCCGTGCGGGGCCCTCCGTCGAGAGCGCCGATTTCTCCCACGAGGCTCTGCAACAGTTCGATGTTGGCGACAAGCTTGCGGCCGCCGGGCGAATAGAGGGATATCTCTATCGTGCCGCTTATGACGCCGTAGACGCGATCGGAACTATCTTCCTGCATGAAGAGATGCTGTCCGGCACTGTAGCGCTCGGCCTTGCACCCCTTGAACAGGAGGCTGAAGAGGTCAGGCTTCAACCTAGCTATAGGCACATCCGATCCGCCGCGGTTCCCCGCGCCGGCGCGCGGCAATCGGTCATCTTCGGATGGCATGATATAGCTAACTCGTTCATTCAACTCCAGGACGCAAGGACATTCTGCCCGCGACGCAACGCGCGACTAGCTAGGCTATGTTGAAAGGCCCCAATACCGGTCGTCTGGATGCGACGTCCGGTGCCTGGATCCAAACGGCGAGCCCTATGGTAAGACCGAAATGCGTCCCAGAAGAGCCACCAATTCCGCCTGACGTCTCGTTTCGGTCTTGGCGAAGAGCGAGGCAAGCTGTGAGCGGATCGTGGTGCGGCTGAGGCGCCAGCTGCGGGCGATCTCCAACGGGGCATCGCCCTGGGCCAAGCGCAGCGCCAGGTGGGTTTCCGCGCTCGTCAAGCCAAACATCCTTTGCAGCGTCTGCGGATTTGGCCCCGACCTGTTCTCGCGGTCCAGCAATGCCACGATGCTGGTTCCGTCAGGCGCGACAACTCCGTTCTCTTTCAGTATTACCGGCCTGTCGCCTGCACTGCGGATCACCACCCATGACAGTGAACCCGGCAGGAAATGGGCCGGAACGTTGGCGACCAGCCGCCTCAGGGCGATCGAAAGCTCACTGGCTGTTTCAGCCGCTTCGCCCTGGCGCTCCAGCGTGGTCTGAGCGGCTGCGTTCCACTCGATCACTTTTCGTTCGCGGTTCAGCACGAGATAGCCGCAGCCGATGCGATCAAGCATGCCGGTGATGGATTCGAGGCTGCGTCTCCTTGGTTCGTCGCCGCCTGCATCGGGCCGATCAGATGCACGAGTTGGAGGATAAGGATATGAGGGCCGCAGCATCTCTGGGCTATACGCCTCAGGGGCATACTTGGCGCCTACTACAATGTATCGGTTGCGCGCAACAGCATCACTGTGTCTGTCGATCAGAGTCATTTTTTTGATCTCCCCAAAGTTTAATCACCCCGAAATAAGTTATTCGGGATTTACAGGCAGTCTTTTGTGTATAGGGCTAAAAAAATGGCCCTATCACCTTGAAACTCTATATATTATGAGGAGTTCTGACCAAGTCATGCTCCCCCCGCCAGATAAAATGCGCGCTGTGACAGCGGTATGGCAATCCGGCAGTCGTACTAGGTTGTACGTTTTCTGCTCTAGTCTCGACGGCCTAGTTAAAAGGTTGTAGCCTATGTCTATGAACTCGCAGTCGCGCAGGACGAATTCGGACCCGCCAGGCAGATTGCTAACTCATATAGCCTCCGCGTCGGTATTAGTTGCTACTATAATATTCGAAATAAAAGCTTCAGTATATATCGGAGGAGGCTCAAGTTTTTTAGAGTTTATTCCAGCTATTATTATTATTTCCTATCTTGAAGATCGGGGACCTGCGCTTGCCGCGACGATTCTGATGGTGGCAGCCGGCCTATGGGTGCGGGGTACCCTGCATGGTCAGATCTCCAGCGAAGATTGGGCGCGCGCCATCCTGCTTCTGGTTTCGGGCGCAGTGATTGCCATGACGTTCAATCGGCTGCGGCAGGACTTGCGTGATGTACTGGAAGTAGCCGAAGCGAGACTTGCTGCCGTCGAAGCAACCGAAAGCCGCTATCGTTGGGCGTTCGAACGCGCTGCTATGGGTTTCGCAAACACCAACAAGCAAGGTGAGTTGCTGCAATCCAACAGACGCCTCTGTGAGATGACAGGTTACGAGGAGGAGGAGCTTGCCAAATTACGGCTCAAGACACTCGTTCATCCGGACGACCGCGGCGCCTTGGAGCCGTTGTTGGCGGGGCTGGGTAATGACATTTCTTCGTTTGCTTCGGAGGTCCGTCTGACACGAAAGGACGGTACGGCATTCTGGTCTCGGCTAACCCTGTCTTCGTCAGTGCCCGACGGGGTTCTCTCAGAAAGCATCTTCGTGGTGGTCGACGATATTTCGGAACGACGGGCTGTACACGAAGCGCTTCGGGCTCAGAAGGAGTGGCTGGATCTCGCTTTGTCTGCTGGACGCCTGGCCACGTGGCGGATCGACCTTAAAGACGGGATCGTCACCGGTTCGGGCGCGTTCTGGGACATTCTCGGCCTGGCTCCGGCCGCTAGCCGCCGTCTGGAGGACCTGACGGCAGTCATTCATCCGGCGGACTGGCCAAAGCTGTTGGCATCGAGAAAGCCTTCATCGGTCACGAATTACGACGTCGAGATTCGCGTCCGGCGACCGGATGGACATATCCGCTGGGTTGCCTTGCGCGGAAGAGAAGAGAAGTATGATGATCGTCTACAGCGGCTCGGAGTGGCCGCTGATCTGACCGAGCGACGACAAACTACCCTGCTGCGCGCCGCGGCAAAGAAGCGGGAGCGCATTATGCTGGAACAACGCCACAGGTTCAGCAACCTATTCCCGGTTATCACGGCGCTCGTGAACATGGTCGATGTTCCCGAGAAGAATGTCGCCAAGTACAAAGAGACGCTCATCGACCGGATCCGTGCGCTCGAGGCAACGCATTTGCTGCTTTCACGCAACGGCAATGCGACGGGGATGCTCCATGATCTCGTTGTCCTGGAGCTGCAACCTTATATGGGAACCCGCGACATATCGGTGAGCGGTCCCTCTGTCGTGATATCAGGCGGCGCCGCCGAGAGCTTTGCGATGGTTGTTCACGAGCTGACGACCAATTCCCTGAAACATGGAGCGCTTGGCGATCCAAATGGCCGGGTCGAGGTAAGCTGGACATTCGCATCGGAAGATCCGGGCAGTGACATCGTGTTCGAGTGGGTGGAATCGGGGCGGCGGCAGACCGCAAAAGTTGTCCGTCATGGTTTCGGGTCCATGATAATCGGGGTGGATGGGGCGCCGCTTGTCGGTCACTCCCCCAAGCTGGAAATATCGGATCACGGGCTGCAATATTCGCTAAAGCTGTCACGCAAGGAAATCGGTCCCTAAACGCATCATGCTTCCAGAAATCGAGCCGATTTTTGGAAAATCCAAAAGGACGCGCGGCGCTCTAATTGATATTGTTGATGTTGCCCGTTAGCCAGGTCTTCAGCATAACGGCAGCCTCTGTCCGATTCCGCACCCCAAGCTCGCGCAGAACCGCAGCGGCATGGATCTTCGTTGTCGCTTCGGCGATTTCCAGATCGCGCGCGATTTCCTTGTTGGAATACCCTTCTGCCATCAGCTTCAGGACCTCCTTTTGCCTCGAGGTCAGCCTGCCAAGATTGCCGCTGGTGGTACGTCGCTGTGGGATTTGCTCGGCGGGAGTAGGTGCGTGGGTCGCTAGCGCTGCACCCGGGCGTGACAGAAGGGCAGGGACATAGATGCGGCCCGAAAGGATTTCGTTGACGGCCATGACGACCTCCTCGTCCCTTTGCGACTTTACGATATAGCCGTGAAGTCCGATCGACAGAGCCGTGAGGATCTCCGAGCGTGAATCGTTTCCGGAAACGATCGCAAATCGGGTATCGGGATAGGCCGATAGAATGCCACCGAGCACTTCCTGATTGAACAATCCCGGCATGTTCAGGTCCAGGATCGCAAGATCAACGGACGCCTGTTCCGCCAGCAGACTAAGTACGGCATCGAAACACGATGCCTCAAATATCTCTACACCTGGAATGCCTGCGGTCAGTGCCAACCGCAGGCCACGACGATACAAGCCGTGATCGTCGGCGATGACGATTCGATACATTGAACTACCCCAACGAAACCTGGAACCATTGAACGGTGATGGCCTTAAGGTCATGGCCGACCACTCGTCGATTTATCCAGTCAACACCTGCTGTGCCCCAACACCGCAAGCGTCAGATTGCTAATATAACCCTAAATAACCGGAAACGCTCCTCTTATTTTAAGCCCTGCGATCGGAATCCGCTGACTTGCCGAATATCCGTTCTCAACCGCCAAGATCCGTGTCCAACAGCGCGCTTCGAAGCCGATATCTCGCAATCGCCGGGTTGTTGTAGGTCGTTCCGGCATTGATGGACACTTGGCTCACTGCAAGCACTCATTTGGGTTTTGTCGGTCTCATGGCCACAAGCTGACCGGCCAAGAACTGTTCGCTGAATCCCGCTCCGAACCTGCCTTTGCGACCGGCGCCAGCCTTCGTCGATCAGCACGGCCATTGAACACCATAATGTCTAGATCGCTACCATTCGAATGCACGACGACATCAACCCCGACGGCCACATACCATCCAGATGCAATGTCCGGATAAGGGCCGGCGGGAATCCCATCGGTCTTTGTAAGAGAACAAGAAAGTGACTTTCGGATGCTGCGGCCGTGACGACAGCGCTCAGGCCGAGTGAACATGGGGAGAATTCAGATGAAAGCAGTGATTCAATGTGGCGGAATGGGCACACGCCTTCGCCCCTTCACATCGGTCTTGCCAAAGCCGCTCATGCCGATTGGTGCCCGGCCGGTTCTCGAGATGCTTCTGAAGTGGCTGCGACGCAATGGTATCCAGGAGGTCTACATCACAACCGGGTATCTCGGCCACTTGATCCGCACGGTGTGTGGGGATGGCTCGCAGTGGAACCTGAAAATTCGATATACGCAAGAGATGGAGCCGCTCGGCACCATCGGCCCGCTCTCGTTGATCCGGGATGAGCTGACAGAACCGTTCATAGTTCTCAATGGCGATGTCCTCACCGATTTGAGCCTCAGTCGATTTGTGGCAGCCCATCGCAAGCACACCGACCCGGTAACGATCGCCACAGCCTGCCGCCTGATCAAGATGGACTTCGGCGTCATCGACGAAGTCGATAACACCGTTCAGGTCTTTCGCGAAAAGCCGACGCTTTCGCACCTTGTCAGCATGGGAATCTACTGCATGAATCCAGACGTTCTGCCGTTTATTCCATCCGGCATTCCCTTCGGGTTCGACGACCTGATGCTGCAGATGATGCAAAACGGAACACCCGTCCACGTGTACAAGCATGATGGTCTCTGGCTCGATATCGGGCGCGTCGACGACTTCCAGAACGCACAAGCCATTTCCTGGGAAGACCAGTCGGCCTCGATCGAGGTCACTGCCACGGCCGCATGACGAGATCACGAAGCCAATCCCGTAGTCTAACAGTCTAGGAGGTTATGATGCTCTTGGTCAGTGCCCCAATTTTGGGTGTGCCGGAGAAGGCAGCTTTGTCCAAGGTCGTCGATAGCGGATGGCTGACCATGGGAGAGCAGGTGAAGGCCTTTGAAGAGGCTTTTGCCGCCATGCATGGTGCGGATGATTGCGTCGCGGTCAGTTCTTGTACCGCAGCGCTTCATCTCATTTTGCATGCACTCGGTATCGGACCAGGCGACGAAGTGCTGGTCCCGTCGATGACTTTCGTCGCGACCGCAAACGCGGTCCTCTACGTCGGTGCCACTCCGGTCTTTGTCGACATCGAGTCCGCCGACGTGCCGCTGATGTCGATCGTGGAAGCCGAAGCGCGATGCACCGCGCGCACCAAAGCGGTCATTCTCGTACATTTTGCCGGCTACCTAGCCAATCGGGAAGAATGGCAGAAATTCGCCCGCGCCCGGGGGCTGCAGATCATCGAGGATGCCGCGCATGCGCCCGGCTTGAAGGAGGTGGGTACATTTGGTGCCGCGGCCGCCTTCAGCTTTTATGGCAACAAGAATATGACCACGGCGGAAGGTGGAGCCGTGATCGCCCGAGATCGCAAGCTGCTTGAGACAATCCGTCAGGCCCGTGGTCACGGCATGACCACGGGGACACATCAGAGACTGAACAGTCGCACGCCGCAGTATGATGTCACCATGCTCGGATTCAACTATCGCATGGATGAGATGCGGGCTGCCATCGGATTGGTCCAGCTGCAGAACCTGCAGGAGTGGAACGAGATCAGGCGCATACTGGTCATACTGTATCGACGTCTCATCGCAAAACATTGTCCGGCCGTAACTGTCCCGTTCCACGAGCCGCGGACGTCGGCTTACCATATCATGCCTGTCCTTTTGCCACGTTACGCCGACAGGCAAGACGTCATCGACGAATTGCGCAGGCAAGGAATACAAACCACCATTCACTATCCGCCGGTGCACCAAATGACTCTCTATCGCGAGCTTTTTCCCGGCACCCATTTGCCGCGGACAGAAGACTTTGCCCAGCGTGAGCTCACGGTGCCGCTGCATCCCCAAATCACCGCGCCTGTGGTCGAATCAGTGGCGGTAGCGCTTGCCACTGCGATCAACAGCTGCGCCCAAGCAGGAACAGCAGCATGAATGCCTTGGATTTATCCATTCATCGACCCATTGTCTCGAGCGCCGCCCATGGCTTCGCGAGACGGGCAATTGATCTCATCATCGCTACGGCAGCCGTCATCGTCTTCGCTCCGCTGATGCTGGTGATCGCCCTGGCGCTCTTACTGGAAGGCGGCCGGCCTGTCTTCTTTGCGCAGACCCGCGTGGGTGCTGGTGGGCGGCCATTCCGCATGTACAAGTTCCGCAAATTCGCCGTGCGATGCGACGCCGGCGGCCTGGCGCTGACCATGGCCGGCGACAGTCGTATGACGACGATAGGGCGGTTTCTGGCACTCACCAAGTTCGACGAGCTTCCGCAACTGTGGAATGTCTTAAGAGGCGACATGGCAATTGTCGGACCGCGACCGGAGAGCCTTGTCTTCGCCGATTGTTTCCGCGGCGGCTTTGAGGCCGTTCTGCAATACAAGCCGGGCTTGCTGGGTCCGGCCCAGGTTCTCTTCCGGCATGAAGCCCATTTTTATCCGCGATCCGAGGATCCGCTACTTTTCTACCGTGAGGTTCTGTTCCCTGCCAAGGCCAGGCTTGACCTTGCCTATTATCCGCAGCGCACGGTCGCCTCCGATATCGTTTGGATGGTGCGCGGTTTTCTGGCGGTCATCGGCCTGGTTTCACCGCCGCCGATCGGCCCGGTCACGCCGCCGATCGGCATGTGAGAGCAGCTTGGGCATGGCCGCGCTCCGTTGGGTTTGCAAGGTCAGCGCTTCACGTCATAGGGGGAACGCACAGTCATGAATTACAGGGGCAGAAAAGTTCTGGTCACGGGCGCCGATGGGTTCATCGGGTCGCATCTCACTGAAGCGCTCGTCCGTAACGGGGCGGATGTCACTGCGCTGGCCCTCTACAATTCCTTCGACAGTCATGGCTGGCTCGATGATTTGCCGGACACTATTCGAAGCCAGCTGAATCTTGTCCGCGGCGACGTTCGCGACAGTGCGTTCCTGAACCGGATCGTGCGTGGCCAGGCCGTCGTGTTTCATCTCGCCGCACTCATTGCGATTCCATATTCGTATGCGGCCGCCCAGTCCTATGTGGAGACCAACATACTGGGCACGGTGAACGTCCTCGAAGCGGCGCGCCAATGGGAGACCGAGCGTGTGGTGCACACTTCGACCAGCGAGGTTTATGGCACTGCCTTGACGATGCCCATCAATGAATCCCATCCACTGCAGGGCCAGTCACCATATTCGGCATCCAAGATCGGCGCAGACATGATGGCGGAGTCCTTCGCCAGGTCGTTCGACACCCCCGTGGTCATCGTGAGGCCGTTCAATACGTACGGCCCGCGTCAGAGTGAACGGGCCATCGTACCGACCATCATAAGGCAAGTCCTCGACAAGAATTGCCCGGCGATCATGGTCGGGGACACAAGCCCGATCCGCGACCTCACCTTTGTGGAAGACACTGCCGCGGCGTTCCTGACAGCAGGTTCGGCCGAGCTTGAATTTGGTCGCCCCTACAATGCCGGGAGCCAACGCGCCGTGACGATCTCGGACATTTTGGATCTGGTGCTCGAGCTGAGCGGCACCAAAAAGCCCGTCCATCGCGACGAACGCCGCCTGCGGCCACAGAATTCCGAGGTCCGTGCCCTGCTGGCCGATTCTTCGCGCCTCGAAGGTAAGACCGGGTGGCGGGCGCAGACCAGCCTGCGTGAAGGGTTGGAGCGAACCATCGGATGGTGGGAGGCGCGCCTCAGCGAAGGTCGCGTCCGACACGAAATGAGCTATATGACATGACCTTTCACCCGCGTGCATTGGCTCCGCTGTTGATTGCCGCTGCCATGTCGTTGGGTCTGCCTACGGCCGGAGGTCAGCAAAGCAGCGTGTCGGCACAGTTTACTGCGCCGGTAACGATGGATTTACCCGATTATTTGCGCCCGGCGACAGACCCCGCGTTTGGGACGGTCTTCACCCGCATTACCAAGCCGGGAGTGCTTGGCAATGGGATTGCATGCGGCGAAAAATATTGCAGCCACCGTTACTCGAGCGCCCAAGCCTGGAATGCGGACCAAAGCCTGCTCGTCATCACCAACGGCTGCAATGGTATGTGCTTCTTCGACGGGCAAACGTATGCCCCGCTATTTCGCCGCAATAGATCGGACCAATGTGAATGGCACCCGCGAAATGCCGACTTGATGATCTGCGTTCAGGATCGGAAGATCTCGACCTGGGCGCCTCGGACCAATCGCGAAGATGTGCTGTTTGTCGCGACAAATTATAACGAGCTGAGGTTCGGGCCGTCCAAAGGCAATCCAAGCCGTGACGGTGATCGCATAGCGGTGCGCGCTATCCGTGCGGATGGCGCGATGGTTGTCTTTGCATACGACCTCAACCAGCGGCGGAAATTTCCGGACATCGATCTGGCTCAGCTTGCCGGAAACAACAGCGCCTGCACGATCTCCCCCCTCGGGACGAATATCCTTTGCTTTCAAGACCTGTCGGACGGCACTGAACAAAGAGGCATTTTCGCCGTTGATGGCACGTTGCGCCAAAGGTGGACGGAGCATCATCGACCCGGTCACGGCGATCTGACAATCGATGAGGATGGCAGCGAAGTCTATGTAGGCATCAGCAAAGCCGATCCCGACAAATATCAGGTGATCAAGCGGAGGCTCTCCGACGGGAAGGTCACCTCGCTTATGAAGTTCGGTGAGGCCGAGCATGCATCGCTGCGTGCACTGGGCAGGCCCAGTTGGGCGTTCCTCAGTTATGGCGGCAATCCTGACGAGATATCAGCCAATCCGGACTGGGCGCCGTATGCGCGAGAAGTGATCGCGCTGCGCATCGACGGAAGTGGAGAGGTTCGGCGTATCGTGCAAACGCGGAACGCTCCGTTCGACTATTGGAGCGAGACCCATGCTTCGCCTTCGCCAGACGGCTCACAGGTGATCTGGTCGAGCAACTGGGGCGTGCCTGGCGGGCCGGTGCACGAATTCGTCGCCCGTCTCGATTGGGCTGAAGAATCAGGATCGAAGCAGAAGGAGATTGTCGCCAATGACCCTCATTAATCGAATCCTTCTCGCCGCGCTTGGTATGTTTTCTGCCGTGGATATGGCGGCCGCAGCGGAGACGCGGGTCGCTTATCGACTTTCCGCCGGCGACACCGTCGAGATAGGAATTGCCTCCATCCCCGAACGAACGCAGCGGGCCACGGTCCAGATGGACGGCACGATCGCGCTTCCCGAAGTCGGGATGGTTTCGGTCGGCGGTCTGACGCCAGCCGAATTGCAGACGCGGATGGAGACGATCTTGCCAACCAAGATCTTCCACCAGCGCCTGCCTGATGGGCGAGAGCAAATGATCGTCATCAAGCCGAGCGACGTGACCGCAGTGATAGCAGACTATCGCCCGATCTACGTGACCGGCGACGTGCTCACTCCCGGGCAGCAGGCCTACCGGCCGCTCATGACGGTGCGGCAGGCGATCGCAGTGTCTGGCGGTTTCAGCCTGTTGCGGTCGCGGGCGAACCAGGTCGGCCCCGATCCGGTGGATCTGCGGCGCGACTATGAATCGCTTTGGGGAGAATACACCAGAGATCACTTTCATAGCGCCCGCCTTCGCGCCGAACTCCAGAACGAGGCGAAATTCGACATGCAAGCACCAAAAGGGTCACCCCTATCGACCGCTTTTGTGTCAGCGATCGCCCAGGCTGAAGCAGAAGGGCTCAAGCTTTCGCTGGACAACTTCCAGCAGGAGCAAAACTACCTCGAAAAGAGCGCCAAGGATGCTGCAGCGCAAATCGAAGTCCTGCTCAAGCGCGAACAGGCCGAGGTGGAAGCCGTGAAAGCGGACGAGGACGATCTGGCACGGGTAACAAAAGCACATAAAGCAGGCAATCTGACCAACGACAGGCTCGCAGATGTCCGGCGCGGTGTGCTTCTGTCGTCCAGCCGCGCGCTCGAAACGTCGGTCGAGCTCATGACAACACGACGCCAGCAGGACGATTTCGCCAGGCAGCACGAGCGCAATAACAACCTGAGAAGGATCGGTCTCTTGACCGAGCTGAAGGATACCAACGTGCGCCTTGCCGATACCACCGCAAGACTTCGCGCCGCCAGCCAGAAGTTGCAACCCACAGGAGCGTCCGCCCAGCCGCTGCCGGTTGCCGGCGAGAGCATCCAGGCTCAGATCACGATCATCCGCAAGGTCGGTGAGGAATGGCGCAAACAGTCAGCCGGAGAGGACACCGAGGTGGCACCGGGAGATACGATCGAGGTAAGGTTCAGCAGTGCCCTTGAAAGTGCGGCGGTCCAATAGACCGCCTGCACCTTGGTCCTGTCTGGATTGTCGATTGCGTCACTGTTTGAAGGCTCTGGAAACCTGGTCGGTGAAGGGTTTCAGCAAATAGGACCAGACATTGCGCTCGTCGGTGCTTATGTGAACTTCGGCGGGCATGCCGGGTTTGAGTATTTTCGCTCCTGTCAGGCAGGTCGCTGCATTTTCGACGTTGATGCGCGTCGAAAAGTAAGAAAGCTGACGTTGCTGATCTTTAATCAGATCTGCAGAGATGCGTTTGACCGAGCCTTGGCAAACGGGTGTCGTTCCTACATCGAAGGCCGGAAAGCGGATTGAAACCCGCTGTCCAGGACGTACGTCATCGATACGCTCTGGAGAAACGAGGGCGTCCACGACCAGATTGTCGGCATCGGGCACAATCATCATGAGCACTTCCCCGGGGGCAATCACGCCTCCGACGGTGTGGATGGAGGATTCTTGTACCGTTCCCGACTGTGGCGCGCGGATATCTGTCCTGGCGAGCTCGTCTTCCGCCACGACTTTGCGCTCATTGAGTTCGGTCTGCTTGGCTTCCGTTTCGCGAAGTTCGCTCGTTACCTCGCTCCGCATTTGCTCATCGAGCTGAAGCACCTGAAGGTCAGTCTCACTGATGCGGGCTTGGACCTCCGCAATTGCCGCGACAAGGCGTCCGGACTCGCCGCGAGTCCGGCTCTTCTCCAAGCTGACATTGCTCAGCCGCTCTTTGGAGATCAATTTCTTCGAGTAGAGAGACTCGACGTCAGCAAGGTTCCGCGTCAGCAGATCCAGTGACTCGTCCATCGCCGCCTGCTGCGCCTTGAGCCCGTCGATCTGACGTTCCAACTGTTTCGAGCGGCTTTGCAATTGTGCCTTCTGGCCAGCCAGCGCCGCAGCACGGGTTTCGAACACGGCGCGCTCGCCACGGACAAGTGCCGCCAGTTGCGGGTCGCCCATCTGGGCGCGAACGCCGGGCGGAAGTTGCATTTCCGGCAGGCCCTGCCGCTCTGCCTCCAGCCGCGCCAGACGAATGGTGGCGCGATTGAGCTCCTCGCTGACTATCTGCAGGTTTGCTCGCGTCAACGTATCGTCCAGCCTGACCAACACATCGCCGGCACGCACATGATCTCCGTCCTGGGCAAAGATGCCACCGACGGTGCCGCCGGTTTGATGCTGGACTTTCTTTATGTTGCTTTCGACCACCACGGTGGCGGGCGCAATCACCGCGCCGGCGATCTTGGTCAATCCCAGCCAGAGCCCTCCGCCGACGATCAGCAGGAAGGTGGTCGCCAGGCCCAGAAGCAGGTTGGCCCTGATACCATCCGGCTCTTCGGTTGGGTTCGTCGGGATCGGTTGGCTTTCGCTACCGACCGCGGCATATGATGATACGGTCGCGGTAGAGCGATACCTCACATATGCCTGCCTGCACCTTTCCACGGCGGAACGACAATGTGCGGCCAGACCCAAGAGCAGATCGGTCCGGATGCCATTCGGCTCTGGCTTTGCCCCAACCGATTGGCTTTCGCCACCGGCCGCAACATGAGACGACATGGTCATGTTAGACACTGGCAATCCCTCACGCATGCCCGCTTGCACCTTGCTGCAGCGGGACGACAGTATTTGGCCGCGGGAAGGGCCGGATCACATTTGCCAGAACGTCTTCGCGCGAGCCAAAGGAATGGAGCATGCCATTCGACAAGACGAGCACTTGATCGATGTTGACGAGAGCTGACGGACGATGCGCAACGACGATTGCGATGCCGCCGCGTTGGCGCACCGCCAGGATTGCCCCGGCCAGGGCAACGTCGCCGTCGGCATCCAGATTGGAATTTGGTTCGTCGAGAACGACAAGGAATGGATCGCCATAAAGTGCTCTGGCGAGCCCGACCAGCTGCCTCTGACCAGCCGACAGGGCCGCTCCGCCTTCGCCGACGCGCGTTTGAAAACCTTCCGGCAGCCGCATGATCATCTTGTCCACACCCGCAGCCCTGGCGGCCGCCAGCACGCCTTTGGCATCGCTCTTGCCGCCGAACCTTGAAATGTTGTCTGCGATCGTTCCGTCGAAGAGCTCAACGTCCTGGGGCAGATAGCCGATGTGAGCGCCGAGCAGCTCCGAATTCCATTGATCGAGCGAGGCGCCGTCCAACCTTACCGTTCCGCGAAGCGGCTTCCAGGCCCCGACCAAAGCACGCACGAGCGTCGTTTTGCCGGAGCCGCTCGGGCCGACGATCGCCAACCCCGCGCCACTCGACAAGCGAAAGCTTACGTTGACGAGCGTTGGTCTCTGCAGGCTTGGTGGCGCGACCGTCAGTTCCTCGACGACAAGCTGTGTCTGCGGGCGCGGCAGTTCCATAGGGTCGTTCTGGCTGCCGAAAGCGTCCAACGCTGCCGCCAGATCGGAATAGCTTCGCCGGGTGGCCAGAAATCCTCTCCAGTTTGCGATCGCCACGTCAACCGGCGCCAACGAGCGGCCCAGCAATATGGACGATGCGATGATCACACCGGGCGAAGCCTCGCCGCCGATGACAAGATAGGCGCCCAGCCCCAGAACGGACGATTGCAGCGCCATTCGGAGTGTTTTCGACAATGAACTTGCTGCGCCGACGACATCGGAGAGCTGTTCCTGGTTCTTGAGATAGAGATGACTGATCTCATTCCAGCGCCGACCGAGCTGGGCGGAAAGGCCCATCGCCTGGACAACCTCGGCGTTGCGGCGGCCGGAATCGGCAAGAAGCCGCTGTGCCACGAGCGTTTCAGACGCACGTGCGGCGGGCTTGCGGGCAACGACTTCCGCGACAACCGTCAAAAGTACGACAGCGGCCGCGCCAAGCGTTGCCAGCACACCAAGCGCAGGGTGCAGCAGATAGATGACCACCATGTAAAACGGTATCCAGGGAGCGTCGAAGACGACTGTTGGCCCCAGTCCGGAAAGAAAGCCGCGCAGCTGGTCCAGGTCGCGAAGCGGCTGCACCCGGTTCGCATCCTGCCCTGCAGTGAGCGGCAAGGAAAGCGAGGCAGCGAACGCCTTTTGCTGAAGATTTCTATGCAGGCGGCTGCCGATGCGGACCAACAGGCGAAGCCGGACGAAATCGAGAAGCCCGTAGACCGCGTAGAGGCCCAGCATCCCGATCGTAAATCCGACAAGGGTCGGCACGCTCTGCGAAGGCAGCACGCGATCGTAGATCTGGAGCATGTAGACGGAGCCGGTCAAGGCGAGAACGTTTATCACTGCCGAGAAAACGCCGACGCCAACCAGTCCGTGCATTGAACCGAACATAGCAGAACGTAGATCGGGCGAGCGCCCTTGCGTTGACTTCATGAGCTGCGGTCTTTCGCGCGGAGAAGCCGCGCAATCTTATTGGTAACGATGATGGGTAAATCCTCTTGCCTTGCGGAAAGCGGTTGCGTTCCGTTAGCTACTGAAACATTACGAGTTGCTCACGTATGTGCCATTTGATCAAAATGTAGCAAAATCGTGGCGCAGGTCAGAGAATTCGGGAATTGGTCGTGCGAGGCTGGGGATAACCGGGAGCGAATAGGGAATACTCCCAATGATGAGACAATATTCCCAACCATGCGACAGATGAGAGGCTTGTGATCACTCTTTGTTGCATGATGTCTTCAAAGCCTATGGCAGCGAGTGTTTTTCGATCTGCCCATCGAGAATTTAATGAATTTGAGATACACTTAATTGATACGCAGTTGTCGGGTATCGGTAAATTCAGGAAGGCAGGTCTGTCGTGAGCGAAGAGATCAATGTCGCCGACGCCTACAGCAAAGGCCGCACCGTCTTCATGGGGCTGGAGTTGCTAATTGCGCCCGGTGCGCTCGTTCCTCGGCCTGAGACGGAGTTGCTCGGTGCGACGGCTCTCGATGTTCTCAGTCAAATGAACATGCCGGCGCCGCGCGTCGTCGACATGTGCTGTGGGGCCGGCAATCTGGCGTGCGCCATCGCGCACTACGCTCCCACCGCGCGCGTCTGGGCGAGCGACCTCACCGATGGATCCGTCGAAATCGCGCGCCGCAACGTCGCTCATCACGGCATGGCGGATCGCGTGTCGGTGCTTCAGGGCGATTTGTTCAGCGCTTTCTCAGGCTTGGAACTTGAGGGCACGATCGACGTGATCGTCTGCAATCCGCCTTATATTTCGGACAAGCGGCTTGAGGGCGACCGTGCGCATTTGACCGAGCTCGAGCCGCGTGAAGCGTTTGCGGCTGGCCCCTATGGCCTGAGCATCCATATGCGGGTGATCAAGGACGCGCCACGTTACTTGCGGCGCGGAGGCATCCTGCTCTTCGAGGTCGGACTCGGCCAGGACCGGCAAGTCATGAGCCTGTTGGAGCGTTCCAGGGCCTACGAAACCATACGCGCGGTCAAGAACGAGGCCGGCGAGGGCAGGGTGGTTGTGGCGCATACCATGTCGCAAGCCTGAGCCACGCCGCGACTGCGGCAGGCCCGGTCGATCTGCAGCGGGCAAAGCGCAGCGCTACGCAAGATTTCCGCGATCAGTTCTTCTTGCGGAGGACGTATTGCGCAATCCCTTGGATCGAATCGAGGTTCTCCGGCAGGAGCTCGCTGTCTTCGACTATGATGCCGAAGGTCTCCTCGATAAAGCCGATAACCTCAAGTACCCCGGTCGAGTCCACGATGCCTTGGTCGAGAAGGGACGTGTCGCTCTCCAGAGCATCCGCATCGGCTATGTAGAAATTCGACGCCAGGAACGCGCGGATCTGGTCCTTGCAGGTTTCGGCTCTATCCTTGGTAGACAACATTGTATTCTCCTCCGATACAAAAGATAAATGCGGGTCAATTTCATCCAGAAACCGCCTCATGACAGGGCCGTTTTCTTAAGTTTTCCGGTGTCTGTCATCGGTAGGCTGGGTACGATCACGATAGACTTCGGAACCATGAAGTTCTCCAATCGTTTCTGGCATTCTTTCTGCAATTGCCGCTCGCCAATGACCCTTCCTTGCTCCATCACGACAAACGCCTTGACCGCTTGCCCGAGCAGCTCGTCCGGAACGCCAATGACCGCAGCTTCCCGCACGCCGGGAATATCCAGCAGTACGTTTTCCACTTCCCTGGGCGCGACCTTCTCCCCTCGTGATTTTATGATCTCGTCGCCGCGACCGACGAAGTAAAGGTAACCCTCGGCGTCCATCCGGCAGTAGTCGCCGGTGTACAGGACCTGCTCGCCTGGCAGCGGACCGGGTTTGAGTTTCCTGGCCGTAGCCTCCGGCTTGCCCCAATAGCCTTTCATCACCGTCGCTCCGCGGATGACGAGCTGGCCGACGACATCGGGGGCGACCCGCCTGTCATGCTCGTCGACAATCCACATTTCCGTGTTCGGGATGGCGATCCCAACGCTCAACGGCTTTCGCTCAAGGTCTTCCGGCGGCAGGTAGGTGCAGCGCTTGCATTCGGTGAGGCCGTACATTGAATAGATGCGCGCATCCGAAAACAGCTCCTGGAGCATGAGAATATGCTTGAGCGGCAGGGCGGCTGCAGTGTTCGTGACATAGCGAATGCTTGAAAAATCTTGATCTTTCAGCGATTTGAGATCCGAGAGTGCGGCGAAGATGGTCGGCACGCCGGGAAAGCCTGTCACCCTCTCTTCCTTGATTAGCCCGAGGATCTGCGCCGGGAACGCGAACGAACGTTCAAGCACCAGCCGAGCGCCGGTGCGAAACGCCATGATCATCTGGTACAGGCCGTAATCGAAGGCGAGGGGCAGGACGTTGAGGATCACCTCGTCGTCGCGTAGCTTCAAGTATGAGGCGATCGACGTACACGCGGTGATCATGTTCCTGTGCGTCAGCATCACGCCCTTGGGTTCGCCCGTCGACCCGGAGGTGTAGATGATGGCGGCGAGATCGATATCGATGCAGCGGCGCGCCGGCGGTGCGCTGCCGCTGGTGGCGACCGCGATGTCCCAGCGCACCGCGTGTGGCAATCCCGTCATTTGGGCGTCGTCTACCGGTCCGGAGATAATTATCCGCCGCAATGACGGGCAGTTGCGCGCCGGTTCGCTGAAGACCGAGTGAAGGTGCCTGTCCGTGATCAGTGCCGTCGGCCGGCAGTCGTTGAGCAGGTAGTCGAGCTTGTCGCTCTTGGTGAGCGGATTGACGATGCACACCACGGCATTCGCCTTGAGCACCGCCCAGAAGGCGACGACCGTCTCGACGGTGTTGTCGGCGAAGATCATCACGCGATCGCCGCGTGCGATCCCAGCCGTGGCCAGGTGTTGCGCGATGGCGTTGGAGCGCGCTTCGATCTCGCTATAGGTGACACGTTGGCCGCCGCACACCAGCGCCACTTTCCCGCCGGCCCGGCTGGCGGAGTAGGCGAGATAGTCATGCAGCAGCGGTACTGCGTCATGCATCATGCCAGCACCTCTTCGCGATGCTCGTGGTCGATGTCGACGGTGAGGTCGACCTTGCGAGCTCCACCGGGGCGGCTTGCGACAAACTGCTGGTGAAGGATCTGGGTCGAGAGCACGCCGACCAGCGCCATGTTGTCGGAGTTGGAGAGATCGCCGTCCCCTGTCCTGGCTCGACACTTGTCCAGCAGGCGCGTCACCGACTTCGCATCGAAGACGTTCGCGGCGCGCAGCGCCGTCTCCGAAAGTGCTTCGCGGACATAGGCCGGGGCATCATCGGCAATGAAGCAAAGTGCGTTGGGCGCCCGGTACGGCTGCTTCTTGCGGGCTACGATTTCCTCCGGCACGATCGCTTTCGCGGCGCGCTTCAACACGTGCTTTTCGTCGAGGACGCGCAGCTTGTAGGCTGCCGGAAGCGAATTCGCGAGCCTCACAAGTTCATCATCCAGGAACGGGAAGCGCCCCTCGATAGAGTGGGCCATGAGCATCCTGTCCCCCTGTGAGGAAAGCAGATATCCCGACATTAGCGTCTGGATCTCGAGATACTGGTCCTGCGCCAGAGAGTCCCATCGCGGAAATTCCGCCGGCAGGCGGGCGATCAGCTCGGATACGGCATTGCGGCGCTCGGATTCGGCGCGCATGTCGGCGGTGAACAATCGCTTGATAGCGCCAGTGGTGCGCCAGCGCGTGTCATGCGCGAAGCCGGGCGCGTCGTAGGCCTGGATATCGCGCCCGAAGAACTGGCGCGCCATTGCTTGCTGATGCACCGGCGAGCGGCTGAGGTAGGGGTAGAGACGCTCCAGCAGCCGCGAGCGTCGTGTCGAAGCGGGCTGGCGGCCCCAGAAACGGCGGACCTTACCTTCGCGGAACAGGTCGTAGCCAGCGAACATTTCGTCGGCTCCTTCGCCGGTCAGCACCACCTTGATGCCGTGTTCTCGCACCAGCCTCGAGAGCAGGAACAGCGGCGCAGGCGCGGTCCTCAGGATTGGACGCTCGGTGTGGTAGATCACCTCGGGAAAGACCTCAGCGATGTCGCTGCGCGAAACCACCACCTCATGGTGCTCGCTTCCGATTGCGCCGGTGACCAGACGCTGGAAACGGGTCTCGTCATACTCGGTGTCGGCAAAGCGCAGGGAGAAGGTCTGGAACCGCTCGCCGGCGTAGCGCCTTCCCAGTGTGGCGACTAGAGAGCTGTCGAGCCCGCCCGACAGATAGCAACCAACAGGCACGTCGGCCTGCACGATCCTGAGCGCCGTCGCAGCCTCCAGCGCGCCGCGCACCTGATCCACCGCGTCATCGAGCGAGCCGGTGAATTCGTTACCGCGCGGACCGGAAATTTCAGGGTAGCAAGGCTTCCAGAAGGCCCGCTCGCGAACGGTGTCCCGGTCGTAAATGCGAACATGCCCCGGGGTGAGCTCGCTGATTCCCTGAAATACGCCTTGCGGCGGCACGACTGTCCAGAGCGTGAAAGTCTGATCGATGCCGGCCGGATCGAGGGCACGGGGGATGGCTATGTCGGCCGCGAAAATGGCTTTCACTTCGCTGGCAAAGTAAAGCCGCCCCCCATGCTCGCAGAAGTGCAAGGGGCAGATGCCGAACCGATCGCGCGACAATACGAGACGGCCCGCTGCGGAGTCCCAGATCGCGACCGCCCATTGCCCGTTCATCCGCTCGAAGGCGGTCTCGCCCCACTCGCGATAGGCGTGGACGATGACCTCCGTATCGCTGTGGGTGCGGAAGCGGTGGCCGAGGGCGATCAACTTCTCACGCAGTTCGAGGTAGTTGAAGATTTCGCCGTTGAAGACGATCCAAGTCGTGCCGCCTGCGTCCGCGAGTGGCTGCTGGCCATTGGAGAGATCGACGACAGACAGGCGGGCATGCGCCAATCCGGCGCGTTTGTCGCGGTAAAGACCGCGCTCGTCCGGGCCGCGATGCGCGAGCGCGCCAGCCATGCGCATCAGCGCTTCGCGCGAAGGTGGCGCCACGGCGCCACTCAGCGACACGATTCCGGCGATGCCGCACATTGCCTAGCCCCCGCTCATTGCGGCAGACAGCAAAGGCCGTGCGTGAAGATAGCGAGCGGCACGGCGTTTGCTGTCGATGTCCTTGAAGACTTTCTGAGCCTGGGCCGTTGTGAGGCCGGCAGCTGCCGCGACCTCCTCGGCAGAAATTCCGTGGTTCAGGCCGTAGAGGCACAGATCCATCAGATTGTAAGGCAGCGCGAAATAGAATTCCTCCTGGCTTTGGGCCATGGAGAAAGTGTCCGTGGTCGGCGGCCGCCGCCGGACCTCTTCATCCACCCCAAGGTATTCAGCCAGCTGGTAGACCTGGGTCTTGTAGAGGTGGACGATCGGCATCAGGTCGGCAATTCCGTCGCCCTGCTTGACGAAAAATCCTTGGTCATGCTCCAGCCGGTTTGGCGTCCCTGCCACAGCGTAGTTGAGGCGGTCCGCATGGTAGTACTCGGTCATCTTGCGCAGGCGCTGCTTGTAGTTGGTTGCAGCGACGATCTGCAGATAGGCTGCCGGCGACAGACGCACCGTGTCGGTCCTGCCCGCTGGGTCCTGAACCGTGAGACGTGTGATGTTGAGCCCGTTGCCCTCGAGAACCGACGCGAGCACCAGTTTGCATTTCCAGCCGTCCCCGTACCGGGGAACGACGGTCTGGATCGCCTCGACCTGTCGACTGTAGGCGCCGACGGCCTCGAGGGCGGATGTTATGTCCTCCAGCGCCGTATCGATGCCAAGCTGCGCGGCGACACGGCGGCCGAGCCTGAGCGAGTCGTCGGAGGAATGACGCTCCGGCATGAATATCCCGAGGACCTTGTCTTTCCCGAACGCGCGTGCGCACAACGCCGCGACAACGGAGCTGTCGATGCCTCCGGAGAGGCCGACAACCGCGCCACGTCGCCGCAATGTGCCGAAAACCTGCTCGCGCAAACCTTCCACGATGCGATCGATCTCCACGCGGGCATCGAGCACAAGGGCGTCCTTGCTGAATCCAGAGATCACGTCGATGACCCGTACTCCCGTTTGCGAGACTCGGTTGAAGAATAGGTCTGCGCCACGGCCTTCTCGATCAGGGGGCGGTTGGTGGCGAGGTGAGGTTCTATGACCAGGTCGATGTGGCTGCCCACGATCGGAATCACGTCCAGATGTGCGAATGCACGATCCCATCCGATGGCTGGTGGCATTCCTGGCCGAGCGCAGCGGAACAAGGTGCCGGTAATCGGCAGTGCCGGCTTCGGTCCCGCCAGCCACTGAAAGAACGCTCGCGCCCGCAAAACCTCCTGCAGTTCCAGTTTGGTCCTGAAGCTCGTCGCATTGAACTGGCCCTGGGCATAGCGATCGAGGATTCGGGTGAGCTGCGCCTCCAACCCCATTTTGACTGTGATTTTTGCAAGGGCGCGGCAAGCCATCCGGTAGGCGGATATGCGGTTGGTCCGGATGCGATCGAATGTCCGGGTAAACGTCTCCCAGTGGTCGCTGCGTTCGCCGATGAGGCTTGTGTCCAGGATTCCCACGAATTTCACGGATCGTCCAGCAGCCAGAAGTCGTGCCGCGGCTTCGAATGCGACCGCGCCACCGAGCGAATGGCCGAGAAGTCGTATGTGACCCGCTGGCTGAGCGCGGCGGATCTGCTCGACCGCAGCATCGGCAATGGTGGCGAGGGTGTTTTGGCCGCGCAATATCATAGGCAGGGCGGGGTACCTGATGGGGGCCACTCTGGCGACCTTGCCCATCGCGGCTGCAAAGGCAGCGAGGCTCGGGCCATAGCCGACCGATCCCGGGAACAGGAAAAGAATTGGCGGGTCGTGCTCCTGCGTGCGCTGGTCGCCTGCTTGCGCCGACACGACGGCCTTGACCATTTCGTCCACGCTCATGCCGACGGTGAAGTCCCCAAGACCGAGTTCCTGCCCGATGGCGCTTTCGATCTCCATGACGCAATGCAGCAGCTTCAGCGAATCTCCTCCTGCATCGTCCCAGCGTCCTGCGGCCACGCGCGTGTTGAGGATCTTGGTCCAGGCATCCCGCACTATCTGATGGGTCTTCAACTCTCTTCCTGAATTGGGTGGCTGCGCGGCCGGCACTGTCCTTCTGGCCGAGAGATCCATCTCCGCCAGCGCTGCCAAGTCGACCTTACCGCTCGCCAAGCGAGGAATCTCGGCGACCGTATGCAAGCGCAGGGGACGCAGCGGTGGCGGCAGCTTCGTTCTGACAAGCTGTCGAAGCTCGTCTGAAAAGGCTGCCCCGGCCCAATGCCGGGGAACGGCGAAAGCGACAAGCTCATTTGCCGCCGTCACGATTGCCACCGCATCCTCCACCGAAGGCGCGTAGCGCAATACCCGTTCGAGCTCGGCGGGTTCGACGCGCCGACCATTGATTTTTATCTGGCGTCCCTTGCGGCCGACGATCCGCAGCAGGCCATGACTGTCGAGCTGGACGAGGTCACCCGTTGCGAAGATCCGAAGATCTGGATCCTCCGGATCCGATGCCAAGGGCATGACGGCTCCGTTCTCCCATTGTCCAAGCAGGACATACGGGCTTCTTATCAAGAGTTCTCCGCTCCTGCCGGGCTGAACGGGGTCCCCCCTTTCGTCGACAATCGCGAAGGTTATTCCAGGAAGCAGCCACCCGACAGGAACCGAGGCGCCTTGCTCCGGCCAGTCCGGCGGCAAGAACCATTGCGAGCCGGTTGTCTCTGTAGACGAGTAACCGATCTGGATCAGGCAAGTCTTCGAAACGGCTTTGCGCAGCAGGGCGATATCGGTCCACGACACCTTCTCGCCCCCAATCCGGGCCACTCTGAGTGAGCGGAAAGCGTCAGCAGGCTTGTCCGCCATGAGCGCGCGAAGCAGCGCCGGCACCAGATAGGTAATCGTCACGCCTTCGGATTTCACTCGGCCGCGAACGGCGCGCAAGCCGACTGCTTCGACCTCGAGAAGATGCAAAGTGGCGCCGGTGAGAAGGGCGGCGAGAACCTCCCGGCAACCGGCGATTGTGGCCGGCCCGGTCAAGGGCAGGAAAACATCATCCGAGTTGATGTGGCATGCGTCGACGTATTGCTGAACCCGCCACAGCAGACTGCGCTGGCTATTGACGATTCCTTTGGGTCGGCCGGTGCTGCCTGAAGTATAGAGCACTATTGCTGGCGCATCGACGGAGACGGAACGGGACTGGTGTATCGGTTGAGCTTGCGGCGCAACGCTGGTGGTCACATCGATCCAGTGGGCCTCCTGCGTCAAAGCGGCTGGGCGGACATTTCCGTCGCCTATGATGGCCGAGAGCCGCGCGGCAGCAACGATCTCATTGGTGCGCGAACCGGGATCTCTCGTGTTGAGCGGCACCGAAGGCCGCCCGACAGCCATGCTCGCCAGCATCGCCACAGGGTACCAGATCGAGTTGGCCTGAAGGATTCCGACCGCCTGCCCGTCGGGAACGGTGGCTGCAATCCGGTGCGACAGCATTTCGACAGCCCGGAAAAGCTCGGAATAGGTCAGGCGGTTGGTGCCGTCGCTGATCGCAAGCTTGTCGGGATATTGTCTGGTGACGTTTCTCAGATGGTCGAAGACGGCAACATTCGCAAAATCGGCGCCCATCCGTTGATATGGGCGCAGCACCGGGCCGCCTTGGTCAAGCGCGTAATCCGGGACGTTTGACCATCTATGGGAGGACGCCGGTTGACAGTCCGCCCCTAGATCCAGACGCACCTTTTCTGATCCCAAATTCGCTGGAGACATGAGTGGCTCACGCTAAGATTAAAGTCACTTATCGCCCCCGGCCGAAATGTTTTCATCGATCATTCTGATGAAGCCGCTATGTTCGCCAAACGGCCGGGTTATTTGGTTTCGGCTGTCGTCCCAGCGGGCGCACCCATCCCTTTAGGCGCAGCTCATGGTGCCCGCGGTTCTGTCGACATGACGCAAGCTGCGGCAATCGGCACCCGCTGTCCGTCGAGATCGCGAGCTCTCGTAACTTGCGCGACACAGCGAGGAGCAAAAGATCGGTAGTTTGCGCTACCCGGCTCTCTGATCAGCTTTTTGGGTTTTTCTTGGTTTTTCCGGTGCTTTTGGCGGACCATGCCGGCTGCTGTCGGAATCTTCGTCAGAAGCAAAGCAGTACGCGAAAATATGCCCCCGATTCTCGTCGGTTACTCGGATCCAGTCTTTTTCCCACGTTCGGACGGTAACATTTCGATCTGTGGACAACGCCGCGGCTTTGAACGGGCTCGGCGCGTTGACAATACGCACCGTGACCACGTCATCGCCCTCCATTCGCTCGACGAGATATGTCTGCATAAATGCCTCCCAACGCCACCGGAATTCTAACGTCGGTCAAACGGTTCGGTTGCAGCGTAGCAAAGAGATTTTTGACAAGTGTGACGAACCATCGAGACCGCGGCTTGGCCGTTCTGTCATGGCGGGAGTACATATGATTGCAGATTCTGCATACCAACCTCGCATCCTCGGGCTCGTAGCCCATCTCACTTGTCGGGAAAGTATGACGGAAGGCAGCTTACGGATCGCTTACGTATCGGGGGCTTGCCGCGGTCGGTGGGGTGTGCGGGCGATAGCTACCGTTGGATCGACCAGGCGGCACGCAGGTCGTCGGCCTGGGCGGTCCGGATGCCGCAAGCGGTCAGGGCGCGTTTGGTTGCACTTATGAGCGCGGCATTGTCCTTGGCGATTGTGCCGTCGGTTAGAGCAAAATTATTCTCGAAGCCAACGCGAGCATGACCGCCCAGCAGCGCACCGGCCGTCACGCAGGCGATCTCGTTCCGACCGAAGGCGCAGACCATCCAGTGGGCGAAGCGCGGTCGGTCCTGCGCAAGGAAGGGAAGCAGGTCGGCCGGACGCGAAACCTGTCCCGGCGTGTAGCGGCCGAGCACGTAGAGCACCGGGATGTCGTCGAAAGGCACCAGCCCGCGCTGCTGCAAGGCGGCTAGGGCCGACGCCTCTTCGGGCGCGTAAAGGATTATCTGAGGGGCGATCCGCTCGCTCTTCAGCCACCATAGGAACTCCGCGAAGGCGGTCTCATGGGCAGCGTCCGGCACCAGTTCTCGCAGCGCCAGCGAAACCGCCTCGGGGCGGGTAGCGCGCACCACCGCCATCTGCTCGGCCGGTTGGTATCGACCGATCGCTTCGCTGGTAATCTGAATGATCAACCGCTCGCCCACCGCATCACGTATCGCTTTCGTCGTCTCGCGATAGGCATGTGCGTCGAGCAAATGGCCGCCGTCGCGATCGCGGACATGGGCATGGATCATGGCGGCGCCCGCTTCGAGGCAGGCGGCGGCGGTCCGGGCCAATTCCTCGGGCCCGATCGGCAGGGCAGGGTGATCTTCCTTGCCACGCCGCCCACCATTCGGCGCAACGGCGATCGCCGTTGGCGCCACGAGTCCGGGGCCGGTCACGTCGCTGTCAACGGTCATAGATGTAGTCCAACTGTTTCAGTATTGCGCATCATGTAACATATGTTGCATGATAGGTTCGCTTCAAATTGCGCCATCGTCAATCGAGAAAAGCATGACACATATCCTGCATCGCCAGATCCATGCGACCCTGCCCGTCGTGGCTGGCGGCAAGGGTGTAGAACTCTTCGACCGCGATGGTCGCGCCTATATCGACGCGTCGGGCGGCGCGGCGGTTTCCTGCCTCGGCCACGGTCATCCCGACGTGACCGCCGCGCTCCACGCACAGGCCGACAGTCTCGCCTATGCCCACACCAGCTTCTTCGCCAATGAGCCGGCCGAGACATTGGCCGACAAGCTCGTCGCCGGCGCGCCGCAAGGCATAAGCCACGCCTATTTCGTGTCCGGCGGCTCCGAAGCGGTGGAGGCGGCGCTCAAGATGGCACGGCAGTTTTTCGTCGAGACCGGCAGGCCCGAGCGGCGAAAGGTCATCGGCCGCCGACAGAGCTATCACGGCAACACGCTCGGCGCTCTCGCCGCCGGGGGTAATGAGTGGCGCCGCGCCCAATTCCGCCCGTTGCTGATCGATACGCATCACATCGACCCATGTTATGCCTACCGCTACCAGCAAGCCGGTGAGAGCGAGGAAGCCTACGGCCTACGCGCCGCTCAGGCGCTCGAGGATAAGATTCTCGAACTCGGTGCGGACACAGTGATGGCCTTCGTCGCGGAACCTGTCGTCGGCGCGACAGCAGGGGCGGTGCCTGCCGTTCCCGGCTATTTCAGGCGCATCCGCGAAATCTGCGACCGCTACGGTGTGCTCCTCATCCTCGACGAGGTGATGTGCGGGATGGGCCGCACCGGCACGCTGCACGCCTGCGAGCAGGACGGCGTCGCGCCCGACCTGATGACGATCGCCAAAGGCCTCGGCGGAGGCTACCAGCCCATTGGCGCAGTGCTGCTTTCGCGCCGCATCTTCGACGCTTTTGCCGAAGGCTCCGGCTTCTTCCAGCACGGCCACACTTATATGTGCCACCCCATGGCCTGCGCAGCGGCGCTGGCCGTCCAGGAGGTGATCGCTCGCGACGATCTGCTCGCCAACGTTCGGGCGATGGGCGCACATCTTTCGCGGCGATTGAGCGAACGGTTCGGCAATCATGCGCATGTCGGCGACATTCGCGGGCGCGGTCTTTTCATGGGTGTGGAGCTGGTCGAGGACCGCTCGACCAAGGCGCCCTTTGACCCGAAGCTGAAGCTCAATGCGAAGATCAAGCGCGAGGCGATGGCGCGCGGCCTGCTCGTCTATCCCGCGGGAGGCACGATCGACGGCATGCGCGGCGATCATGTGCTGCTTGCGCCCCCCTTCATCATAGACGCCGCAGCAATCGACGCGGTTGTCGAACGGCTCGGCGACGCGATAGACGCTGCGGTGGCATAGCCCAGCGCTCCTCATTCCGGCAGATAGGCCCCGAACGCCTGTAACTCCAGTTCCGTCTCCCTGACACGAGCCGCGGCCGCCGTTCCGCTGCGCGCCAGCATCGTTGCAGCCAGCGCTTCCACAATAGCCATAGCTGCGGTTACCGACGGGAAGAAGGAGGGGCTGTCGGTCGAGAAACGCAAGGTAACGTCGGCATGCCGCGCGATCGGAGCAGCCATGCTGTCGGCGATCGCGACGATCGGGACGCTGTGTCGTTGTGCAGCCTCCACCACCGGCCCGAGTTCACGCGAATAAGGCAAAAAGCCGATCGCGACGACCGCGTCCCTCTTTCCGAGCGCTGCGAGTTCCGCCTCGATCGCACCGCCGTCGCCGCCGAGCAGCGTGATCTCGCGTCGAAACATTCGGCAGAGATAGACGAGCGCGTGGGCGGGCGCGCGGCAGCTTCGGAACCCGGCGACGCGTATATGCTGCGCCTTCTCGAGGATCGCGCAAGCCTTTGCGATTTCGTCGCTGTCATTGACCGTTTCGGCCACTGCCAAATTGGCCATCGTCGTTCTCAGCGATTCCGCGAAGATTGCCTCCGACCCGCGCATGACAAGTGCATCGGCCCTTGCCGCGAAAGGCGCCTTGCCGGAGCGCAGCCGGTCTTCGAACGGCTTGCGCAGCGCCGCCCAGTCGCCGAAGCCCAGCCGTCGCGCCAGCCGCACGAAAGTCGTCGGCGTCACCTCTGATCGCGAGGCCAGCACCCGCATGGAAACCAGCGCCACCTCGTCCGGGTGATCGACCAGGAACCGCGCCGCCTTGCGCAGTTCCGAGCTTAGTTCGGGGAGTTCGGATAGTATGCGCGCCAGAAGCGCGTCGAAACCCATCTCCCGCGTATTCATTGTAACAAGCATTTCCCTTGATTGATAAAGCGCAACAATCGTAGCATGCATCGACGTGCCTTGACACCAACACACCGGACGGCCGCGACGGCACGCAAAGTACCAAGGGAGAACCAGATGATACATGCCCGGATTGCACGCCATGGAGCGCAGATCGCCGCCTTGTCGGCCGCGCTGCTGTTTTCGGCCAGCGCAATGGCGCAGCAGAATTTCGTTACCATCGGGACCGGTGGCGTCACCGGCGTCTACTATGCCGCCGGCGGTGCTATCTGCCGCCTGCTCAACAAGGATCGCAAGACACACGGCATCCGCTGCTCGGTCGAATCGACCGGCGGATCGGCATTCAACGTGAACACGATCAAGGAAGGCGAACTCGACTTCGGCATGGCGCAGTCCGACGTCCAGTTCAACGCCTATAAGGGGCTGGAATCATTCAAGGACGGCGGCGCCCATTCCGACCTGCGCGCGGTTTTCTCGATTCATCCGGAGCCGTTCACGGTCCTCGCGCATCCGAATGCCGGCGTGACGAAATTCGAGGACTTCAAGGGCAAACGCTTCAACGTCGGCAATCCCGGTTCCGGAACGCGCTCTTCCATGGAACGCCTGCTTGGTGCGATGGGTTGGACGTTGGCCGACTTTTCGCTCGCATCGGAGTTGAAGGCTGACGAGCACGGCCCGGCGCTCTGCGACGGCAAGATCGACGGGTTCTTCTACGGCGTCGGTCATCCCTCAGCGAACATCCAGGATCCGACGACCACCTGCGGTGCCAAGCTGGTGCCGTTGACTGGAGAGGTGGTGGACAAGCTTGTCGCGGAGAATCCTTACTACGCCAAGGCGATCATTCCGGGCGGTCTCTACGCAAATAATCCCGATGATACCGGGACTTTCGGTGTGCTCGCCACGCTGGTTACTTCGGCCAAGGTTCCCGACGAGAGCGTCTATCAATTGACCAGGGCCGTGTTCGAGAACTTCGACGAGTTCAAGTCGCTGCACCCGGCTTTCGCCCATCTCGAGCCGGCCAAGATGGTGTCGGAAGGAAATTCCGCGCCGCTGCATCCAGGTGCTGAAAAATATTTTAAGGAGAAGGGCTGGCTGAAGTAAGCTTCGTGATTGACGACAGCCCGGCGGGTCCAACGGACCCGCCGGGCCATCCGCAGCAGGAGGCGTCATGAGCGAAGTCAAGGAACAACCGGCCGGCGTCGATCTCGGTGAGCTCGAACAGCTTGTCGCGGAGGCCGATACCGGTGGCAGGCATCCCAGCGGAACAGTCGCTCGAATCCTGCTCTGGGTTGCCGTTGCGTGGTCGCTTTTCCAGCTCTGGTACGCCTCGCCTTTGCCGTTCGTGTTCGGCTTCGGCATCCTCAATGATACGGAAGCGCGCGCCATCCATCTCGGCTTCGCGCTGTTCTTGACCTTCCTCGCCTATCCGGCGCTGAGATCCTCGCCCCGCGATCGTGTGCCGCTGCTCGACTGGGTGCTGGCCGTAGTCGGCGGATTTGCCGGCGCTTATCTCTTTCTCTTTTACGTCCAGCTTTCCGGACGGCCGGGCCAGCCGACCACGCTCGATCTCATTACCGGCACTGTTGGTATTTTGTTGCTCCTCGAGGCGACGCGCCGCGCGCTCGGCCTTCCGATGGTAGTCGTGGCATGCGTCTTCATCTTCTACACCTTTGCCGGCCAGTACATGCCGGACGTGATCCAGCATCGCGGTGCATCACTCACCAAGTTTCTCAACCATCAATGGCTGACCACCGAAGGCGTCTTCGGGATTGCACTTGGCGTATCGACGAGCTTCGTCTTTCTTTTCGTCCTGTTCGGCACGCTTCTGGAAAAGGCAGGCGCCGGCAACTGGATGATGCAGATCTCCATCGCCCTGCTCGGCCATCTGCGCGGCGGCCCGGCAAAAGTCGCGGTGGTCTCGTCGGCTCTTAATGGCGTCGTGTCCGGCTCGTCCGTCTCCAATGTGGTTTCAGGCGGCATCTTCACCATCCCGTTGATGAAGCGCACCGGCCTTTCCGGCGTCAAGGCGGGCGCCATCGAGGCCGCGGCCTCGATCAACGGCCAGATCATGCCGCCCGTCATGGGCGCGGCTGCCTTCCTGATGGTCGAATATGTTGGCATTCCCTATTCGGAGATCGTCAAGCACGCGCTGTTGCCGGCGGTTTTTTCCTACATAGCACTGCTCTACATGGTTCATCTCGAAGCGATAAAGATGGACCTGAAGACGATCCCGCAGCGTCCGACGCCGGCAAGAGAACGAATGCTGCGGATGGGGCTGGGGCTGTCCGGCAGCATTCTCGCCGTCTGCATCGTCTATTACGGCATTCTTGCTATCCAGGCTGTCTTCGGTGGGGCGGCGCCGCCGGTGCTCGCAATCGGCGGCGTGGCTCTCTATGTCGCCTCCGTCTGGTATTCCTCCCGCTATCCGGACCTCGCACTCGACGATCCGAACGCGCCAATCCTGGAACTGCCGCGTGCCTGGGACGTCACGCGGACCGGGCTCGATTTCCTCATCCCAATCGCCGTGCTTCTGTGGTGCCTGATGGTCGAGCAGATGTCGCCCGGCCTCTCCGCGTTCTGGGCGACCGTTTCAATCCTCGGCATCGTCGCCACCCGCAAGCCGCTGATGGCGGTATTCCGTAACGAAAACCTCGCCGCCTCAGCCCGTGCCGCCTGGGACGACGTGATCGACGGGCTGGCGCTTGGCGCCCGCAACATGATCGGCATCGGTATCGCGACCGCCACCGCCGGCATCGTCGTCGGCACGATCACGCTGACCGGTCTCGGCCTGATGATGACGGAACTCGTCGAACTCATCTCCGGCGGCAACGTCATCCTGATGCTGATCCTGATCGCCGCGATCAGTCTTGTGCTCGGCATGGGTATTCCGACCACCGCTAACTACATCCTGGTCGCCACACTGATGGCGCCGGTCGTGGTCGATCTCGGCGCGCAGGCCGGATTGCCAATCCCGCTGATCGCGGTCCACCTGTTCGTCTTCTACTTCGGCATCATGGCCGACATCACCCCACCCGTCGGGCTGGCGGCCTTCGCGGCGGCGGCGATTTCCAAGGAGGATCCGATCGCCACTGGTTTCCAGGGCGCACTCTATTCGCTGCGTACGGCGATCCTGCCGTTCGTTTTCATCTTCAATCCGGCGATCCTGCTGATCGGAGTCGATACCTGGCCCCAGACGATATGGGTCGCAACCGTGTCGCTGATTGCAATATTGCTGTTTTCGGCCGCGACGATGAACTGGTTCGTGACGAGAAGCCGCCTGTGGGAAAGTGCGGCCCTGCTTCTCATCTGCTTCACGCTGTTTCGGCCGGACTGGTGGCTCAACCAGGTGTCGCCGCCTTACGAAGAATTGCCGGCGAGCGAGTTCTTGTCAGCGGTCGGGCAAACGCCGGCCGATGGCCGCATCAATTTTGTCGTAGAGGGTGTCGACATCATGGGCGAAGATGTGCGCAAGACGGTCAACGTGCCGCTCGGCGAGCCGGGCGAACCGCTGAAGCGGCTGCGCGACATCGGTCTTACCATCACGCAAGCGGGCGACGCGCTGATGATCAGCAACGTCGATTTCGGATCCTACGCCAAGCGCATCGGGCTGGACGTCGGATATGACGTGGTGGCGGTGCTCAAAAAGGCCGACCAGCCCTCAAGCCTCATTCCGATCGGCCTGGCGCTTGCAGCGGCCGCCGGCGTCGCCGGGCTGCAGTTTGCGCGGGTGCGCAAGCAGGCGGAGGAAGGCGGGTCGGTGCGCTGAGTCTGGAGCGGTTGATAACTGCTGGTGGCAGGCGCCGGGAAACCTCAGTCGGCGGTCAGCACGACCTTGACGCTCTGCGAGCGGTCGGCGGCCAGGGCAAACGCATCGCGGGCCGAGGCAAGGGGGCGTTCGGCGGTTACCAGCTTCAGGACGTCTATATCTCCGCCGACGATGAGGTCGACCGCCTGGTTGAATTCCGCGCCGAAACGGAACGTGCCGTTCAGGTTGATTTCCTTGGCCATCACCGCATTGGCCGCCACGGGGATCTGACCGCCCGGAAGATTGCCGACCTGAACGACCGTGCCGCCGCGCCGGACGCTGGCGATCGCCGCCGCGAGGCCCGCTGCGGTGCCTGAAATCTCGAACGCGATATCGATCGCCTTGTCGGACGCGAGCGCCTTGAGCTCCTCGTCGCCGGCAAACAGGTCGATCGTCCTGTTTGCCCCAAGTTTGCTGGCGAAGGCGAGCGGCGCCGCTGCTATGTCGACGACGGTGACGTCGCCACATCCCTTGAGCCTGGCGGCGAGCATGGTCAGAAGCCCGATGGGACCGGCGCCGAACAGGATGACGTTGCGGCCGGCGATATCGCCGGCCCGTGCCACAGCGTGCAGGCTGACGGCGAGCGGCTCTGCGAGTGCCGCCGCTTGGTAGGCGACATCATGCGGGACCTTGACGCATTGCGCGGGCGTGGCGTCGAACAGGCTGGCAAAACCACCTTGCATGTGCGGCGTTTTCGACGCCGATCCCATGAAATAGATGTTCTCGCAGAGATTGGCGCGGCCCTCCGCGCATCGCGGGCATCGTCCGCACCAGCGCGACGGATTGACCGCCACGCGATCGCCGACGGCCAGCCCAGGCGCGTCCGCGTTGATTTCGACGATCTCTCCGGCGACCTCGTGGCCGAGCACCAGCGGCGATGTGACGACAAAATCGCCGGTCCGCGCATGACGGAAATAGTGCAGGTCGGAACCGCAGATGCCGCCTGCGCCAAAGCGCACGCGAACCATCCCCGGCGCGAGGGGGCCGAGCGGGTGCTCGACGACCCGCAGATCCTCAGGGCCGAACAGCGTCGCGGCGACTGCCCTATCGATCATCGGATCAGTCCCATTTGCGTTGGCAGCCATAGCGTGATGGCGGGGATGAAGGTGATCAGGATCAGCGCGGCGATCAGCGGGACGAGCCACGGCAGAATTGCCATGGTCGTACGCTCGACCGACAGCTTGGCGACCCGCGAGAGGACGAACAGCACCATGCCGAGCGGCGGATGAAGTAGGCCAATCATCAGATTGAGCGTCATGATCAGGCCGAAATGCACCGGATCGATTCCATAGAGCACCACGATCGGCAGGAGGATCGGAACGAGGATCGTGATCGCGGCGATCGTATCGAGGAAACAGCCGACCACCAGCATCAGGATGTTCACCAGGATCAGGAACACCCATTTGTTTTCGGTCAGCGACGTGATGAAGACCGAAAAGAGCTGCGCCGCCTGACTGACCGTGAGCAACCAGGCGAAGATCGACGCTGCGGTGACGATGAAGAGCACCGACGCGGTCGTTTCGATCGTGTCGAAACTGGCCTTCGCCAAGGCTGCGAATGTCATCGTGCGATAGCGCACGAGCCCCAGAAACAACGACCAGATAACGGCGGCCATGGCCGCTTCGGTCGGCGTGAACCAGCCCATGGTCATGCCGCCGATCAGGATGATTGGTGTCATCAGCGCCATAACGGCCGAGAAGTCGAAATACCAGTCGCAGGCGATCAGGACGACGAGCGCGATGCCGACGGCAACATTGAGCGACAGTCCCATCTGGACAAGGACATAAACGGCCAACGGAAAGCAGCACACGACGGCCACCTCGATCGAGGCGGCGGCGAGCCGGCTCAATTTGAACGGCGTGTCCGAGCCCCAGCCTCGGCGGTAGGCGAAGATCGCGACTGTCACCATCATCAGCACCGTCATGACAACGCCTGGCAGGATGCCGGCCATGAACAGCGCGCCGATCGAGACGTTGGCCATCATGCCGTAGATGACGAAGGGAAGTGACGGCGGGAAGATCGGGCCGAGCGTCGAGGAGGCCGCGGTGACGCCGACGGCCGCCTCCACGGGATAGCCATGGTCGCGCATCGCCTTGATCTCGATGGTGCCGATGCCGGCGGCGTCGGCAAGGGCTGCGCCCGACATTCCGGCGAAGACCACCGATCCGATGATGTTCACCTGGGCGAGGCCGCCCTTCATCCAGCCGACAAGTGCGAGCGCAAAGGAATAGATCCGCCCGGTCACGCCGGCGATATTCATGAGATTGCCGGCGAAGATGAAGAATGGCACGGCAAGCAGCGGAAAGCTCTCGACCCCGGCGATCATGCGCTGCGCGGCAATGATGTCGGGCGCCACGCCATAGAAGACGAGGTAGAGCAGCGACGACACCGCCATCGACACTGCGACCGGCACGCCGACAAGCATCAGGACGAGAAAGGCTCCGATCAGAAGCAGCATGGCCTATTCCCCCAGTCCGTCGAACGCGGCGGGGCGCTCCAGCGCCGAGTAGCCGCGGCGGATGTTGCCGATGAATACCTGGATAGCGCGCAGCATCATCAGCACGAAACCGGCGAATACGGCGTAGAAGACGACGTTGCGCGGCAGGTTGATGGTGACCATCCGTTCCCGGTGGACGATGCCGACATAGCGCCAGAGAAGCCAGGACATATAGGCGAAGAAGCAAATGGTGATCAGATTGACCGCAAGCGCCAGGTAGCGCCCCACGCCTGCGGGGAGATAATGATAGAGCACGTCGACATGGATGTGGCGCGTGGTGCGCGTGCACATGACCGAGCCCAGGAAGACCACGACGACGAGGCAGTTGATGGCGATCTCCTCGGTCCAGGCAAAACTGTTGTTCATGACGTAGCGCGTGAAGAACTGCAGGAAGACGCAGAACGACATGCCCCAGAACACGGCGAGCGTGACCCAGTCCTCCACCGCGTATCGCGATAGATCGACGGGCTGGGTTTCTTCCTCGAATGCATGCGCCAGTTCTTCGGGGGTGACCTGGGTGTGGACTTCTTGGGTCATCGGCAAGCTCCGGACACTGTTGGGACAGCGGGCTCAACAGACCCGACGCGCTTGTCGCGCCGGGCCCGGATTGATGCAGGTTACTTGACGGCGCGGATCGCCTCCCAGTCTTCCTTGCGGTAGCCGAACTCCTCGAACGTCACCTTCTCCATCACGTTCTTTTCGAAATCAGCGCGATCGACTTCGGTGACGGTGAGGCCGCGCTCCTTGAAGGTTTCAACCAGGGCCTTCTCGCGATCGACGATGACCTTCGTCGCTCGCGCGGCCGCTTCCTGCATTACTTCGGTGAAGATCGCCTTGTCCTCGTCCGACAATTGCGACCAGCGCGATTGCGACACGATCGTGTTGAGATGATCGACGATGTGCCCGGTCAGGATTATGTGCTTTTGCACTTCGTAGAACTTCTTGGCGTCGATGGTCGTCAGCGGGTTTTCCTGCGCTTCCACCGTGCCTTGCTGCAAGGCGAGATAGACCTCGGCGAAGGCGATCGGCGCGGTGTTCGCGCCGCAGGCGCGCGGCATGGCGAGATAGGCCGGCACATCAGGCACGCGGATCTTCAGACCCTGCATGTCGGCGCATTTCTCGATCGGCCGGTTGGAGGTCGTGTGACGCGTGCCGTAGTAGGTGGTCGCTGTGATGTGATGGCCGGACGCCTCTTCGTAGCCGCCGGTCAATTCCTTGTATTTGTCGCTCTTGGTGTAAGCGAGCAGATGATCCGCATCGCGGAAGATGAACGGGAAGTAGGTCACGCCGATCGGCGGATATTCGCGGGCGGCGAAGCTCGATCCGGAGATGATGATGTCGACCGTGCCGAGGGTCAGCCCCTGGTTGATGTCGGCTTCCTTGCCGAGTTGCGAGGCCGGAAAGACGTCGATCGTATAGCGGCCGTCGGTGCGCTTTTTGATCTCTTCCGCCGCCCAGACGGACTCCGTGTGGAAGGGTTCGGACGTTTCGTAAACATGAGCCCATTTCAGAGCGGTCTGTGCAGAGGCCGAAGCCATGGGCAGAGCGATTGCGGCGATCGTGCCGAGCAGAACGGCGTATTTTCTCAACATCATATTCCTCCCTGTGATTGGATTTGCCCGTGATTGAATTTGGACCATTGCCGACAGGATCCTCCCGGTCGGCCGCTTCCTATTCCGCGACCTCCCTGGCCACGGATTTCTCACCGAAATTGCGTGAGAATCTCAGCTGCGACTGCCGCAGATGTTCCTGCATGGCGGCCTTCGCCCGTTCGGGCTGGCGCGCCGCGATCGCGTCGCGCACCGCGCGATGCTCCTCCGCGGCGGCCCGCCAGGATTCCCTGTTCTCGAAATAGCTCGACAGGAGTTCGAAATAGGGGTTCATGCGCTGGTCGAAAAGCTCGCCGATGCAGCGCACCAGGACGGCGTTTCCGAGAATACCCGCCACCATCGTATGGAACTCGCGGTCGAGCGCGATCGTCGTTTTGGTCGGGTGAGGTATGTCCTCCATCCGGCGCAGCACGTCGTCCATATGTTCGATGTCGATCGGCCGAACGTGGAGGGCGGCTTCGGCGGCGATCGCCCCTTCAATGAACTCGCGTGCCCGCAACAGCTCGAACGGGCCTTCATCCATCTCTGCCGTCAAGACGTCAGCACGCGGCCGGTCGGTGACATAGATGCCGGAGCCGACGCGAATGCGTATGCGCCCCTCGACCTCGAGCGCAATCAGCGCTTCACGGACGGTCGGCCGGGAGATGCCCAGCTGGTCGGCCAGTTCGCGCTCCGTCGGCAGGCGATCGCCGACTGCGAACTCGCCCGCGTCGATCAACTGCCTAAGCTGATCGGCGATCTGTCGGTAAAGTCGGCGCGGTTCAACGGCCTGGATCGGCATTCTTACCTAGCTCTACTTCAACAGCATCATCGAACTGAACTCGGATCGGTAAATTGGTCTGACCTATTCGATCGAAAAGTGCCGCGAATAAAACGGAGAGTCAAGGCGCGGGGACACTCATGGAACTCATTCTGCGTGACCTTCTTGGAAACGACGGATCGACCAAGGCTGGACGGCGCCTCTTGACCTTCCAGCAACTGGAAGACTTATCGCGTGGTTTCGCCGCCAGAATCTCCGGGAGTTTCCAAGGGGAGCAGCCAATGACGCGGCGCGTTTCAGGGAGGCGGCCGAAACAGTCCGTCGCTCTAGGTCAGTGGAGAGAAAACCGACAGGAGTTCTGCAGTGTTCGTACAGCCCGTCGACTACTTTCTTGCAGTCTGGTTCGTTCTAGCGGGCCTCAGTACCGCTTATGTGGCGTGGGATCAGTTCCGCAACAATCCCGAACCCGTGGTGATGAAATGGGGCTTCATCCTGGTCACCCTCTATATGGGGCCGCTGGGATTGCTGATTTACGTGCTGGCCGACAAGGAGCCGCGGCCGGGCGAACACGAGGCGTTCACCAAGCCGCTCTGGAAGCAAGGCGTCGGCTCGACGATTCACTGCGTTGCCGGCGACGCCACCGGCATCATCCTCGCCGCGGCAATCACCGCCGCGCTTGGGCTGCCGATGTGGATCGATCTCATCGTTGAGTATGTTGCCGGATTCGCCTTCGGCCTGTTCATCTTCCAGTCGCTGTTCATGAAATCGATGATGGGCGGCACCTATTGGGAGAATGTCCGCAAGAGCTTCATGCCGGAATTCATCAGCATGAATTTCATGATGGCGGGCATGGCGCCGGTCATGAGTTTCCTGATGATGGGCAGCGACATGCGAGCGATGGAGCCGACCGAGCTCCTGTTCTGGGGCGTGATGTCGCTTGGCGTCATCGTCGGGTTCATCACTGCATATCCTGCCAACGTATGGATGGTGGCCCGTGGCCTGAAGCACGGGCTGATGACCGAACGCGAACCGGGATTCGAGAAGGCTGGGGAAGGCGGGATAGCGGGGCACAGTCACGACGAGGAAAAGCACAAGCCTGAACCGACGGGAGATCGCTCAAGCCACAGCGCTCACGCGCGCGTCGATGAACACGCCAACCCTGGACATGGCGGGGCGGGCGGAAATCCCGGGGTGAGCCATCATGGTTCCGGCCACGGATCGACGCATGGGGAAGCGGGCATCGCTGCCTTTGCGAGGATCGGCCGTCATCCGCTTCATCCTATGCTCGTGCCGCTTCCGATCGGGTTTTTCGTGGCGGCACTGCTTGCCGACCTCGCCTATTGGCTTACGGCTTCGCCGACAACGGCGAGCGCAGCCACATGGTTGATTGCCGGGGGCGTCGTGACCGGCGCCGTCGCCGCTGCCGCGGGTCTGGCCGACTTTTTGGCAAACGCCGAGATTCGCGCGCTCTACCACGCACGCTATCATCTCGCCGGAAACATCGCGGTTCTGGCGATAGGAGCGGCCAGCCTGTGGTTGCGAGGTTCGGTGGGTGAGGCCGATGCCGTGCTGCCCTGGGGCCTCTCAATGTCCGCTGCAGTCGTTGCGCTGTTGGCATTCACGGGATGGCATGGAGGCGAGATGGTCTTTGGCCACGGCATCGGCATGCAGCCGCATCAGCATGGAGCTGGGCACAGGGTCCCTCGATCCGGCCACGACTCCTCCCATGGCAATGGGGGAGGCGGGTCGGGTGGTCGGCATGGCGGTCACGGGATGGAGCCGGATGCAACCGTCCCGCAACTCGCGGCCTTCGGGGGCGTGTCCGTGCTGGCGCTGGCGCTCGGCATGATCGCTCCGGCCAATTGGGTGAACCTCACCCTCAGTGCGCGAGACGTCGGCGGCGCCATCATGCCGCCCGGCATGATCATGGACCGCGACACGCCGGCTGCAGCAATGCTTGACATGGCCGCAGTGCATCCTCGCCTGGTTACGGCCAGCCATGGCCTGGAGGTTCGCGGCGACCGGGAACTGGGAGCCAGGATGGAAAACGGGGTGAAGGTGTTCGATCTGGAAACGTCGGTCATCCGCTGGGCGATCCTGCCGGACGTGAAAGTCGATGCCTATGCGATCAACGGTCAGGTTCCGGGCCCGCGGCTGCATATCCGGCAAGGCGACCGGGTGCGCATCAACGTCACGAACCGCCTGCCGGAGAGCACGACCCTGCACTGGCACGGGTTGATCCTGCCGAACGAAATGGATGGCCCGGCCGAGATCACGCAGGAGCCGATCCCGCCCGGCGGCAGCTATCGATACGAATTCACGGCGGGCCAATCGGGAACCTATTTCTATCACTCGCATGACCATGTCGATCGCCAGCAGGCGCTCGGGCTCTACGGCGCGCTTATCATCGATCCCGCCAATCCTCAGGACGAGATTGCGGCCGACCACGAGTATGTTATCCAGCTTCAGGAATGGCTGATGCGAGAGGGCCTGACTTTTCCCTCGATGCCGATGGATGGCGGGCAGCCGAACTATTTTACCATCAATGGCCGCGCCTATCCGTCAACGGACACAATCAGGATGAAGGTCGGCGAAACTCTGAAAGTGCGCTTCATCGGCACCAACAATGGGTTTATCCACCCGATGCACATCCATGGCGGTCCATTCGAAGTTGTCGCCCGCGACGGCGAGACGATTCCGGTTCCGGCCCGTTTCCTTGCCGACACGGTCAACGTCGGGCCAGGGCAACGCTACGATGTCGTCTGGCAGGCGCGTCGTCCCGGAAAATGGCTGATCCACTGCCATATCGGGCATCATACGACCAACAACAATGTCGAAGAGAAGGGCGGTGGCGGACTGATGGTCGTGATCGATGTGCAACCCTGAACCCCGCTCCGCAAGGCGAAGCGTAGATGGATATCTTTGCCATCTACGGCGGCCTGTTTGCTGTCGCCTTCGCCGCGGCGACCATCCTTCCGGCGCAGTCGGAGGCGGCCCTTGCAGGGCTCCTCGCCACAGCTTCCTTCTCACCCGCAATGCTGGTCCTTGTCGCCAGCATAGGCAATGTCCTGGGTTCGGTGGTGAACTGGGCTCTTGGTCGAGGGATCGAACGCTTTCGGGACAAGTCCTGGTTTCCGCTGCGTCCCGCGATGCTCAACCGTGGCATGAGCTGGTATCGCCGTTATGGAAAATGGTCGCTCCTGTTAAGCTGGATGCCGATCATCGGCGATCCCCTGACCGTGGTCGCTGGGGTTTTGCGTGAGCCGCTATGGAGCTTTGTCGCAATTGTCGCCGTCGCGAAGATCGCGCGTTATCTGGTCGTCGCCGCAGCGGTGCTGGGCCTGATGTAAAACCGAATTGGCAGGCAGTTGTGTTCACTTTTGGTTGCACCGCAGCAAAGTGGCCGCCACGACCTTGACAAATCAGACGAACAATTGTCGGAAGGGTGTGATGAGGACTCATGGTCGATTCACGATCCTAGGAAACATACCGCTCCGAGCAATGCTGGCGGTCGTGTTCCTGGTCATGTCGGCTCTTCAGCCTGGCCTGTTCGCCACAGCCAATGCGACGGGTTTTCACGCCGGGGCGGATCTCCAGGCCGGAATAGATCTCCAAGCCGAGACATCCGCACACGACATGGGCCATCACGACGCCACGGCGACGGATGACACGGACACGTCGAAGCATCATCACGGCACCAAGCAATCCGCCGACAAGAGCTGTGAAGTCCATTGCGCGCCGGCGAATGCGGTGCCGGTCGACTGCCCTGACTTGGAGCATGTCGTCTCCCGCTGCTTTGCGCCCGTCATTGCCGTCACTTTGCCGCTTGGCGAATACACAGCGCTCATAAGGCCTCCCAAACACATCTGAACTGACGCGCCCTCGTCGGGCATTCGCGCGCTGCGTCGGGAATCCGTTCCCGCGCGGCCAAACGCATACGTCAAGCTTCAGGTCTACAATGAAAATCGCAAGCTCCGCGATGCTGCTCGCATCGCTGTTAGTTACCGGATGTGCGGCAACCACGCCGCCGGACATCCTTCCCGCCTTCAATCCGGCCGATCCCGCAATGGGCGTCCGTGATGTGCACTACCACCCGGTCGTCGCCGACTATCGCCACCGGGAGCCAGTCGATCCGCAGAATTGGCGGCGTCTCAATCAAGAACGTTCTCCCGCGAACCCGGGAGCCGGATCATGACGCGCCGGTTCATGACCATAGCTGCGATGGCGACCATCCCGCTGATCGCAGCCGGATGCACGACCAGCGGCGATCTTGATGGCATGTCAGCCCCGATGGCCGGCTTCACGACAGTCGCGGCGCGTGCCGAATCCGTGACCGGCAATCAAACGGTGTGGGTGCAATCCAGCGAGGAAGCACGAACGCTCTCAGAGCGCGTGAAGCGCCTTGTCCAGAAGAGGACAATCGGCCCGGACACCGCGGTGCAGGTCGCCTTGCTCAACAACAAGGGCCTACAGGCCGCCTATGCCGAGATCGGCCTGTCGGCGGCCGACATGTGGCAGGAGACGATGCTCGTCAATCCGACGATCTCCGTCGGCATGATCGGTGTTGATCCTGTGCGGACGATTGAAGGAGCGGTGGTCAGCAACATACTTGCGCTGGCGACCCACAAGCGGCGCGTCGCAGTCGCGGATGCACGTTTCCGTCAGGCCCAGCTCCGCGCCGCCGAAGAAACGCTACGGCTGGCTGCGGATACGCGGCGGGCCTGGATCAATGCTGTCTCGGCCTGGGAGAGCGTTTCCTATTTGAACAAGGCGCAAGCCGCGGCCGACGCTGCGTCCGAACTCGCTAAAAAACTTGGGGATACGGGCGCTTTCACGAAGACTGGCCAAGCCCGCGAACACGTCTTTTATGCCGAGATCACCGGTCAGGCGGCGGAAGCGCGGCTCGCCGCGCGGGCTGCCAAGGAAAAGCTCACCCGGCTGATGGGTCTATGGGGACCGGACGTCGATTACTCGGTCCCCAACGTGCTTCCAGCCCTGCCCAAGGGGGCCAAGACCAAACGCGCGATCGAGGCCGAGGCGCTAAAAAATCGCGTCGACCTCGAGATCGCGAAACTTGAGCTGGAAGCGCTGGCGAAGTCCTATGGTCTGACAGAGGCGACGCGCTACGTCAGCGACCTGGAACTACTTTCCGGCGTGGAGGTGGAACGCGAAGAGTCGGAGGAGGGCGGAACGGAGACGAGTGTCTCGCCCACCCTGGAGCTCGAGTTCGTCATTCCGATCTTCGACACCGGCAAGGCACGCATGCGCAAGGCCGAACTTGCCTACATGCAAGCCGCAAACCGGCTCGCGGAAAAGGCGGTCAACATCCGGTCGGAGGCCAGATCCGCCTATGACGCCTACCGTTCGACCTACGACATTGCCCGGCACTATCGGAACAATGTTGTGCCGCTGCGAACAAAGATCGAGGCGGAGTCGGTCCTCACCTACAACGGCATGATCACCAACACGTTCGAGCTGCTGGCGGACACACGCGCGAAAATCAGCTCGATCATGCTTTCCCTCAACGCCAAGCGCAATTTCTGGCTGGCCGACGTCAATCTCGGAACCGCCATCCACGGCGGCGGCGCGAGTTCGTCCGGGGGCGGCGACGCACCGGCCGCCGCCGAAGCAGGCGCCGAAGGCCACTGATCTCAAGGAGAAGAGAAATGCTTTCAAGACGTCAGTTGTTAGGCGCGGGAGCCCTGCTCGCCGGCGCCACTGCATGGACCAAAACGTCCGCGATGGGGCTGCCCGACGCTCCAATCATGGAGTCCCCTGATATGCAGCCTCCGATCTTCCCGACGAGCGGACCGGACTACCAGCCGGTCGTGACGCTCAACGGCTGGACACTTCCGCATCGCATGAACAACGGCGTGAAGGAGTTCCACCTCGTGGCCGAGCCGGTCGAGCGCGAGATGTCGCCCGGCATGACTGCCTATCTCTGGGGCTACAACGGTCAATCTCCCGGTCCGACCATAGAGGCGGTTGAGGGCGACCGAGTCCGCATTTTCGTAACAAACAAGCTGCCGGAGCACACGACGATCCATTGGCACGGCATGATCCTGCCCAACGGCATGGACGGTGTGACCGGTCTTACCCAGCCCGGAATCCCGCCCGGCAAGACCTTCGTCTACGAGTTCGACCTCGTGAAGAGCGGCACATTCATGTACCACCCCCATGCCGACGAAATGGTCCAGATGGCGATGGGCATGATGGGCTTCTTCGTCATTCATCCCAAAGACCCGAAATTCATGCGCGTGGACCGCGATTTCGTGTTCCTGCTGAACGCCTTCGATATCGAACCGGGGTCATACGTCCCGCGCATCATGGAGATGACGGATTTCAATCTCTGGGGCTGGAACAGCCGCGTCTTTCCGGGAATCAGTCATCTTCCAGTGGCGAAAAACGACCGGGTCAGGGTCCGCGTCGGCAACCTGACCATGACCAATCATCCGATCCACATGCATGGCTACGACTTCGAGGTGACCTGCACCGATGGCGGCTGGGTTCGGCCGGAGGCGCGGTGGCCGGAAGTGTCGATCGACATCCCCGTCGGCGCCATGCGGGCTTATGAGTTCGAAGCCAAATACGAGGGCGACTGGGCAATCCATTGTCATAAGTCGCACCACACAATGAACGCCATGGGCCACGACGTGCCCACGTTCATCGGCGTCGACAACTCGAAAGTCACCGACAAAATCCGCCGGGTCCAGCCAGAATACATGGCCATGGGTGACCGCGGCATGGCCGACATGGGCGAGATGGAGATGCCGCTTCCCGACAACACGATTCCGATGATGAGCGGCTGGGGCCAATTCGGCGCCATCGAGATGGGCGGCATGTTCTCAGTCGTGAAGGTTCGCGAAGGCCTGGCCTCGAACGATTACGCCGATCCGGGATGGTACCAGCATCCGGAGGGAACCGTGGCTTACGAGTGGAAGGGAGATGTACCCGCTCCGACGAAATCAGGCGACGCAAAAACGATGGCCCCGGCAGCGCACGGCGGTCACGGCAAACAGGGATGAGAAACCGAAACCCCTCAACCTCAACCCTTCAACCTCAACAATGAGAGAAAGTGCAGCATGAAACGTACAATCGCAGCGGCCGTTTTGATGGCGGTCAGTTCGGGAACAGCTCTTGCCGGTGGAACCCACGCCGGAGGCCATGGCGACAAAGCCGCCACGATGCCGATCGGCAGCCCTGGCGAAGCTGGCAAGGCAAAGCGGACCATCAACATTTCGATGTCGGAGAAGGACGATGGAAAAATGTTGTTCCAGCCGGCCGTCCTCAAAGTGAAGAAGGGCGAGACCGTTCGCCTGAAATTCATCAACAAGGGCCAAATCGATCACGAGTTCGTCATGGACGTCCACGACGGAATTATGGAGCACAAGGCGCTGATGGAGAAATTCCCCGAGATGGAGCACGCCGATCCCAACGCGATCCGGCTGGCGCCGGGCGCCAGAGGCGAGATCATCTGGACGTTCGCCAATGCCGGCGAATTCGGCTTCGCCTGCCTGGTCCCGGGCCACTACGATTCCGGCATGAAGGGCGACATCACCGTCGCCAACTGACTGCTAAACCGCAAAGGAAGCTAATCATGACACTCTTGGTAAAGACACTCTCGGCACTCGCGCTCGTGCTCGCCATCGGCGGGAGCGCGCTTGCGCAGGAATACGTGAAGGGCGAAGTCATCAAGGTCGACGCCAAACAGAAGAAGCTGACGATCAAGCACGAGCCGCTGACCAATCTCGACATGCCCGCGATGACGATGGTGTTCGTCGTCGCCGAGCAGGGCATGCTCGATAAGGTCAAAACGGGTCAGTCGATCGAGTTCACAGCCGACCGCGTCAACGGACGCATCACGGTCACCGGCATCAAATAATCCGGGACCGGCGCCGCGGGTTGAAAAATCAACTCGCGGCGCTGTGCTGTCGAAAATGCCATGAGTACGGAAATTAGGATGAAGGGGCCGCGCAGAAAATCCTCCAGAGATTTTCTTTCCAGTCGTCATGTGCGGAGCGGTTCAGAGACATTTCTATGGGATATTTTCGCATACCTACGCTCACATATGCCGGATAATGACAGCGAACGCGTGCATGATGCCTGCCGGTATCTTTGTACCTGATGACGCCGTTCGCGTCCGTCTCGACCAGGCCAATAGCGACATCAAAGTCATAATCCCCATATGGCGAGACACTGTTGTCCATGACGCTGAGCTGAACCGAGGTGGCATCTGGAAAACTGGCGGTGTAAAAGATCAGTTGCTCCGCCGCCATCGAGGGCGTAGCCACCAACACGCCGGCAAACAATGCAATGGCGCGCATTTCCTCCTCCCGAGGATCCAGGGCGAGACTATCACCTCTCGCGTCGACGTTCTAATTACTGTTTCGGGCAGTGGGCCGAGGCATTTCGATGCGCGTTGCGTTGCATGTCTCCTCCCAGCCGTTATCTCCAGTCAGGACCATCAATGGCAAATCCTCCGCGCCGACCGACAAATCCAATGGCTGCCGCCGAAGCCGCCTTCAAGCCAGTCAAGAAGCCGGTCCCACCGGTTCGCGAAGCCGCAGCTGCTCCAAGTGTCAGAGAGCTTGTTTCGATCAGGATTGATCGAGCTGTCCTGGATTATTTCCAGGGGGACGGACCGGGCTGGCAGGACCGTATTAATGATGCTTTACGAGCGATGGTCGAGAAGCGGGTCGCCGCCGAGGGCGATCGTTCAGACGACATCACCTGACGAAAATGTGAGCGCCTAGGATACTTCTTGGCGACATGTGGAGACGCACCGTGCTCGCGGTGACTTCATCGTCGACGGGCAAGCTCCCGACAAAACGCCTCCGGGCAGGGTCGATTGAACAGAGCTAGGCACGCAACTTTGGCTTCATCAGCGGACACTATTGCGCGACCGCACCTTCCAGATAGCCGATGATCGCGGCGCGCTGGGCGGCGTTGGGAACGCCCACTGTCATCGACGTGCCCGGAACCATCTGGCGTGGCGCCGCAAGGAAGGTATCAAGGGTACCGCCTTCCCAGACGATATCAGACTCCCGCAGCGCGGCCGAATAGCGGGCGCCCTCGACGCTGCCAGCCTTGCGGCCGATGACGCCCGACAGATGCGGACCAGTTCTGTTCTGGCCGGGCTCCAAGCTGTGGCAGGTCCCGCAGCGCTGCCGGAACAGCCGCTCGCCGTCGGCCTGCTGCGCGGAAGCGGCGCCCGGCAACAGCAAGCCGGCGGCAGCCAAGAGCGCAGCCAGCGACGTACGCGCTCGCATAACAGACGGCCGCAGGGATGCGGCCGCAACTCCGGCGAAAACGTGGGTTCGTGTCGTGGTTTGTGAATGGCTCATCGGATGACCTTTGCGGAACGTTCGGGGGGCTTCGCTGGTGGCCGGAGGCTTCCGGCAGGAACCAACCGCTCATCTGCGGGAGCGGCGGCTGGGTCGAGGAGGTGCGGGGAGGATGCAGGTCGTCACTTGTCCTTCGCTGCGACGGCGATGATCTAATTATGGCGCGGCAGCGCGGGAGTTCCGATCGCGGGACGGTTTCGGGATCGCAGTCCGGTCGGAGGTTTCGCCTCAGGCGTGGGCGCCGGGGCAAGCTGCTTGGCCATGTCGATCAGTGGCAGCCTGATGATCGCGCGAAGGCCCTCGCTCCGGTTCTCCAGCACGATGTCGCCGCCGTGGTGGCGGGCGATGGCGCGGGCAATTGACAGGCCGAGCCCAACGCCGCCGGTCTCCCGGTTGCGCGACTGCTCCAGGCGGAAGAAGGGGGCGAACACCTGTTCCATGTCGCCTTGCGGAATGCCGGGACCGGCGTCCTCGACTACGATGTCCAGGCTGTCAGGACTCCTGATCAGGCTCACCTGGGCCTGCTCGCCGTAACGGACGGCATTTTCAACGAGGTTGCGGATCGCCCGGCGCAGCGAGTCCGGCCGGCAGCGATACAGCACCTTGGGCCCATCATTGACGGTGACGTTTTGGCCCAGCTCCGCGAGATCGTCGCAGAGGCTGCCGACCAGTGCTGAAAGGTCGACGGTGCGCGTCGCCTCTACCGCAGCGTCCTCACGCGCGAAGGCCAACGCCGCTTCCGTCATCGTCTGGATCTCCTCGATGGTCTTCAGCATCTTTTCCTGGAGTTCGTGATCCTGGACAAACTCCGCGCGCAGCCGCAGCGAGGTCAGCGGCGTGCGCAAATCGTGGCTGATCGCCGCAAGCATGCGCGTGCGGTCCTCGACGAAGCGCTGCAGGCGCTCCTGCATGCGGTTGAACGCCTCGGCGGTCTGGCGGATGTCGTCGGGTCCTGATTCCGGCAGCCGCGGCACGGCCTCGCCACGGCCGAACAGTTCGGCGGCATTGGCGAGCCGTCGCAGCGGACGCGCGATTGCCTGCGCCCCGAAAATCGCGATGGCGGACAGGATGAGCGCGGTGAGCGCCAGCGATATCGCCGATTGCGTCGTCCAGAAGGCGTTCGGCATTGCCTTGGCGTAGGCGGCATTCAGCCAGGTGCTGTCATCGAGCCGGACGGAAAGGCCCATGCCGTTTGGGGCGGCGTCCATATAAAGAAACTTGGCCGGCCGCGAGAAGGGCCTGCCATTGCCGGACAAATCCAACATGCGCGGCGGCACGGAAGGATCGGCGGCATCGACTGCGTTCGAGGCCTGTCCGTTCATGTAGGCGGCATATTTGCCGGCAATCCCGGGCAGCGGCTTGGCGAGCTGGGTAAATGCCTCCTGTTGCCAGGCGAGGGGGTTGCTCGGTCCGTCGTCCGAGGTCCAGAAACGCGTATAGGCCGTGCCGCTGACGTTGAGGATGTCGGGCCGAAGCGATGGCGGCGTGGTGTCCAGCAGAAGCGCCAGCGAGGAGGTGCGGCTGACGAACTCGCCCTTGGCCGCCGCGTGCAGAGCCTGGCCGCGCTCGTCCCATGAGATCAAAAAGGTGATCGCCTGCGACAGGGCGAGCGCAAGCAGCACCAGCATGAGGAAGCGGGCCGCCAGGCTGCGTCTCCACAACAGCATCATGCCTGGGCCACCTCGGCGGTAAAGCAGTAGCCGCCGCCCCAGTGCGTCTTGATCAGCATCGGACTCTTCGGATCCGCCTCGATCTTCTTGCGCAGCCGGCTCACCTGGTTGTCGACGGCCCGGTCGAAACCGTCGGCGGTGCGCCCGACCGTAAGGTCGAGCAGCTGATCCCGGCTAAGCACGATCCCGACATGCTCGATGAAGGCGGTGAGAAGGCGGAATTCAGCCGTGCTGAGCGCGACAGCCACGCCGTCGAGCCCGACCAGCTCGCGGCGGCCGACATTCAGCGTCCAGCGGTCGAACCGAAGTGCGTTCGACTTGAGACGGCCGCGCTGCGGCGGCAGGCTGTGGACGCGCCTGAGCACAGCCTTGATCCGCGCCAGCAGTTCCCGCGGATTGAACGGCTTGGTCAGGTAGTCGTCGGCCCCGATCTCGAGGCCCACGATCCGGTCGATCTCCTCGGCCATGGCGGTGAGGAAGATGATCGGAACGTCGACCGTCCCGCGCACGTGCCGGCAGGCGGCGATGCCGTCCTCGCCGGGCATCATGACGTCGAGCACGATGAGATCGGGCAGGCTGCGGTCGAGCAACCGCTTGAGCGCGGCGGTGCTGTCGGCGACACTGACGCGATAACCCTGCTGGGTGAGGTATTTCCCGACGAGGTCGCGGATGTCCCGGTGGTCGTCGACGACCGCGATGTGCTGCGCCACTTCCATGCAATGCTCCAAAGCCGCTGCCAAATAGTCGGCCAGTATCGACGATATCTAGTTTGCGTCTACACGGATGATCACCTTCCGCACCATGGCGGCAATCTCGCACGACATCAACAAACCGTGAGAAGTGTAACGAAGTGTATCAGAACGCTTCGCCTGCGACAGCTTGCGATGAACTGCCGGTCATCGGGACAAGGTTCTGCGACAGGTCCTGGCTAACTTGGCCTCGTCGCTAGCCGGGATTTCCGGTCTCTGCCGCCGGGCCACGCCAGGCGGCATCCGGACGGTGGTCCTCGCCAGCCTTTGATCGAAAGGATTGCACAATGGCCACATTGATCGTCAACGGCACGCCACGTGACATCGAGGTCGACCCAGACACGCCGCTGCTATGGGTGATCCGCGAACAAGTCGGACTTACCGGGACGAAGTACGGTTGCGGGGTTGCCGCCTGCGGAGCCTGTACCGTCCATATTGACGGCGCCGCCACGCGCTCCTGCGTGCTTCCGGTGAGCGCGGTCGGGCCGGATCAGCAGATCACCACTATCGAGGGGCTTTCGCCCGACAGTTCGCATCCAGTCCAGCAGGCGTGGCTGGCGCTCGATGTACCGCAATGCGGTTATTGCCAGGCCGGCATGATCATGGCTGTGGCTGGTCTGCTCATGCAGAACCCGAACCCCACGGACGAGGACATCAACGCCGAGATCACCAACATCTGCCGCTGCGGCACCTACAACCGGGTGCGCGCCGCGATCAAGCTGGCTGCCAATGGCGGCGAAGCCACGCAACGCGGTTGAGGAGAACAGTCATGAACGCGATAATTTCCATCTCCCGCCGCAGCTTCATCATCGGCGTGGCCTCCACGGCCGGCGGCATGTCCCTCGGGTTCAACGTGCCGTTCATCAAGCCCGCACTTGCCGAAGGCGCCGAGACCGCGCCGGAGATCAATGCCTGGGTGGTGATCAGGCCCGACGACACGGTGGTCATCCGCATCGCCCGCTCCGAGATGGGGCAGGGGACGCTGACAGGCCTGGCGCAACTCGTCGCCGAAGAGCTGAATTGCGACTGGTCGAAGGTCACGACCGAATATCCGTCGCCGGCCCAAAACCTCGCGCGCGACCGCGTGTGGGGCAATTTCTCGACTGGTGGCAGCCGCGGCATCCGCGAATCGCACGAATATGTGCGTATGGGTGGCGCCATTGCGCGTGAGATGCTGATTGCCGCTGCGGCCGCCGAATGGGGCGTGCCGGCCAGCGAATGCACCGCAAGGATGGGCATGGTCACGCATGCAGCATCGGATCGCGCCACCTTTTATGGACAGTTGGCTGCCGCCGCCGCGCGGATGACGCCGCCGGCTAATGTCACGCTGAAGGACCCGAAGGATTGGACCATAGCCGGCAAGCCGCTGCCGCGGCTTGATACGGCCGACAAGCTCAACGGCAGCCAGATCTACGGCGCCGATCTCAAGCTGCCGAACATGCTCAACGCGGCGATCCGGGCCTGCCCGTATTTCGGCGGCAAGGTGAAGAGCTTCGACGCAGCTGCGGTAGCTGAAATGCCCGGCGTGCGCACCGTCGTTCAGGTCGACGAAACCGCTGTTGCGGTTGTCGCCGACACGTGGTGGCGGGCGAAGACCGCCCTCGATGCCCTGCCTGTCGTCTGGGACGAAGGTCCCAACAGGCAAGTCAGCAGCGCCTCGATTGCGGCGATGCTCGAAGAGGGCCTGGGCGCAAATGACGCTTTCATTGGCGCCGAGCAAGGTGACGCGGGTGCCGCCTTGTCCGCTGCCGGCCGCACGATCACGGCGACTTATGCCTATCCCTATCAGAACCACGCAACCATGGAGCCGATGAACGCGACGGCGCTCTACACGCCGGAGCGCTGCGAGGTTTGGGTGCCGACCCAGAACGGCGAAGCGAGCCTTGCCGCAGCGGCCGAGGCCGCCGGCCTGCCGGTGCAGCAATGCGAGGTGCACAAGATCCATCTCGGCGGCGGCTTCGGCCGGCGCGGCAACTTCCAGGACTATGTGCGCCAAGCGGTCAGCATTGCCAAGCAGGTGCCGGGAGCACCCGTAAAGCTCATCTGGTCGCGTGAAGAGGACATGCTGCACGGTGCCTATCACCCGACCACGCGGTGCCGGCTGACGGGCGCGCTCGACGCGGACGGCAACCTGACCGCTCTACACATGCGTATATCCGGCCAGTCGATCCTTGCGGCGGTGCGGCCGGAAGGCATGCAGAACGGCATGGATCCGGTCGTCTTCCAGGGCCTCGTCCTCAGTGGCACGGAAGGCACACTGGGCTACACGGTCGACAATCTGCGGATCGACCATGCCATGCGCAACCCGCCGATCCCGCCAGGCTTCTGGCGTGGCGTGAACCTCAACCAGAACGCGCTCTACGTCGAGTGTTTCATGGACGAACTCGCCCATGCGGCCGGCGTCGACCCGCTCACCTTCCGCCGCAAGCTTATGGCCAAGCATCCGAAACACCTCGCCGTGCTGGAGGCGGTTGCTGAACGGATCGGCTGGGACACACCGCCCGCGGCCGGCGTTCACCGCGGCCTGGCGCAGATCATGGGCTTCGGCAGTTATGTGGCGGCGGCAGCGGAGGTTTCGGTCACCGATGGGCAGCTCAGGATCCACCGCATCGTGGCGGCCACCGATCCGGGCCATGTCGTCAACCCCGCACAAGTTGAGCGGCAGGTCGAGGGCTCCTTCGTCTACGGCCTTTCCGCCTGCATCTACGGCGAATGCACCGTCAATGGCGGCCGCATGGAGCAGGAGAACTTCGACAGCTACGAGGTCATGCGCATGGCCGAAATGCCTGATGTGGAGACGATCATCCTGCCGTCCGGCGGCTTCTGGGGCGGCGTCGGCGAGCCGACCATCGCGGTCGCCGCGCCGGCCGTCCTCAATGCGATCTTCGCCGCCACCGGAAAGCGTATCCGCACGCTGCCGCTGAAGAACCATGACCTCGCATGACATGATGCGCCCAAAGAACAGGCGCGGACGATCGTTCGCGCCCATCCTGCTTGCGGTGCTAGTGGTCAGCGCGCCGGCATGGGCCGACGCGGCGCCCGGTGCTGCGGCCTGCACCGGCTGTCACGGGCCGGCGGCGCTCGGCTCGGCCATCCCGTCGCTCGACGGTCATGCCGCCGACGACATCGTCGTCCAGATGCAAGCCTTCCGCTCCGGTGAGCGCGAGGCGACGATCATGGACCGTATCGCCAGAGGATATACCGAGGAAGAGACGCGCGCCATCGCCGAATGGCTCGCCAAACCGGAGGCGGCACGCCATGCCCAGCCGTAGAGCCTTGATCGGCGGCGCGGCGGCCAGCGTCGCCGCGGCCGTCCTTGCCGCGCCGCATGTGCGCGCACAGGTGCAGCCCCAAGTGGTCGTGGTCGGCGGCGGCTTTGCCGGGGCAAGCTGCGCCCGCGCATTGAAACAGCTCGATCGCGACCTTGCCGTGACGCTGATCGAGCCAGAGACAGCCTATCTGGCCTGCCCGTTCAGCAATGCCGTGCTTGCAGGGCTGCGCGGCATCGAGGCGCAGACCTTCGGTTATGACCGGTTCGGCGACATCGGGCTCATCCGCAAGCGCGCTGTCTCCGTCGATGCCGAGCGCCGGCGCGTTCGGCTGGAGGATGGTACTGACATCGGCTACGCCAGGCTGGTATTGGCACCTGGCGTCGACCTGCGCTTCGACGCATTGCCGGGCTACGACGAGCCGGCAGCGGAAATCATGCCGCATGCCTGGAAGGCGGGGCCGCAGACGCTGCTGCTGCGCGACCAGCTCGCGGCGATGCCGGACGGTGGGGTCGTCATCCTCTCCGCGCCTGCCAATCCATTCCGCTGCCCGCCCGGCCCCTACGAGCGCGCAAGCCTGATCGCGCATTACCTCAAGACCAGCAAGCCACGCTCCAAACTGATCATCCTCGACGCCAAGGACGCCTTTTCGAAGCAGCGGCTGTTCGAAGCGGCGTGGCGAGAGCTCTATCCCGGCTTGATCGAATGGGTGCCGCTGTCTTCGGGCGGCAGGGTGACGGAAGTCGACCAGACGACAAGGACGCTGGTCACCGAGTTCGGCAGCCATAAGGCCAATGTCGCCAACGTGATCCCGCCGCAGCGCGCGGGCAGGATCGCGCAGTCGGCCGGTGTCGCCGATCAGACGGGCTGGTGCCCGATCGATCCGGTCACCTTCGAGTCCCGCCTGCAGCCGGCGATCCACGTCGTCGGCGACGCGGCGATCGGCGGGGCGATGCCGAAATCCGCCTTCAGCGCCAACGCCCAGGCAAAAGCCTGCGCTGCGGCGGTCGTCGCGCTGGTCAGGGAGCGGCAGCCGGTGCAGCCGAAGCTCATCAACACCTGCTACAGCCTGGTCGCGCCCGGCTATGGCATTTCGATCGCAGGCGTCTACCAGCCGCGCGACGGCCTGCTTGCCGAGGTGGAGGGTGCGGGCGGTACCAGCCCGCTCGAAGCACCGTCCTCTGTCCGCGAACTGGAAGCGGCCTATGCGGAGGACTGGTTCCGGACGATCACCAGCGAAGTGTTCGGATGATGAGGACGGCTTGCCTCGCTGTTGCGGGATTGCTGCTCGCGGCCTCGCCCGGTGCCGGCGAGGAGGCGGGATCCTACGTCGTGACCGGCGATGCGATCATCGAGCCTCTGGTCGGCGGCAAGGGTGATCCGGCGCGCGGCGCCGCGCTGATCTCGGACCGGCAGCGCAGCCTCTGCACGCTCTGCCACAGCGGGCCGTTCCCCGATGCGCATCTGCATGGCACGCTGGCGCCCGACCTGACCGGCGTCGGGGCAAGACTTTCGGAAGGCCAGATCCGGCTGCGCTTAGTCGACATGAAGCGGCTCGCGCCGAATACCATCATGCCTTCCTACTACCGGGTCGCGGAAGAGGAAGGCCGGCGCGTCGCCACCGCCTGGCGCAGCAAGCCGATCCTGACCGGCGAGGACATCGAGGATATCGTCGCCTATCTCACGACGCTAAAGGGATGATTATGCGCGAAGACCCGCTTCGAATTCATGGAGGCTTGGTCGGACGGCGGCAGTTTCTTCGGGCCGGCATGACCGGCCTTCTGGTGATCAGCCTGCCGCGCTGGGCCGTTGCCCGTCCGAGCCTCGATGAAGCGATCCGTACCTTCACCGGGGGAGCCGACGTTCTCGACGGCCGCGTCCGGCTCGACCTGCCGCCTCTGGTCGAAAACGGCAACGCGGTCGGGATCACGGTCGCCGCCGAGAGCCCGATGACCGCGGACGATCATGTCCGGCGCATCGCGGTCTTCAACGAGAAGAACCCGGAGGCAAATGTCGCGGTTTTCCGTCTCGGGCCGCGCTCGGGCCGCGCCACCGTCTCGACGCGGATCCGGCTCGCGACCTCCCAGGTGGTGGTCGCGGTCGCTGAGATGAGTGACGGCAGCTTCTGGTCGAGCCGTGCAAGCGCGATCGTCACGCTGGCCGCCTGTATCGAGGATCTTTCATAATGGCGCGTGCGCTGGTCAACGTGCCGAAAGCGGCCAGGCAGGGCGAGGTCGTCGAGGTCCGAGCGATGATCGCCCACCCGATGGAAACCGGCTACCGTATCGGCCCGAACGGCTCCAACATCCCCCGCCACATCATCCGCCGCTTCGCTTGCACCTACAATGGGGAGGAGGTGTTTTCGGCCGATCTCTTTCCAGCGGTGTCGGCCAATCCGTTCATTGCCTTCACGCTCGTTGCTACGACGAGCGGCATGATCGACTTCACCTGGACGGACGATGCCGGGAAGACCCAAACGGCGTCGGCCGAAATCACGGTGAGCTGATGCGCGCCCTCTCGGGCCTGGTGGGGATCATCGCGGCGGTCGTCTGTAGCATGGCCATCGCCGCCGGCATCGAAGACAGCGCGAAACGCTCCGGCTTCGACTTCATGACGCCGGAGACGCAGGCACTGCAGGCCGACGACATGAGCAATCCCGGCATGCTGTGGGTGCTGCAGGGCGAGCAGCTCTGGCAGCAGTTGGAGGGTAGGGCGGATGTCGCCTGCGCCGGCTGCCATGGCGATGCCAGTCAGACGATGCGCGGCGTTGCCACGCGCTACCCCGCTTTTGACGAGGCGACAGGACGGCCGATCGACCTTGCCGGGCGCATCAATTCCTGCCGCGCGGAGCGCCAGCAGGCCGAGCCGCTGGTGCCGGAATCTGACGCGTTGCTCGCCCTGACAGCCTATGTGACGCATCAGTCGCGCGGCATGCCAATCACACCGGCGACCGATGCCCGGCTGGCACCGTTTCGCGACAACGGCCGACGCCTGTTCCAGAGCCGCATCGGCCAGCTCGATCTCTCCTGCGCCTCCTGCCACGACGACAATTGGGGCAAACGACTCGGCGGCAGCGTCATTCCGCAGGCGCATCCGACCGGCTATCCGCTCTATCGACTGGAGTGGCAAATGGTCGGTTCGTTGCAGCGGCGCCTGCGCAACTGCATGATCGGGGTCAGGGCCGAGCCCTTCGCCTTCGGCGCACCGGAACTCATTGACCTGGAGCTCCATCTGACGGAACGGGCCCGTGGCCTGCTGGTCGAGACGCCGGCCGTCCGGCCGTGATGCCGGCCTGCGGGCCGCTTTTCACCTGTTGCCGAGGGACAGTTGATCGCAACGCGGCGCGCGTCTGGCAGGGCCTTGCCAACCTCGCACATGTCATCGATATGTGGTTAACGAGTTTCACCGAAGGTTTTGAGGCGCTTGCACGCAGTCGTCGAAACGTGGCGAAACGCGCGGTATCGTGGCGTACGCTCGTGTGTACTTGACATGGGCTAACGATTTAAAGTTAAACAAAACGATGACATATCAAATACATAGGGTGGCTATTGCACCTATGATGGACTGGACTGACCGGCATTGCCGATTCCTCCATCGCCAATTGACCCGTCGGGCGTTGCTCTACACCGAGATGGTGGTGGCCGACGCGGTCATCCAGGGCGCGCGCGAGCGTTTGCTCGGCTTCGACGATACGGAACATCCGGTCGCGCTGCAGCTTGGCGGCTCTGACCCGCAGAAGCTTGCCGAGGCGGCACGCATCGGCGAGGTTTTCGGCTATGACGAGATCAACCTCAATGTCGGCTGCCCGTCCGACCGCGTCCAGTCGGGCACGTTCGGCGCCTGCCTGATGAAAACACCGGTTCTTGTTGCCGATTGCGTCGCGGCGATGAAGGCCTCCGTCAGCATCCCCGTCACCGTCAAATGCCGGATCGGCGTCGACGAGCAGGATCCTGAGCCGGCGCTCGACGCGCTGGCGGACGGCGTTTTCGCGGCCGGCGCCGACGCGCTGTGGGTGCATGCCCGCAAGGCGTGGCTGGAAGGGCTGAGCCCTAGGGAAAACCGTGACATCCCGCCGCTCGACTATAACAGGGTGTATCGACTGAAGGCCAAAAATCCAAACAAATTCATTGGTATCAATGGCGGCATTCAATCTCTTGAAGAAGCGCTCGACCACATTGATCACGTCGACGGCGCCATGCTCGGCCGCGCCGCCTATCACACGCCGGGCATTCTGGCGGGTGTCGACGCTGCGTTTTACGGCGACAAACCCGACGCGCCCGATTTTGCCGCCCTAATCGATGCCATGGCGGATTACGCGGCGCGCCATATCGAGCGGGGCGGGCGGCTTGGCCACGTCACCCGTCATATGGTCGGGCTGTTCCACGGACTGCCGGGCGCGCGCCGCTACCGGCAGATCCTTTCCACCGACGCGACAAGGCCCGGCGCCGGGCCGGATGTGCTGAAGGCGGCTTTCGCCGCAATCGATTTCAGCAGGACGGACGCCGAAGCAGCCTAACTGTTCAATCGCGCAAGATCATGCGGTCGCCGCGTACGTCGAAACCGGACAGCGAGCTGATGAAATTCATGCCGAGCAGGCTCTGGCCGAGCATGCCGGGCGCAGCAATCATGACCGGCATGTCCTTGCGCACGATCCCGCCGATCGCCAATTCGTCGGTTCTCACAGCGGCAGCGCGCGCCATGCCGTTGGCGGTAGAAACCGGTATGTTGAAATTGAGAACGGCTGGATTGAACCCTGCCGCTTGCGCATCCTGCGCCGTCAGCACCGTGCTGGTCGCGCCGGTATCGACCACGGCCCGGACCGGCGTGCCGTTGATCATGATGCGCGCTTCGAAATGGCCATTGCCGGCCTTGTCCAGGGTCACCGTGGCGTGGCCGTCGTCCAGGCCCAATGCCAGCGGGCTGCCGGGAACGAGGCCGGCCGTTACCCGGCTGGCGAAATCCTGCAATTCATAACGGTACTGATAGCCGGCGATCAGTGCGAGCACGATGACGGCCCAGGTGCCGAGATTGCGGGCCATCATGCCCAATGGCCTGCCGGATCTGAGCAGGCCGGCGCCGATAAGGGCGACCAATGCGCCAAGCCAGATCAACCGGCTGAAATCGTAATTCTCGACGCCCAATGTGCTGCCGGCGGAATCGTTGAGCATGAGCAGGGCCACGCCTGCCCCGATCACAACTATCAAAACCCAGAAAAGCCGGTTCATATAGGGCTCACGAGAGGGCGTCGCGTTCGCGCGCGAGGCGGGTGCGGCGCGTTTCCCGACGCGGTCTGCGTTCAACCATCTCCAGCCGGGCCGGCAGCTCGGCCATGACGCTGTGGCGGATTTCAGGGGTCATCTCAATCCAGGCACCGATTTCCTCGCGCGTGCGACCGCAACCGAAGCAGAAGCCGGTTTTCATATCGATCGAACAGACCAGGACGCATGGGGATTCGATGGCCGTCATAATGTTCTCTCAGGATTCCCAAGGAATCCCTTGTCTCGCCTCCACATGGTGTAACGGCAAAGCCAATGCAAGCCCTCCGGAATGCGCCGCCGGCAACCGCTTTTGCGTCAATGCAGGCAGTTGTGCCAGCCAAGCAAGGCGGCTATGCCGCTCACCAACCCTAGGGAATGATCACCAACGACATGACCAGCGCGCTGCCCTTCGACGATTTTCGCAATCTTCTGGCGACCCTGCCGCCGGCCGACACGGCGGCCGAAGCCCGCGCCCTTGCGCTGTTTGCCAAGGCCGATAAACCCAAAGGTTCGCTTGGCCGCATCGAGGATATCGCCGCGTGGCTCGCTGCCTGGAGTGGCCGGGCGCCACCGGCGGTGAACCGGCCCCTGGTGGCGATCTTCGCTGGCAATCATGGCGTCGCCCGGCACGGCATTTCGCCGCGCCCCGTCGCTGCGACCGCGAACGCGGTCGAGCTTTGCGCGGCGGGCGGTGCGGCGGTTAACCAGATCTGCATCGCCAACGATCTCGGGCTGAAAGTGTTCGATCTTGCGCTGGATATTCCGACCGCCGACCTCACCGAGGACGTAGCACTTGACGAGCGCGGCTGCGCCGCCACCATGGCCTTCGGCATGGAGGCGATCGCTGGCGGCACCGATCTGCTTTGCCTTGGCGACCTCGGTGTCGGCAATTCCACTGTAGCAGCGACTTTGTTTGCCGCATTGTTTGGCGGCAAGGGCGCCGATTGGGTCGGATCCGGATCAGGCGCCGATGCGGCGATGCAGGCACGGAAGGCAGAAGTGGTGGATGCCGCGCTAGCCTTCCACGGAACAAGTCTCAGGGACCCGCTCGAAGCACTGCGCCGGGTTGGCGGCCGTGAATTCGCAGCGATCGCCGGCGCCATCCTCGCCGCCCGGATACAGAAGATCCCGGTGCTGCTCGATGGATTGGTGGCCACAGCCGCCGCCGCGACGCTGCATGCAGCCAATCCCGCTGCACTCGACCATTGCCTTCTTGCCAGCCTGTCGCCGGAGCCTGCGCACGACCGGGCCGCCGCGCGTCTCGGCTTACGCCCGCTGCTTGACCTCGGCGTGAGCCACGGCGAGGGGGCAGGGGCGGCGCTTGCCGCCGGCCTTGTCAAGGCGGCCGCGCTCACCAGCTCGGGCATGGCGGCGGCGGTTCGTTAGGCGACTAGCGCCGGCGCGCGGCAACCGTCTTTGTCGGCAGGGCCGGCAATTCCTCCATCACCCGGCTCAACGGGAAGATGGCGATCGCCTCGGTGCCTTCGCGCAGTTTGGAGCGAAGTTCGAACTCGCCGCCATGCATCGCCAGGAGGCCCTGGACGATCGGCAGGCCGAGGCCGGTGCCTTGTTCTGCGCTCTTAATGGCGATCGAGCCCTGGCCGAAGGCGGACAGCACGATCGGAATCTCGTCTTCCGGTATGCCAGGCCCATTGTCTTTGATGGAGAGATATTGTCCGCCGCCCGCCGTCCAGCCGACGCGCACGCGGATTTCGCCGCCGGTCCCGGTGAACTTGATGGCGTTAGACAAAAGGTTGAGCGCGATCTGCCGCACCGCGCGTTCGTCGGCGAACAGACGCGGCAAGGCGTTTTCGAAATCCTGGACGATACGGATGTCCTTGTTGCGCGCTTTCAGCTCCATCATATGACAGCAATCCTCGACCACCGAGAGCAGCATCATCGGCTCCTCGTTCAGCTGGTAGCGGCCCGCTTCGATGCGCGAGAGGTCAAGGATTTCGTTGATCAGATCGAGCAGATGCTGGCCAGAGTCGTGGACGTCACGAGCATAGTCGCGATAGGTCGGGTTGCTCATCGGTCCAAGCACCTCGTTCGCCATCACTTCGGAGAAACCCAGAATAGCGTTGAGCGGTGTCCGCAGCTCGTGACTCATCGAGGCCAAGAAGCGCGACTTTGCCAGATTGGCGTCTTCCGCCCGTCGCCGCGCTTCGTCCGACATCGATTTCGCGGTGTCCAACTCAGCGATAAGCGCGTCCTTTTCGGAGCGGAACGAGAGCAACATCAAGGACGAGCGATTGAGCTGGCGCGCCACATAGGCGAAGAACGGCAGCGACACGATCAGCAACCCGGCCATAACAAGCTCGGCCGGAATCCAATGCCTCGCGCCGGCATAGGCATAGACCGCCACCGGAATGGCAAAGGTCGACAGTAGCGCCCCGCGTAGCGATGACGCTGTGATCGCAGTCGCCGCCATAGCAAGCAGCAGCACCACCGCCTTAAGCAGTTGGAACTCATAGACCTCGCAAGCGTCGCAACGGAACCATGCAAACCAGGCCCAGCCCAGGCCGCAAAGGAAATGACCGATCAGGAAATCACTGTGCGTTTGCAACGGGTTGAGTTCGGCAGCTTCCGTCCGGTCGACGCGCCTCGCCATGAACACGACAATGGTGTAGCAGATGAGTGCGAAGAGCGCCCAGACGCCGATTTCGTTACTCGCTCCAGCAAACAGACCCATTGCGGCGGTCGCCAGGACGAGAAGCGGAACGACGGTCGCGCTACCTATCATCGCACGGGCGTGGAGTTTCAAAAGCTCGCGGTCGAAATCGAGACTTCCGGCCTGCTGCGAAAGACGGTCGCGCGTCTTGCGCACCGCGCGCGCCACATCGCTGTTGCGATGGGGTTTCCTGCGGTCCACAATAAACTTGTCCGCTGTGGTCGAGCGTTGCAAGGGCATGGAGACTTCAATTTATGCGGGCAGCGATCTTCAAATTGTTAAGCTACGTTCGAATGATTAACCAACGGTTTGCCATATGAGCCGTTCTTGGTCGCGGCGACCGCGATACGTGCGGCCGCGAAGCCTGTGGCGCCGGCTGGTGGATTACGCGCTGACCCTCATCGTCCTCGGTCTGCTGATCCTGCTGGCCGCACGCCTTGACCGAATCGAGACGCGTAAGACGGAGGGCGCCGCCGTCGTCAATGACGGCGATACGATCACACTCGGCACTGAGCGCATTCGCATGCGTGGCATCGACGCGCCCGAATATTCGCAAATCTGCCGCAAGGACGGTGCCGACTATGCCTGCGGCAAGCTGGCGCGGCAGTCGCTGGTGCGTCTGATATCAGGCAAACCCGTCTCCTGCACCGGCTGGCAGCGCGATCGCTACGGCCGGCTGCTCGGCGACTGCCAAGCCGGCGGCAAGGATCTCAACCGCGCCCAGGTCGAGGCTGGTTGGGCGGTGGCCTATGGCGATTTCGAAACCGAGCAAGCCGCTGCCCGCTCCGGCCAAGCCGGCATCTGGGCCGGCACTTTCGACGAGCCGCACGATTGGCGCGAGAGCCACGATCACGACGTGGTTGAGAGAAAGCACGGCACTTTGGTTTCGATCGGCGACGCCTTGCGAGAAATTTTTCGCTTGTGGTGAGCAGCAACCTATAATTTGTCGGATCAAACAGGAGGATGGAATGAAACTCTTCGATGGCGGCCGCGCTCCCAATCCACGACGGGTACGCGTCTTCCTTGCCGAAAAGGGCATTCAGGTTCCGCTGGTGCCTGTCGATATGGGTGCGCTGGAGCACAGGCAGCAGACAGTCAGTTCGCGCAACCCGCTGCAGCGCCTGCCGGTGCTCGAGCTCGACGACGGCACAGTCATCACCGAATCCGTCGCCATCTGCCGCTATTTCGAGGAGCTGCATCCGGAGCCGGCTCTGTTCGGGCGCGGCGCGCTCGGCAAGGCTTTGGTCGAGATGTGGCAAAGACGCATGGAGTTCAACCTGCTCAGCTGTGTCGCCGCCGCGTTCCGGCACATCCATCCGGCAATGAAGGAATGGGAGGTTCCGCAAATTCCCGAATGGGGCGAGGCCAACAAGCCGAAAGCCATCGAATTCCTGAAACTCCTTGACGACGAGTTGGCGAACCAGGAATTCGTCGCCGGTGACGCCTATTCGATCGCCGACATCACCGGGCTGATCGCCATCGACTTCATGAAGCCGGCGCGTATCAAGGTGCCGGAGGATTGCGCCAACGTATTGCGCTGGCATCAGGCGATCTCCAGCCGGCCGAGCGCCGTGGCTTGAGAAGAAGTGCCAGAGAATGAGCGAAGAGCTGGAAAACTTCGCCGCGACGGTACGCTCCTGCCGTATTTGCGTCGAAAACCCGGTCGGCCGGCCGTTGCCGCACGAGCCGCGCCCGGTGCTGAGACCCTCGTCGAGCGCCCGCATCCTGATTGCCAGCCAGGCACCGGGAACTAAGGTGCATGTGTCGGGCATGCCGTTCACCGACGCCTCCGGCGATCGGTTGCGAAGCTGGCTGGGCGTCAGCGCCGAAGAATTTTACGACACGACAAAATTCGCCATCGTGCCGATGGGCTTTTGCTTTCCCGGTCAGGATGCCAAGGGCGGCGATCTGCCGCCGCGCCGCGAATGTGCGCCGGCCTGGCGTGCGCCGCTGATGGCGTTGATGCCGCAGGTCGACCTGGTGCTGACGATCGGCCTCTATGCGCAATCCTGGCACATGGGCGCCGCGCGCCGGGCCTCACTGACGGAGACGGTGATGCATTGGCGTACCATCTGGGATGCGCCCACAAATCCGAAAGTGCTGCCGCTGCCGCACCCGTCGTGGCGCAACACCGGATGGCTGAAGCGCAATCCGTGGTTTGAAATGGATTTGCTGCCGTTTCTGAGATCGGAAATCCGATATCGCCTCGGGTGAAGCGTGAGCAAGAAATCACTCGCTTTTGCGTCATCTGGCAGAATTTCTTTCTTGTGAATAGCCTAAATAAGAGGGATTATAGCCAATCTATTCCTATTCTATCCCCGTGGGAGCACCCAATGGACCGCCTTGACAGAAAAATCCTCCGCCTCTTGCAGGAGGACGCGACGCTCGCGGTCGCCGACGTCGCCAAGAAAGTCGGGCTGTCGACCACGCCGTGCTGGCGTCGGATCCAGAAGCTCGAGGAGGAAGGCGTCATCAAACGGCGCGTCGCCATCCTCGATCATGAAAAAGTCAATGTGCGCGTCACCGTTTTCGTGTCGATCCGCACCAATTCGCACAGCCATGAATGGCTGCGGCGCTTTTCGGAGGTCATCCAGGAATTTCCTGAGGTGGTCGAGTTTTACCGCATGAGCGGCGACGTCGACTACCTCTTGCGCGTGGTGGTGCCCGACATCGCTGCTTATGATGCTTTCTACAAGCGGCTGATCGCCAAGATCGAGATCCGCGACGTCTCGTCGTCCTTTGCCATGGAGCAGATCAAATACACGACTGAGATGCCGCTGGATTACATGATGCTGGACAAGGAATCGGGCGCGAACGCCGCCTGAGGTGTTCTTACTTAGTTATTCTTTTTGTTGAGGAAACGCCATGGCGAGTTAGCCTGCTGTGTAACGCTGTCCGGCACCACGTCGACGTTCACCACCTCCGCTTTGCGCACCGTGTAGCCCGACTGTATGACGCTGGCTCCGTCGAGGATGAAGAGCTGGCTTTTCTCCATGCCAGGCTTGAGGGCGCCGGTCACGGAAACTGGCTGGTAGGCCTGCGACATCCGGTAGGGGTTGGCGGGCGTGACGAGCACGATCTGATTGGGCGGCGGCGTTGGCATGTGACTGCAAGCACCCGTCCATGGCACCAGCAGGAACTGGTACACGAGATCGCCCTCGCGATCGACCGGTAGCGCGTATCCCGCCAGTTGGATGGTCTTGTCCTGCAGATTGAGGGACAGCGTCTCGCCGTGATCAGGCATTCTTGCCGCTATCATCGGCAATCCGACACTTTCGGCGGCGGGCTGGGTCGCCGGGCGCAAATCCTTCCAGAAGATGCGCGCGGTTTCGGCGGAAGCGCTTGCTGCGAAGCAAAGCAACAACACCGCGGCGGCCGCAGGCAATTCCAACCACTTCGTCATCCGCTCACCTTTTCGCCCAATAAAGCCGTCGCCGACCATGGCGTCAACGTTCGAGCCGCATCACATGCCTGCGTGAACCGGCCATGCCGGTCTCGTGGAATCCGCGGGAGACGAACATGTCGCGAAAGCCCATGAACCGGTAACTCGGCGATGCCTGGTCGACCGGATAGGCCTCGATCGTTCTGGCGCCTTTAGCGAAGGCGTGATCGATGGCCGAGTCGAGCAGTGCGTTTGCCAGTCCACGGCCGCGCAACGCCCTCGGCACATAGAAGCAGACGATCGACCAGACGCCCATCTCGGTATCGTCCTGCTGCGGCGACAATTTGCGGTAGGTTTCGCGTGGTGCCACCGAGCACCAGCCTATGGTTTTGCCTCCGGCTTGGGCGACAATGCCGACCGGCGTGTCGGCCTCGATGAGTGTCATCATCGCCCGTTTCCTCTCATCGCTGGGCACATGCTCGCGGTTTTCGAGATTGCGCCAGGCCATGCACCAGCAATATTTTGGCCCGCCCGGCTGCTCGAACAGATTCTCGAAATTGGCGCGCGTCGATGGCGTCACCTCGGTAAAGAGGATTTCGCCCCAGTCAGCCTTTCCTGGCGAGCCGCTCGAGCGTTTTGGCATCCGAAAGTTCCCTTGCTGCATCCTTGCCGATCCAGCGCGCCGTCTTGTCGGTCGAGGCAGCCAGCTTTTGTGCCAGGGCAAGGGCAGGGCCGTGCAGACCCATCGATCGCTTGCCGATCGAACGAAGCGACCAGTTCACCGCTTTCTTCACAAAATTACGACCGTCGGTGGCATGCGCTTCGATGATCGGCAGGAAGTCGATGAAGGTCGCCTCTGGTTCCTTCTTCCTGTGGACCACCGACCAGGCCATCATGGCAAAGGCCGTGCGACGAACGAATTCCCGTTCGTCGGCCGCGAACTCCACTATCAGTTCCTTCCAGCAATCCGTATCGACAAAGAGATCGGAGACACCGTCGACAATATCCCAAGAGTCGAAAGTCGCCGCCCATCGTCTTGCGTCTGCAGCAGAGAACCGCTTCGGGTCGGCGGTGACGGAAGCGATGAACTGCGCCTCCATGATGCCGGTCTGCCATAGCTCGAAGGCGCGCTCATGATTGCGCTTGATCTTCTTGGCAATCTGCCGCTGCACACCATGCGGGATGCCGAGCGCACGTTCGATCTTGATGCCATATCGCAGCATTCCGCGGCGATTTTCGTCCGAGCCGATCGAGCGCAAATGGACGACAATCTCTTCGGCGCTGGATTGCGGCGAAAGCTCGGGCACGACGAAAGCCTATTTTTCCAATCGCGCCAGCAAAGATGACGTATCCCAGCGCTTGCCGCCCATCCCCTGCACATCCTTGTAGAACTGATCGACAAGCGCCGTCACAGGCAGCTTGGCGCCGTTGCGATCGGCCTCCGCCAGGCAGATGCCGAGATCCTTGCGCATCCAGTTAACGGCGAAACCGAAGTCGTATTTGCCGGCATTCATTGTCTTGTGGCGGTTCTCCATCTGCCACGAGCCGGCAGCGCCCTTGGAGATCACCTCGATGACCTTTTCGATGTCGAGTCCGGCCTTCTTGCCGAAATGGATGCCTTCGGCCAGACCTTGGACAAGACCGGCGATACAGATCTGGTTGATCATCTTGGTTAGCTGGCCCGAGCCGGCCGGCCCCATCAGCCCGACCATTCGGGCATAGGCATCGATGACCGGCTTTGCTTTGTCGAAGGCCTTTTGTTCGCCGCCGACCATGACGGTCAGAACGCCGTTTTCGGCGCCGGCCTGACCGCCGGAGACCGGTGCGTCGAGGAACGAAAAACCGCCCATTTGCGCCTTCTCCGCCAGCTCGCGCGCGACTTCAGCCGACGCCGTGGTGTTGTCGATGAAGATCGCTCCGTTCTTCATCGACTGGAACGCACCGCCGGCTCCAATCGTCACCGAACGCAGATCATCATCGTTACCGACGCAGGAAAAGACGAAATCCTTGCCATCGGCCGCCTCGGCCGGCGTCGTAGCAAGGCCGCCGCCGTGCTGACCAACCCATTGTTCGGCCTTTGCCTTAGTGCGGTTGTAGACGGTGACATCGTGGCCGCCCCTGTTCCTGAGGTGTCCGGCCATTGGATAGCCCATGACGCCAAGACCGAGAAATGCCACCGATGCCATGTTTTCGAATCCCTTCGAGCCTGTTTTCCGGCCTTCTTAGCGGATCAGGCAAAGCTATGGGAGTCAGCGGTGCAGATGGATCGTGATGCGCCGTTCGATCCATTCGACCCCGTGGCGCAATATCTCGACAATGACCAGATAGATGATCGCCGCCCAGACATATGACTGGAAGTCGAAAGTGCGCGAATAGGTGAGCCGCGTGACGCCCATCAGATCATAAACTGTTATGATGGCGACGATCGCCGAGCCCTTGATCATCAGGATGATCTCGTTGCCATAGGGTCGCAGCGCCACGATCAGTGCTTGCGGCAGGATGATCTTCCACATCGTCTGTAATTTGTGCAGGCCGAGCGAGGCGGCGCCCTCCCACTGGCCCCTGGGCACGCTCTGGATCGCGCCGCGCAGGATTTCTGCCTGATAGGCGGCGGTGTTGAGCGAGAAGGCGAAGATTGCGCAGTTGAACGCCTCGCGGAAAAAACCCCAGAGGCCGACCATCTCAAGTTGCGGCCGGAAGGAGCCCACCCCGTAATAGACAAGAAAGGTTTGAGCCAGCAACGGCGTGCCGCGGAAGAAATAGACATACGCATACGCAAGAGCCGAAAGAAATCGGTTCTTCGACATGCGGGCGTAAGCGATCGGCACCGACAGGATCGCACCAAGTACGATCGAGATGGCGACCAGCAAAAGCGTCACACCGAGGCCCGTCACGTAGGACGGGGCGTATTTCTTGAAAAGCTCGCCGTTCCAAGCGAGGACGAGATAGGCGGCGACCCCAGCGAGAAAAGCGATCCACACACAGACCAGCGCATAGCCGAGAATACGTTGCCGGGGCCAGCCGCGTGGCAGAGCCGGCGGTCGGTCGGTGGCGACTACGCTCATCGCTGCACCTGCTGGCGGCTGACCGCACGTTCGATCGCGTTGATGCCGAAGGATGATATGATGGCGAGGAGCAGATAGATAAGTGCGGCGACACCGAAAAACAGGAAGGCGTGCTTGGTGACACGGGCGGCGACGCCTGCTTGCCGCAAGATATCGGTTAGTCCGATGGCGGACACCAGGGCAGTGTCCTTGAGCAGGATGAGCCACAGGTTGGCAAGACCTGGCAGCGCGATACGGATAAGCTGCGGTAGCACCACAAGGCGCATCGTCTGCCAGCCCGACAGGCCAACCGAGTAGCCTCCCTCATACTGTCCCTTCGGAATGGCGCGGAACGCGGAGAGGAAGACCTCACTGGCGTAGGATGAGAAGACGACGCCGAGCGCGATCATGCCGGAAACAAAAGCGTTCACTTCGACCGAGGCAGTCGGGTCAAACAGGCGCATCACTTGCTGGATGCCGATTTGCGCGCCGTAAAAGATGATGAACAGGGTCAGCAGCTCGGGCAATCCACGAAAGATCGTGGTGTAGATATTGCCGGCCAGCCGCAGCGACGGCTCATCGGCTTGCTTGGCCAGTGCGACCAGAAAGCCGATCACCAGACCGACAGGCAAGGTCGCGGCTGCAAGCGAAACGGTGATGAAAACGCCATAGGCAATGTCGTCGAGCCAGCCTTCGGGGCCCCAACTGAGCAGCGTCCAAACGCTTTGCATCCGCCTGCCTGTTCTCCTCTATGGGCTCTTTTGAGAGCAGCGCCGCGTCGCCTCTCGTGCGCCGCTCCTTGCGCGAACAGCGGGAATGTCCCGCCGTTCGCTGTCAGATCCAAGAAGGATCAGGATTCGCCGCCGTAGACGTCGAACTTGAAGTATTTGTCGTTGATTTCCTTGTACTTTCCGTTGGCGCGGATGGCGTCGATCGCCGCATTGAACTGGTTGGCCAACTCGGTCTCGCCCTTACGCACCGCGATGCCGGCGCCCGGACCATGGATCTTGATGTCAGGCGTGATCGTACCGATCACCTTGCAGCAGGCACCGTCCGGCGTGGCAAGCCAGCCTTCGAGGACCGTGATATCGTCGTTGACCGCATCAACGCGACCATTGGCGAGATCGAGCTGGTATTCCTGCGCGGTCGGGTAAGGCTTGATCGTGCTCTCGGTATAGGTTGCGGTCGAATAGTTGAAATGCGTGGTCGAACCCTGCACGCCAATGGTCTTGCCGGCGAGATCTTCCTTGGTCACGCCCTTGATGTCGCTATCCTTGGGCACGACGATCGCCGGCGGTGTGTTATAGTATTTGTGAGTGAAGTCGACTTTCTCGGCACGCTCCGGCGTGATCGACATCGATGCGACGATGGCGTCGAACTTGCCGGCCTGGAGCGCCGGGATGATGCCGTCCCAATCCTGGGCGACGAAAGTGCACTTCACCTTCATTTCTTCGCAAAGCGCCTTGGCAATGTCGATGTCGAAGCCTTCGAGCTGGCCATCGGCAGTCAGGTTGTTGAACGGGGGGTACGCGCCTTCCGTGCCGATCCTGAGGGTTTTCTCCTGAGCCTGGGCAACGCCAAGCGTCAGCAGCGCAGCCGACGCGGCGAGCGCTATACGCAATGCAATTCGCATGATGGTCCTCTCTTTATGATCCCGGCCGTCGTTCCAAACGGCTCTGTGGGCGGTGCTTTTGACCGCCCGCTGGCTCGATACTCCCACTCTTTCTCAAGAAAAAGCAACTGCAAAACTGCCGCCCACGGGTTTTGCGTTCCCGGATAATGATGACGCTGGGGCAGGGATGCTAAAGAGAAAATAGGGCGTCCGAATGCGGCTTCGGTAGTGACTCAGCGCCTCAAACCTGTCGTGCGCTCAATGAAGTCGGCTATCGATGTCGTGTCGTCGAGATCGAACACAGGCAGGCTTTCGCCCGCTATGGCGAAGTCGGCGGCGATGGCGACGATATGCGGATCATTTGCCGAAAGAGGTGCCTTGTCCTTGGCCTCCAACCGCCGCGTTTCGATCTTGCGGTGCGCCTCACGCTTGTAGCCTTCGACCAGCACGATGTCGGAGGTGCCGAGCCGCGACAGGATCGCGTCCAGCGTCGGCTCGTCCTCGCCGCGCAACTCGTGCATTAATGCCCAACGCCTGTCCGACACGATGGCGACTTCCGTGGCCCCGGCCTGCCTGTGGCGAAAGCTGTCCGCTCCCGGTCTGTCGATGTCGAAATCATGATGAGCATGTTTCACCGTCGACACCCTCCAGCCGCGCTGGACGAGTTCGGCGACCAGCTTTTCGGTCAGTGTCGTCTTGCCGGAATTCTTCCAGCCGGTGATACCGAAGACGCGTCTCATCATGGCTTCATGCTCTGCAACAGACGTTCGGCTTGGGCAAGGTCGTCAGGCGTATTGATGTTGAAGAAAGCGTCGTGCGCGTGGTCCCCCGACATCAGGATCGGGAATTCCACATGGACATGGTCACGCCCGTCGATGAAAGCGGTAACCCGCCTGATGTCCTCGTCGACCAGGCAGCGCCGCAAGGCATCGCGGACCTTCAGCGGCCAGAGCGCGAATGTCGGATGCCGTTTGCCGCCAGACCAGGCGACAGCGATCGCGTCGGGACGTTCTTCGACCGCCGCCGCCAACCGCTCAACCAGGTCCGTCGGCAAAAACGGCGTGTCGCCCGCAGCCGTGACAACTGCCTTGCAAGCCGTGCTGGCAGCAGCCCATTCGAGGCCGGTCAGGATCCCGGCAAGCGGCCCGGCAAAACCCTTCACGGTGTCGGCAAGCACGGGAAGCCCAACCCCGGCAAACCGCACCGGGTCGCCATTGGCGCTGAGCACCAGCGGACCGACCTGCGGAGCAAAGCGGGCAACGACATGGTCCAGCAGCCTGCCGCCACCCAGCGCAAGCAGGCCCTTGTCGCCGCCACCCATCCGCCGCGACTGGCCACCGGCCAGAATGACGCCGGCAATCTCTCTGGTCATCGTCTGTCGTCCATGCGGTCCTGCTCGTCGTGAACGGCCAGCCTATATGCCGTCCGGCGCCATATCAGGTCCAGCGCTTTCGGCGGCGGTCTTTCGCCGGCCGACCACCCGCTCGCGGTAAAGTGCATAGAGGCCGGAGCCGACGATGACTGTAGCGCCGAGTGTCATCGGCAGGTCGGGGACGTCGCCGAAGATGACCAGGCCAAGCAGGATCGACCAGAGCAGGGCTGTGTAGCGGAACGGCGCGATGAAGGAGATGTCGCCAACCCGCATCGCCATGATGATGAACTGGTAGCCGATGACAACAAGCACAGCCGCCAGTGCCAGCAATGCCGTGCTTTCTCCGGCCATCGGCGTCCACCCGCCCATTGGCGAAAGCAGTGCCGCGCCGAGCAGCGTCATGGCAAGCGCTGTAGCAGTCGACACCAGCAATGTCGGAATGACCTGCGGTATCCGAGTGGTGGCGAGGTCGCGCACCGCGCAACAGGCAACGCAAGCCAGCGCCAGCAGCGAATAGATGCTGAACCCCTCGAAGCCGGGCCGAACAATGATCAGCACGCCGGCAAAACCGATGGCGATGGCCAGCCAACGCCGCCAGCCGACGCCTTCATTGAATACAAGTGCCGCGCCCATCGTCACCGCCAGCGGCAGCGCCTGCAGCACGGCCGAGACGTTGGCAATCGGCAGATGCGCCAAAGCAACCAGGAACGACACCGTAGCACCGGCTTCGCTGGCGATGCGCACCGCAACCATCGGCTGCAGCATCGAGGCGGGCAGGGCAAGCGCTCCGCGTTGCCAGGCGAGCAGACCTATCAGGAGCGAAGCGAACGCACCTCGGACCAGCATGACCTGCGCCATGTTCATGGATTCCGACAGGACTTTGGTGATCGCGTCGTTGAGGGTGAAGCCACTCATGGCCACCATCATGAACAACGCGCCGCGCAGGTTTGGCGAAAGAGGCAAGGCGATTACCGGTTCTGCTTTGCACCAAGCCTGTAGCAGCAGGTCCCAAAACAGCAACGTCAAAGGACTGGGCCACGAGCCGGAACGCCGCGCAAATCGACAGGGCTCGGAGTTCAAAAAAAGCGGCAAGAAATGGCTTGCTGTGCAATACGACTACACGCGCCAGCCCTGATTCATCGGAAAAAACAAACAGCTGTCGGGGAAAGCTGACCTGTGGCGGCCACGCCCAGATCGAAAAAATCAGCCGCCGGTGACGCTCATGTGCCGCGACACCGACGGACGGTTGGTACGGCGGTCGATGATGAAATCATGGCCCTTGGGTTTGCGGCCTATGGCTTCATCGATGGCGTCGGCGACCAGTTCGTTGCCTTCGGATGCACGCAACGGCGCGCGCAGGTCGGCGGCATCCTCCTGGCCGAGGCACATATAGAGCGTGCCGGTGCAGGTCAGCCGGACGCGGTTGCAGCTTTCGCAGAAATTATGCGTCATCGGCGTGATGAAACCGAGCCTGCCACCAGTCTCTGCGACGTGGACGTAGCGGGCCGGACCACCGGTCTTGTAAGGAGTGTCGGTCAGCGTGAACTGCCGCTCGAGTGCTGCGCGCAGCAGCGACAGCGGCAGGTACTGGTCGGTGCGGTCGGCATCGATCTCGCCCATCGGCATGGTTTCGATGACCGTCAACTCCATGCCACGGCCGTGTGCCCAGCGCAGCATTTCCGGCAGCTCGGCGTCGTTGAAATCTTTCAGCGCCACCGCATTGAGCTTTACCTTCAGCCCCGCCGCTTGCGCCGCGTCGATGCCGTCCATGACCTTGTCGAGATTGCCCCAACGCGTGATCTGGCGGAATTTTTCCGGGCCCAGCGTGTCCAGCGAAACGTTGATCCGCTTGACCCCGCAATCGGCGAGCTCAGCGGCAAAGCGCGAAAGTTGCGAACCGTTGGTGGTCAGCGTCAGTTCTTCCAGCGCGCCGCTTTCGAGATGACGCGAAATCTGGCGCACCAGATGCATGATGTTCTTGCGCACCAGCGGCTCGCCGCCGGTAAGGCGCAGTTTCCTGACACCCTTTTCGATGAAGACCGTGCAGAGCCGGTCGAGTTCTTCCAGCGACAGCAGATCCTTCTTGGGAAGGAACGCCATGTCCTCGGCCATGCAATAGGTGCAGCGGAAATCGCAGCGGTCGGTGACCGACACCCTGAGATAGCTGATCGTGCGACCAAAAGGATCGATCATGTCCATGCTGGTGCGTTTCCCGTGGCTGCGAACGGCATCGTTATATATGGCTATGTGATACGATCCAACCTGCCATTCAAGATAAGAGATCTCGATCTTTGGTAACATCGCGCCGCCGACAGATTATGTCGGAAGTCTCGAAGCGGCCTTTTCCCGCTGCGCGAAGCGGCGTAGGGAAAGGACAGATAATGCGGAATCTATCACCATGACGGCGCCGAAGGAACTCAGGGTCTCCAAGGACCGCAAGCTGCTTACCGTGACATTCCCAGGCCATCAGCCGTTCGAACTGCCGGCGGAGTTTCTGCGTGTTGTCTCGCCATCGGCCGAAGTGCAAGGCCATTCGCCCGAACAGCGCGTGACCGTTCCCGGCAAGCGCAACGTTGCGATCCTGAAGATCGAACCGGTTGGCAACTATGCCGTCCGCATCACCTTCGACGATTTCCACGATACCGGCATCTTCACCTGGAATTACCTGCATACGCTGGGTCATGAGAAGGATGCACGCTGGGCCGCCTATCTCGCCGAACTGGAAGAGAAGGGGCTAAGCCGCGATCGTTAGCTTCCGCCGGGCCCTGTCGTCAAAACGTCACCGACATAGAGTAGCGCCGGCAAAGGTCCGGAGAACAAAAATGTCCGTCATCACCACGGTCCAACAGCTCGAAGCGCTCTATGGCCTGCCCGGCGAGACCTCGCTGGTCAAGGAACTCGACCACGTCATCCCTGAATATGCCGCCTTCATCGAGGCCTCGCCTTTTGCCGCGCTCGCGACCAGCGGACCGGAAGGGCTGGATTGCTCGCCGCGCGGCGATCTCGCCGGCTTCGTCCGCATCCATGATCCGAAAACCTTGATGATGCCGGACCGGCGCGGCAACAACCGCGCCGATTCGCTGAAAAACATCATTCGCGATCCGCGCGTCGGCCTGTTGTTCCTGGTGCCGGGCTCGGGTACCACGCTGCGCGTCAACGGCCGGGCCTACATCACCACCAACACTGCGCTTTGCGCTTCCTTCATCGTCGAAGGTAAACCGGCGCGCTCGGTCATGGTCGTCGATGTCGATTCGGTCTATTTCCAGTGCGCGCGAGCTATTGTCCGATCGGAATTGTGGAACCCGGCAAAGCATGTCGATCCAAAATCGCTGCCGACACCGGGAAAAATCCTGGAGGTCACCAGCCGCAAGAACATCGACGGCGAGGCCTACGACAAGGAATGGCCGGAACGGGCGAAGAAGACGATGTGGTAAGCCGGCCGCGACCAATCACGCGTCCTTCAGCACCTCATAGATCTTGCGCATCTGTTCGCCGATCATGTCGCATTGCTCCGGCGTCGACTGGCTCATCGCTTTCTCGATCAGCGCCATATGGACCTTCAGCGCCCGCATTAGCAGTTCCGTGCCGGCTTCGGTCAAGGTCAGCCGCAGCACCCGCTTGTCCTTCTGATCACCTTCGCGGCGCAGCAGGCCGCGTGTCTCGAGTTGCGGCAAAAGCATGGTGATGTTGGAACGGCCGACCAGCAGCCGGCGGGCGAGATCGTGCTGCGACATGCCGGGATGCCGGTAAAGGTTCATCAGCACATCGAGTTGCGCCGGCTTCAGGTCGAGCGGCGCCAGCTTCACCGCCAGCGTGCGCTCCAGCACATGGCAGGCGCGTGCCACCGCGACCCAGTTGCGAAAACGCGGGTTGTCCCAGGGTAGCTCTTGTTTAATGTTCATGTTTGAACTATTATGTTCATGCTTGAACGAATGGATGGATCGCCACTATGGCATCATTTGGATTGAAGGTCATCCGGGGCGTGTTTGCTGCCGCCGAGCACGTGGCTCCTCGGCTTACCGGGCGCGCGGCGTTCGAACTGTTCTGCCGCACCCCGAACGCCAAGGTTCTCAGCGACGGCGAGCGGCGCGCCGTCGACCGCGCCGCCGGCTTCATGGCCGAGGCGCGCCATCACTGGCTGAGGACCGGCACCGGCTGCGTCATGGTGCATGAATTCCGGCCCGAGCCGGGCAGGCGGGCCGCCGGCACGGTGCTCGTCATCCATGGTTGGCGGTCGCGCACCGAATATATGCGCACGCTGATCGAGGGCTATCGTGACGCCGGTTACAAGGTTGTCTCGCTCGACCTGCCAGGCCACGGCCAATCGCGGGGCCGTCGGCTTACATTGGTCAGCGCTGTCGAAGCCGCACGGCTGACTGGCGAATGGTTCGGCCCGTTCGTGGCGGTCGTGGGCCATTCCTTCGGCGGCGCCGTCGCCGCCAATGCCGTCGTCGGTTCGGTCAAGAACATTCCGCCGCTGGCGGCCGAGCGGCTGGTGCTGATCGCGGCGCCGAGTTCGCTGCCGGCGATCTTCAACGATTTCAGCCGCATGCTCAGTGTCGGCCCACGCTCGCAGGCCGCCATGGCCGACCGGGTCGAACGCATCGCCGGCCGGCCGCTGCACGAATTCGTCGGCGACCGCCAGCTTGCCCACACGCCAGTGCCGACGCTGGTCATCCATGCGCCGGACGACCGCGAAGTGTCCCCCGACCACGCAAGACTCTATGCCGGCGCCGGAGACCATGTCAGCCTTTACTGGGCCGACGGCCTCGGCCACCGCCGCATTCTCGCCGACAAGGGCGTGGTCGAGCGTGCGATCGGCTTCGTCGCCGAACACCGGGCACCGTCGCTGCTGCATTGATCAGGAATATCTCGTTTCTCCCTACCGGATCGGGAACCTCATCACGGTCGGCATTTGTCACGCCGCGTCCGTGCCGGCCATCACCTTCCACGCCGCCATAGCTCCGGCCACCGTCGCCAGAAGGGCGGCGCGCGATGCGCCGTCTCGCGCCTGGATAGACATGCCGTGCTGCACCGTCGCGTAGAAGGTCGCGGCAGTACTGCTGTCGAAATTTTTGGGCAATTCGCCTTCCGCCACGCCACGTTTCAGCCGTCTGAGCAAGGCGGCGCGGTTTTCGGCGCGGCGGCGGCGCAGGTCATCGCAGATGGCGCCGCGGCTTGAGTCCTGGTGCAGCGCGCCGAGCGCGATCAGGCAGCCTTGTGGACGATCGGTCTGCGAATAGGCCTTGGCCGTTTGGCGCAGGAAACGCTCGACCGCCTGGCGCGCCGTCGGCGCTTTTTCCAATGCGGACCAGATATCTGTGCCTTCGACCTGCGTGTAGAGCTCGACCGCTTCGAGAAAGAGCGCTTCCTTGCTGCCGAAGGCGGCATAGAGGCTGGGCGAGTTGATGCCCATCGCCGCGGTCAGGTCGCTGATCGACGCGCCCTCGTAGCCCTTGGCCCAAAACACCTCCATTGCGCGCTGGAGCGCAGCGGCTCGATCGAAGGTGCGGGGGCGGCCCCGTTCTGGCATGACATCCTTTCTGTGTTGATTGATACATAAATCTATTGACGCGCCCGGGCAAGACTGGCAGATATTTATGTATCGATCATTACAAAAAGGAGAAGCAAATGTCATCGCAAGGCTTGAACGGCAAGGTCGCGCTCGTTACCGGCGGCAGCCGCGGCATCGGCGCAGCGATTGCGCGAAGGCTCGCGGCCGACGGCGCCAGCGTCGCGCTCACTTACGTGAACGGCGAGGAGCAGGCCCGTGCGGTCGTCGGGGAAATCGAGGCAGCCGGCGGTCGCGCCATTGCCATCAAGGCCGACAATCGCGACGCCACCGCAATCCAAGCGTCGGTCAGCGAGACGGTGAAGGCCTTCGGCCGGCTCGACATCCTCGTCAACAGCGCCGGTATCTGGCGCGCCGCGCCGATCGATGAATTGCCACTCGCCGACTTCGACGAAACCATGGAGGTCAATGTCAGAGCCCCTTTCGTGGCGTCGAAGGCGGCAGCAGTGCATATGGGCGAGGGCGGCAGGATCATCTCCATCGGCAGCAATCTGGCCGAGCGTGTCACCGACACCAGCCTCAGCGCCTACTCGGCCAGCAAGGCTGCATTGGTCGGCCTGACCAAGGCATTGGCGCGCGACCTCGGTTCGCGTGGCATCACCGCCAACGTCGTTCATCCGGGCTCGACCGACACCGATATGAACCCGGCCACTGGCCCGCACGCCGAGCACCAGCGGCAGAAGATGGCGACGCCTCGCTTCGGCAAGGCTGAAGAGATCGCCGGCATGGTCGCCTGGCTGGCAGGCCCCGAAGGGCGCTTCGTGACAGGCGCCGCACTGACTATCGACGGTGGCGCCAACGCCTGAGCCGCGCGCCAAATCCCGGAACCGGAGCGGAATCAAGTCGCTACTGACGTCACGGTGTTGTGAAACTGTTCTGCAACAGACTTTCCAAAATTTATGGAAGCTTAACGAAATCGGTATGAATCAGTATAGTCGCGTCTTACACCCGTCATACGGTGGGCGAGACCGTCAAGCGGCTCGAAAATGGGCGGTGCGGAACGGGAACCGGTTGCAGCCGGAGCGGGTGATCGATGAAATTCCTCGGAAACAAAGCAACCGTGATGCCGCTTGCGGTGATCGCGGCTATGCTGGCCTTCGGCATGCCGCAGGCAGACGCGCAAGGGCTTTTCGAGAGGCTTTTCGGCGGCGGCATCCGGCACACGCCGCAAGGTGATTTTCCCCCGCCGCCGTCAAGGCAGAGGCCGAAATACAAGTCAAATCAAAAGGCGCCAGCCGTTTCGCGCAGCGTCGACAACAAACGCAGTGTCGGCAGCAAGCGCAGCGGCAAGAGCCGTGGTGCCGCCACCGCCCAAATCAGCAGCCCGTCCTACTATACCTATAAAAGCGATCCGCTTGTGCGCGTCGATTTTGCGGCGCTGGTGGCAGCGCCTGAGCCGGCAATGCCCGGGCCGGCCATACTTGAGCCGGCAAAGCCGCAGGATGCCGCGTTCCAGCCATCCTCAGCTACCGATGCTGCCTTCCACGAAGCGATTGCCGGGCTCGACGGCTATGAACTCTTTGCCGAGAAGGACATCGCGAAGGCGCTCGTTGCCTATTACTCGGCCAATCCGAACTTCATATGGGTAACGGGAACCAGTGCCAACAGCCGCGCGCAGGATGCGGTGCGGGTGCTTGGCGAGGCTGCGAGCTATGGCCTCACACCTGCCGACTACACGGTGGAAGTGCCCGCCGCCAGCGCATCGACGAGTGATGCCGATGCGCGGCTGAAGGAGCTCGTCCGCTTCGAGATGGCACTGTCGGCGCGTGTCCTGCGCTATGTGCATGATGCGCAAAGCGGCCGCGTCGATCCCAATCGGATGACGGGCTATTATGATTTCCCAGCCAAGCCGCTCGATATGGAAGGCGTGCTGAAGACGCTGGCACGCACGCAGCAAGCGCGCACCTATCTCGAGTCACGGCATCCGCAGAACGTGGAGTATCAGGCGCTGCGCGTCGAACTGGAATCGCTTCAGGCCAGCGCCGAAGACGAGATCGTCGTCGATCCCAAACTGTTGCTGAAGCCAGGCGAGACCAGCCCCGAACTGCCGAAGCTTTTGACAAAGATCGCGCGCAATCTCGACGACGAGATGGGCGGCGCCTATGGCGAGATACTAGCCAGGCTCGCCACCAGCGAGGTTTATGACCCGGAACTGGTGCCGGTCATCAAGGCGATACAGAAGAAGGCCGGCATGAAGGGCGATGGCGTCATTGGGCCGCGCACCGTCGCAGCGCTGGTCGGGACGTCCAAGGCCGACAAGATCCAGAAAGTAAAGGTCGCGCTGGAAGAGCTGCGCTGGCTGCCATCTGATCTTGGCAGCCCGCGCGTCTTCATCAACCAGCCGGCGTTTACGGCAAGCTACATCGAAAATGGCGAGGAGAAGCTGAAGACCCGCGCCGTCATCGGCAAGACCACAAACCAGACATCCTTCTTCTACGATCAGCTCGAGCAGGTCGACTTCCATCCCTATTGGGGCGTGCCACAGTCGATCCTCGTCAACGAGATGCTGCCCCGGCTGCGCCGTGATCCCGGCTACCTCGACCGCGCCGGCTATGAAGTGGTCAATGCGCGCGGCAAGCGCATTCCCTCATCTTCGGTCAACTGGGGCGCTTATGGTGCGAAGATACCTTATGGCGTGCGCCAGCTGCCGAGCGAGGCCAATGCACTGGGCGAGCTGAAGATACTGTTCCCCAACAAGCACGCAATTTACATGCACGACACGCCGCAGAAGTCGTTCTTCCAGCGCGACATGCGCGCGCTCAGCCATGGCTGCGTTCGCCTGCAGGATCCGCGCGGCATGGCGGCGGCCGTGCTCGGCACCTCGGTCGACTATATCGCGGAGAAGCTGAAGCACGGACATTCGACCGAAAAGGTGGCACGCACGATCCCGGTCTATGTCGCCTATTTCACCGCCTGGCCTGATATGTCCGGCAATGTTGAATACTTCCATGATGTCTATGACCGCGACACGCGGCTGCAGCAGGCGCTGGACAGCACCGAAGCGGTGCGCTCGCCGGCAAGCTGAGGAAACCTAGCGTAGGGAGAGCGGGTGCCGGAAGCCGGCTTCGCGCCCGGCGATTAGCCAGTAGGCCAGACCGGCGACAAGGCCGGCGGCGGCGATGATGGCGATATCGGCCCAGCGCTCGGGGCTGACGTCCTCCGGCGCGCTGGGCCAGATCAAGGTGAATCCGGCAGCCGCTGCCGCGGCCCCGAAGACCATATGCAACAGTAAATTGCGCAGCGAAAACAATTCAGCGATCAACGCGAAGATCAGCGTCTGCAGGCCGGTTAGCACGATCGTCAGGAAATAGATGAACATGCCGAGCGGCGGCACGACCAGCGCCGCGATCGGGCTGACCCCCATGAAATCGAAATACGCCGGCGCATCGGGCAGCGAACTCAATGCACCATAGATCGTGGCCACGGCGGTCAGCCCGACCAGCACCGCAACGAAATAGCCGGCGAGCATCATCAGAACGCGTTTCGCCACATGCTTTACCGTCGCCATGCCCACCCCGTGCGGCTCAATGATAACGCCGCAATCAGCCATCAAAGGCGCACCAGCGCAAGGGGACACCGAAAAGCGTGCAGGAACCCCGTCCGAGAGATCGTCGTCAGGATTCCTCAGAGAAGCCGGTCGCGCAACGCCTGGAGGAAGACGGCCGCGATCTATTTCGGCTCGGCAGTCACGGGATCATAGGTGATTTCGACTTTCGCCTTGTCGGTTGTGTAGTAGGTGACGGTGTAGGCGCCGCTGTCCCAGTCGACCTCGTCGACGTAGCGAAAGTCGTTGCGCTGCTCGACCTTGGCGATGATTTCGGACAGTTTCCTGGCATTCTGCGGCGGCAGCGGACTTTCGTCTGCGGCAAGTGCCGGTTCACCCAAAAAGAGAACTACGACACCTGTCGCCAAAACAAATCTGGACATGGCTTCCCTCACTGTTGGAGGAGCAGAAACTCGCGGCCTCGCAGGTTTGTTCCGGATTTCCGGAATGCACACTCATCCAGCCGCGCGAATCGCGCCCGATGCATCGCATTGTCGCTGCCCGCGTTTACGGAGCAACTATTGCAGATCGCTCCTCCTCGGGGAAGAGATGGGCTAAGGCCGGGTCGAACGCGAGTTCCAGAACGTCACCCGGTTGAAAGATCTTGTCTTCATTGAAGGCTGCAATGAGCTCGCGATCGTCGCGAAGTGTCAGGTCCACAACCGTCTCGCTGCCCAACCGCTCGGCATGTGCCACGGCGCCATGCAACATGCCTTTTCCAGCTTGCATCGCCCGGAGATACTGCGGACGAATGCCCAGTATGGCCTTACCGCCCTTCCGGAAAGGGCGTCTTTTGGTCGCTACCGTGATCGGCTCCAGGGATTGGTTGCCAACCGTTGCCGCTTCTCCATCGAGATCGAGGACGTCGACATTCAGGAAATTCATCGACGGGGCTCCCAGAAAGCCGGCTACAAACCTGTTGGCCGGCTCGTGATAGAGTTCCATCGGCGCTCCGATCTGCATCACTTGACCGTCCTTCAGGACGACGATCCTGTCGGCCAGCGTCATCGCCTCGACCTGATCGTGGGTGACGTAGATCATCGTTGTGCCCAGTTGCCTGCGCAGCCGGCCGATTTCCATCCGCATATCCATGCGCAGCGCGGCGTCGAGATTGGAGAGCGGCTCGTCGAACAGGAATACGGCCGGTTTCCGGGTGATTGCGCGCCCGATAGCCACCCGCTGGCGCTGGCCGCCCGAAAGCTGACTTGGGCGGCGGTCGAGCAAATGCTCCATTTGCAGGATGCGTGCGGCCTCGGCGACCTTCTGCTGCTTTTCCTGCTTGGAAGCGCCCGCGATCGTAAGACCGAACGCGATATTCTCGCGCACGGTCATGTGCGGAAAGATGGCGTAACTCTGGAACACCATCGCAACACCGCGTTCCCTAGGTTGAAGCTCGTTGACCACCCGGCCTCCGATCTCGAGGGTACCTTCGGTTACGTCCTCGAGTCCGGCGATCACGCGCAGCAAGGTGGACTTTCCGCAGCCTGACGGACCGACAAAGACGACGAATTCCCCCTCGTTGATGTGGATATCGACGCCTTTGATGACGTCGACGCGGCCATAGGATTTTTTGATGCCCTTGAGCGAGACCTCAGCCATAAGCGATGGCTCCTGTTTCCTGATTCTTCGGGGCTGCCAGCACATGCCGTCATGGGCCGCTGTTCCAGATCCGCTGGTGCTTGAGCGCGAGAGCCATGTATTCAGCCCTTCACCCCGGTCGAGGCGATCGATGCGATGAAGGCGCGCTGCAGGAATAGGTAGAAGACCAGCACCGGGACGGTGATAAGGGTGAGATAGGCCATGACCTCGCCCCAGGCGACGTTGAGTTGAAAGAAGTAGCCGAGACCGACCATGACCGGGCGGTAGCTTTCCTGCTGCACCACGATGAGCGGCCAGAGGTATTGATTGTACATGACGAGGAACTTCAGGATGGCGGCGGTCGCCAGAACCGGTCCTGAAAGCGGCATGACAATGCGATAGTAGATCTGCCACCAGCTCGCGCCCTCCACCCGGCCCGCCTCGATCAACTCGCCCGGCAGCCCTTTGAAATACTGCACGAACAGGAAGATCGTCAGTCCGTCGGCGATCCAGGGGATGATCTGCACCCGGTAGGTGTTCAGCCAGCCCCATTGCAGCCCCTCGAGCCCGATCCAGGGCAGTTTCGAGACCATGAGAAGGAGCGGGACAGCGATGGTTTCGAAAGGGATGATCAGCGTCGCGATGACGATCGAGAGCACCACATCGCGCCCCTTCCACCGCAGGAAAGCGAAGGAGAATGCGGCCATCGAACAGATCAGCAACGAGAGAAGGACGGTCGCCCCGGTGACCAGAACCGAGTTCAAGACGAACAGGCCGACCGGCGCCCGCCGGAACGCTCCGAAATAGTTGTCGAGGCTGATGTCCCCGACGGGCAGGAAGGCACGCAGGCTGGAGGTGTCCGCGAGGAGTTGATTGTCGGGCTTGAAGCTCGAGTTGATCATGAACACGAGCGGAAAGAGGAAGATCAGAGCGATCAGGCACAGCACCAGATAACGGACGAAGAGCCTCAGGCCATGACTGTCGGGATGGAAGGCCATTTTAACGCTCCCGTGTCAGCCAGCGCTGGATAAGTGAGATCGCTAACACGATCGCGAACAGAATGACCGAGATGGTCGAGCCGCCCGAAATGTCCTGCTTGCCGTAGCCGCGCTCGACCGCCTGGAAGACGAGTGTCTGGGTGCTGTCGAGCGGACCACCATTGGTCATCACGTCGATCTGGGCGAAGAGCGCGAAGCCCTGCATGGTGATCACAACAAGGACAAGCACCGCGGTGTAGCGCAGCCCCGGCCAGGTGACATAGCGGAAAGTCTGCCATTTCGAGGCGCCCTCGATCGCGGCGGCTTCGTAGAGCGTGGGGCTGATCGTCTGCAACCCGGCCAACCAGATGACCATATGGAAGCCGACGGCCTGCCAGATTGACATGGCCATGATCGCAGGCAGCGCGGTCGAGGGGTTGCCCAGCCAATCGACGGGCTGCACAAGGCCGAAGCTGAGGCCCTGGAGAATGCTGTTCAACAGCCCGTTCTGGCCGTCATAGATGAACCGCCAGAGCAGCGAGACCACGACAATGGAGACCACCACCGGCATGAAGTAGATGGTCCGGAATATGCTGATGCCCCTGAGCTTCTGGTTGACGAGCAAGGCAAGCATCAGCGCGAGGCCGCCCTGCATCGGCGCCACGACCAGGACGAAAAGGAAGGTGTTTACCAGCGCCTTCATGAACACGACGTCGCTGGCGATGGCGACCTTGGCGTTCTCGCCGGACTGCCAGCGGAACCATTCGCGCATGCCGCGATACTGGGGATAGTCGTCGCTGCGGGTGATCGCACGCAAGCGGGGATACTGGATTTCGCCGGCTCCGTTTCGGACCACTTCGCCAGCAGCGTCGCGCTCGGGTTCGAGGGTCACCACCGCAAAACCCAGGAGCTGACGATAGTTTTCCAACCCGACGAACTGGGTGGCGTTCGGTGACAGCAGCCGCTGATTTGTCAATGAGAGACCGATCGCGAAGAAAAACGGCAGGACGACGAATATGACGATGAGTGCGAAGCCCGGTAGGGCGAATGTCCAGCCCGTCCGGTTCGACAGGGTTAATTTCGACGCCATTTGCGATATCCGCCCAAGAAGTCAGAAAGCGTGGAGGCCGCGGCTGGCGGGGACTCCGGCGCGACGGAACTACCGGTGACCGTAGCCGCCGTTGCTTTCGATGTCGGCGTCGATCTCGTCGACCGCCGCATCGAGCGTGTCGGCTACGTCGGCACCATTGGCGATGTCGGCCAGCGCCTTGGTGAAGACCTTGGCCTGGACCACGTAGCCCGGCGTGACCGGGCGCACCAGCGCCTGTGCTTTGGAGAGATCGAAGAACATGGCGAGCGGGCCGCCATCCCCGTAGTTCTTTGTCATCTGTGCCGCCGAGGGCGTGGGCGGGATCAGGCCGATGCCGTCGGAGAAGGCGGCCAGATATTTGTCCTGCGCGGCGAACTTTATGAACTCGGCAGCACCTTCGGGATGCTTGGACTTGGCCGAGACGCCGAACTGCCAGGAGCCCGCGCCGATCTTGTTGCCTTGGCCGAAGTCGGGTGCTGGAAGGAAGACAACGTCATCCACGGCTTCCATCGTCTCCACCGCGCGCCAGTTGCCATTCCACTGGAAGGCGAACTTCCCCTCGATGAAGCCGGTCTGCTGATCGGCGGGATCCTCGCTGCTGCCAGGCGCATAGCCTCCGGTGAACAGCGATTGCCACCACTTGCCAAACGCCTGTGCAGCCTCGCCGTTCAGCGCGCCTTCCGCGGTCCGGTAGGTCGAGCGGTCGACAATGTCGCCGCCGAAGCTCTGCAGGAATGGCGAGAAGGCATAGGAGTACCATTCGGCTTGATCGTTCATGCCGAGATCAAGGGCAAATTCATACTTGCCGGAGGCCTTGGCGGCATCGAGCGCGGCCATGAATTCCTGGTTCGACCAGGGCTTGTCGAGGGTCGGGGTGCGCAGGCCCAGCTCGTCCAGCGTCGATCGGCGAGCAAAAAGCGCTACCGCCGCGTCCCAAAGACCGATTGAATAGAGCTTGCCGTCCCACACGCCTTTGGTGCCGGGCAGGAAGTCGGCGAACTCGCTCTCGTCGATCGGCAGCGGTTGCAGATAGCCGGCCCAGGCCCAGTTGGGCATGATGGGGCCATCCACATCCAGGATGTCGGGCAGGTTGCCTGCTAGGGCAGCGGCCGCGACTGAATCGTTATAACTCTTCTCTGGAAAGCTCTCGATGGCCACCGTCCAGTCGGACTGGCTGGTGTTGAAATCCGAGACGATCTGGTTGAGGATTCGCGACTCCACCTGGTTGCCGGCGCCGTGATACCACATGGTCAACTTCGTCTGCGCCAGCGCGGGCATACACAGGCAGGTCGACGCGATCACCACGCCGGCAAGGTGTTTTGTCAGTTTCATTGGCCATTCCTCCCTCTTGACTTAGGACGCTGACTGGATTCGCGGTCATCCCGAAGGCCGCAAGGACACGGGGCCGGAAGCCAGCGTCCTAGTTTCGGGTCGGCCGCTATGGGCCCTTGATGGGGTTCAGCAATGTTTGCGGAAGCCGGGAGCATTTGCAATTGCGCTGTTTCACCTTGGTCGGAGCGGGAGGTCGACGGCGATTTCCTCTCGTCAATTCCCGGTACAATCACTGAGATAGCAGCTCACCTAGGACGATTTGGTCGTCCGTCAACTTTCTCCCGGGCTGCGTTCAATATGCAGACCGAGTGCTTCCAAGGGTAGACTTGTGATGTGCACCCAACCGCTTGGTGCATTGCACGAAGCCGTTGGCAAACCTGGCGATGAGGCGAAGGTGCGAAACCTAGGTGACTGCGAGGCGGATTTTTGTACCGGAGGCGGGGTATTGGTGGGCGATGCAGGGATTGAACCTGCGACCCCACCCGTGTGAAGGGTGTGCTCTCCCGCTGAGCTAATCGCCCGCTCGTTGCCCGAAGGCCAAGCGCGCCGCGATATAAGGGAGGCAGGCCAGGGAAGTCAAGGCGATGTCCTGCCGTTCCGGCGAAGACCTGGTCGCCGTCGCTCAGTGCCCCGCAGCGGCAATCAGGCGTTCGGCCAGACCAAGCGTCAGCGCATCGAAATGCGAGATCACCGCCGAAGGTTCGAATTCGCGCACATGGCGGTCGGTGTAGCCGAAATCGACCGCAACCACGGGAATGCCGGCGGCTTTCGCCGTATCGATGTCGGTCTGCGAATCACCAACCATCAGCGCGCGGTGCGGATCGCCGCCGGCCAGCGCGATTGTTTCGGTCAGATGGCGCGGGTCGGGCTTGCGGAACGCAAACGTGTCCTGACCGCAAATCGCAGCGAAATGCTTCGCCAGGCCAAGCGCCTCGATCAGTGCCGCCGAGTTGGCTTCGTATTTGTTCGTGCAGACCGCCAGGAGATAACCGGCTGCCTCGAATCGCGCGATCGTCTCGACGACGCCGGGATAGGGGCGTGACTTGCCGGGGATGTTATGGGTGTAATGATCGAGGAACAGCTTCAGCAACCGGTCTTGCTCCGCGCTTTCCAGCGATCTCTGCTGCGCGGCATGCGCGCGCTCGATCATCACTCGCCCGCCATGGCCGACGAAGCGCCTGAAGCCGACGTCATCGACGGCTGCGAGTTCGCTGGCGGCAAGGCTGTGGTTGAGGCTGTCGAGTAGATCCGGCGCTGTATCGATCAGCGTCCCGTCGAGGTCGAACACGATGATCGGTCGGGTCATGGCCTGTCCTGTGGCGATTGCGTCGTTGGCAGGCGATAGCCGCTGCGGTCCATTCAGGCAAGCCGGCTCAGTCAATCCACAGTCAAGGTCTTTGATCGGACTGGCAAAAATGGTAGGAGCGCCCAAACAAATTTTGGGGGCGACATGGATGCGAGGCAACTGAAGGTCGAAGCCGCACGTGCAGCGCTTCCCCATGTGAGCGACGGGATGCGGCTTGGCATCGGCACCGGCTCGACCGCCGAAGAGTTCGTGCGGCTGCTTGCCGAAAAAGTCGCCACGGGCCTCACCATCGTCGGCGTGCCAACCTCGGAGCGCACCGCCATCCTTTGCGGCGAGCTCGGCGTGCCGCTGTCGACGCTGGAGGAAACACCCGTACTCGACCTTACCATCGACGGCGCCGACGAGATCGATCCGGCGCTGACATTGATCAAGGGCGGCGGCGGTGCGCTGCTGCGCGAAAAGATCGTGGCGGCGGCTTCCGCCCGCATGATCGTCATTGCCGACCGTTCGAAGGTGGTCGAGACGCTCGGCCGTTTTCCACTGCCCATCGAAGTCAACCCGTTTGGCCTGCGCGCCACGGAAATCGCGATCGCCGCGGCAGCCGGAAGGCTCGGCCTTTCCGGTCCGGTCACATTGAGGATGACGGGGAGCCAGGCTTTTGTTACAGACGGCGGCCATTTTATCCTCGATGCATCTTTTGGCCGCATTCCGGATACAAGAGCGCTTTCGAATGCTCTCCATGCCATTCCAGGCGTGGTCGAGCATGGTCTTTTCATCGGGCTTGCATCCGCGGCCATCATCGCCGGCGACGGCATCCAAACCGTCCTTGCCGCCCGAAAACCAGGGAGTTCTACCGACCATGACGTTGCATAACCGGGTTCGCCGTTTTTCTGCCGTTCTGGCAGCTTCAGCCGTCTTTGCGCTTTCGTCGCCGGCGTTCTCGCAGGACGTCACCGACGGGCATCTGAAGGCGGCGCGCGCTGCGGTCGCGGCGATCCACGCGACGGACCCGTTCGACAACATCCTGCCGCAGGCAGCCGCCGCGCTTCAGCAGCAGCTTATCCAGAAGAACCCGGACATGCAGGAGCTGATCGGCAGGACGATCAGCGAAAAGGCGCTGGCGCTGGCCTCGCGCCGCGCCGATCTCGAGAAGGAAGCAGCCATGGCCTATGCCAAGGTGTTTTCCGAAAAAGAGCTTACCGAAATCGCCGCTTTCTATAATTCCGATTCCGGCAAGAAGCTGCTCGACAGCGGCCCGGCCGTGACGCGTGAACTGCTCAAGGCGGCCGAGATATGGCAGAACGGTGTCGCTCGTGATCTCGCCCAGCAGGTCGGCGAAACGCTCGCCGCGGCAGCAAAGGCCGCAGCACCGGCAAATGCCGCGGCTCCTGCCGAGGGTGCGCAGCCGGAAGCACCGAAGAACTGAGCATAATCCGGCAGCGTTTATCGCTGCTGGACCGGAAGCCCGGTCGCCGTCACGCACTTCCGACAACATGCGTGGCGAAGTGGTCCGGGCTTTTCTTTTGATGGTTTGCAGCCTACCTGTCTCAGACATTTAAGGGCAAGGAGCCGCACCATGGCCGGTTACGACTACGACCTTTTCGTTATCGGCGGCGGCTCCGGCGGTGTGAGGGCGGCGCGCGTGGCGGCAGCACTCGGCAAGCGCGTCGGCATTGCCGAGGAATACCGCTATGGCGGCACCTGCGTCATACGCGGCTGCGTGCCGAAGAAGCTCTATGTCTATGCATCGCAGTTTCCCGAACACTTTGCCGACGCTGCCGGTTACGGCTGGACGGTGCCACAGGCAAGCTTCGACTGGCCGACACTGGTTGCCAACAAGGATCGCGAGATTAGCCGGCTGGAGGCTATCTACAGGAAGAATGTGCAAGGCGCCGGCGGCGAGACGTTTCAGTCGCGCGCCGTGCTGGTCGATCCGCATGGGGTGCATCTCCTCGGCGAGGACCGCACCGTCACGGCCGATCAGATTCTGATCGCCACCGGCGGTCGCCCGGCACCGCATCCCGCTCTGCCCGGCCATGAGCACTGCATCTTTTCCAACGAGGCCTTCGACCTCAAGGAGCTGCCGAAGGCAATCATGATCGAAGGCGGCGGCTATATTGCCGTCGAATTCGCCAACATCTTTCACGGTCTCGGCGTCGACACCACGCTTGTCTATCGCGGCAAGGAGATCCTCTCCCGCTTCGACATGGATCTCAGGCGCATGTTGCACGAGACGATGGAAAAGAAGGGAATAAGGATCCTCTGCCATGCCGTATCCGAGTGGGTGAGGAAGCGTCCGGACGGACGGCTAGACGCCGTCCTCACTGGAGGGGAAGTGCTAACGGTCGATCAGGTCATGCTCGCCATCGGGCGTCTGCCCAACACCGAGAATATGGGCCTTGAGGGCGTCGGCATTGAGATGACCAAGACCGGCGCCATCAATGTAGACCAATATTCACGAACCAATATCGATAATATCTGGGCGATCGGCGACGTCACCAACCGCGTGCAATTGACGCCGGTGGCGATCCACGAGGCGATGTGTTTCGTCGAGACCGTGTTCAAGAACAATCCGACCGCGCCCGACCATGATACGATCGCCACCGCGGTCTTCTCGCAGCCCGAAATCGGCACGGTCGGCCTTTCGGAAGACGAGGCGATAAAGCGCTTTCCCGACATCGAGATCTACCGTGCGACATTCCGGCCGATGCGGAACACGCTGTCGGGCCGCGACGAAAAGATGCTGATGAAGCTGGTGGTTGACGGCGCCTCGAAGAGAGTGCTCGGCGCTCATATCCTCGGGCCGGATGCCGGCGAGATGGCGCAGCTTCTCGGCATTCCGCTGAAGGCGGGCCTGACCAAGGATGATTTCGACCGCACGATGGCCGTGCACCCGACCGCGGCGGAAGAACTCGTCACCATGTACAAGCCGACTTACCTGGTGAAGGACGGCGAGCGCGTCTGACGTTTTGCCGGTGTCGTCATCAACGGGCATTCTGCCGCGGGCAGGGCGGGGTCACCAGTGGCATTGAAAAATAGATCACCGATCCGGGTGAAACGCGACGGTGAGCAGCGATGTTGTGTCGCCGCTATTTCTGCCTCATGCGGCGAGGGAAGCGCAGCCATTTTTCCTCGACCGGCCTTGGATGCGCGAGGATGGTGGTGAGTTCGACCGGCAGGCTCGGCGCCAGCGGCTTCTTGGTCGCGACACCGTCCGCGATGGTAACGATGCTGTGGTAGAATTCGGCGCCTGAAAGCGATCTTGGCGGCACGGCCTCGTGCATGATCGAGATCACCGTGACGTCTGGACAATGGTCCTTGATCGCCTGATGGAAAGCGATCTTCCCTTCGGGATCGAGCGCGCCGGTCGCTTCGTCGAGGAACAGCAATCCTGGCTGCTGCAACACGATGCGGGCGACAACCAGCTTCTGTTTCTGCCCGCCTGAAAGCACCTGGTCCCAGTTCATACCCTCACGGGTTTCATCGGCCATATGTTCGATGAAATCGCCAAGGCCCGCTCTGTGCAGAGCCGACGCAACCTGCGTGTCGGTGTGATCGTGCTCTGAGCCGGGCAGGCAGACCAGTTGCTTCAGCGAAACCTGCTGCAGCTTGACCTCCTGGGCGGCATAAAAACTTTCGACCCCTTCCGGGAAGACGATGGTACCGCGGCCATAGGGCCACAAACCGTTGATCGCCTTGATCAGCGATGTCTTGCCGCAGCCCGATTCGCCCTTCAAGAACGTCCACTCGCCGCGTCGGAAGCGCAAATTCGCAGCACTTAGGAACGGCGTGGCGTCCTCGCCCTGATGGGTTAGTTCCAGCTTCTGGATGGTCAGGCCAAAAACCGGGTTCTGGCGATCGTAACGGAAATCGGAGCAGCCGGTGAGGCTGTAGAATTCTTGCGGATGCTGGACATTTTCAATCGCATTGGCAAGCTCGGTCACCCGTTGGCTGTTGGCCCGCAGCGCCGCGATGGAAGGCATGACGTGGATGAACCACGAGCATTGACTGATCAGCGAGTTGACCATCTCGGAGCCGGTTATATAGCCCTTGAGATCGAAACGGTTGTGGATGTAGGGCACGAGGCCCGGCGCATAGGCGACAATGCGGGCACCGATGAAATTGTAGACCAGCTCGAAAGAACGATAGCTGGTGTTGACGATGTTCAGCCGCGCCCAGGTGCGGTCGATGTCGACATACAGCCGGTCATGCATCGTCTTTTGCACGTTCTCGCCCTGTGAGGCGGCGACGTGGAAACTGCGGCGCAGGAACGTCGTCAGTTCGCCACGATAACTGCCTTCGGACTGCTGCATCATGATATTGAGCCGTTCCAGCAGTCTGCCGAGCTTGACCGCGATCCAGGTATTCAGCGGCACGTATATGGCGACCGCCAGGAAAGCCAGGACCGCGCTGCCATAGCTGCCGAGGAATTCCAGTCCTTTCACCTCTACCGAGGTTTCAAGCAGTTTCTGGCCGACGAAATAGAGCGATGTGGCGACAGCCATGACCCCCATGGCGAGGCCGATGGCTCCGCCGGTCATGTCCTTGATCGATTCCTGTACGCGCTGGTCGATATTGTCGGGAGCAGCGGTGCCGGAGGACCCGTGCTGGGCGTGGAAATGCGTATGGTTGGTGTCGAGAAGCGCTTCGTTGAAACGGCTGTCCAGCCAGCCGCGCCATTTGCGATGCAGCGTCGCGGACACAAAGGTGCGGATGCCGGTAAAGCCCGCATCCTTGAGCACGACCAGAAGGATAAGTATGCCGGCGTTGGTGAGCAGCGATGCGAGCGGCGTGGTGTTCGCGGCATCATGGTAGAAGGCGATCGAGTTGACCAGTTCCCCGGATGCTTCGGCGAACCAGACGCCGGCCTTGCTGGAGAGCGCGGTGAACAGCGCGATGACCAGCGTCAGTGTCCAGGCTTCCACCCAGCGGTCCGAGAACCAGTAGGCCCGCATCAGTCCCCAGAAGCTGCGCATCGAGGAAACCGGTGTCAGGAGCGGAGGCCTTGCGGCGCCGCGGAGCCATTTTTCCGATATTGAATGTCGCTCTGGTCTGCCGACCCGAATCACTATCCGCCCAAACCTCTTTTAGTTTTGTTACAGACAGTAACACCAATTGATCATTTTCCATTATCTTTTCTTGGCCTGCCGGGGGATTGAACCTCTCGCCGTTGCCGTCAGGCAACAGAACGCAGCATCGCAACGTCATGCGGTGACGTTCCCACACGCATATTGTACGAATAATTTCAATAGCTTGTTGGTTTACATGTGCGGGCGTCTTTACCTTCCCTAGGGGAAGCTTTTTTGCACAACTTTTTGAAAAGCCGATCAGCTGATTTTATGCTGGGGAAGACGCATGCGCGCAAAAACGTGCCGTCTTCGACACGTCTCTGTTGCCATGTTGACCTGGCGACGGTCGGAAAAGTGACCGGAAACGGGCGTTGGCGGCAGCGCCAAGGTGGCGGTGGGTAGCGTCTATTCAGTCCGCTTTCTCCAGCTCACCCCGCGCCTTGGCCGCCGCGACCTGGCGAATGGCGTCCGTGAGCGTATCGGCGTCCTGCGCACCCATCACCGCATACTTGCCCTCCAGCAAGAAGCACGGCACGCCAGTGATGCCCATGCGCGAAGCGGTGGCGATTTCGGTGCGGACCGCCTCGACATCGGCGTCCGTCGGTAAAAGCGTCTCGACCACGGATGCGTCCATGCCCGCCTCGCGGGCGGCTTTGATCAGCACGACATGATCGCCCAGATCGGCGCCTTCCTCGAAATTCAACTGGAACAGACGTCGCACCAGCCGGTTCTGCACGACCTCGCCGGCAGCTCCAGCCCAGCGGATGACGCGGTGCGCGGCCAGCGTGTTGGGCGCGACCTTAATGGCGGCGAAGTCGAAGTTGATCCCCTCGGCCTCGCCTAGCGGCTCGATCCGGGCGTGGATCTCGCGTATGCGTTCGTCGCTGCCGAACTTGGCCACCATGTATTCGCGGCGATCCTTGCCTTCGGGCGGGATGGTCGGGTCGAGTTGGAACGGCCGCCAGCGTATGTGCACGTCGATATCGCCTGCCGCGGCAATCGCCTTGTCGAGCCGCTTCTGGCCGATGAAACACCAGGGGCAGACAATGTCGGACACGACGTCGACAGTAATGGAGTTCAATTCGCTCATCGCGATCTCCTGTCGGGAGGGGAAACTTTTCTTCTGAGCATGACCTCATCTGGAGGTCGGCATGCAAACCGAGGTTCCAGTTTCTGCTGACGCGGACCTTCGGTTCGGATCGTGTTCAGTTCGCCTTGCGCCACCACGTTGGCAGCCGATAGCCTGATATGGGCGTCTTCTCAGGATGTTCCAGGTAGTTCCAGTAGGCAAGCCATTGCTGCGTGTTGTGCTGCATCGGAACCATGTAGTTGCCGGAGATCAGCAACCTGTCGAGGACCCGGACGGCGGCAACGTAGTCTTGGCGGCTGCGGGCGTCGAGCATCGCCTCAAGTGCGGCATCCACCGCCGGATCGGCGACGCCGGCGAGGTTGAATGACCCTTCGGCATTGGCGGCAGCGGATCCCCAGCGCCCGAGCTGCTCGATGCCGGGCGACAACGAGTTCTCGAAGCCGCTGGTACCGATCAGCACCTCGAAATCGAAACGTTGCTTGCGCGACTGGATCTGGTCGCCGTCGAGGCTGCGGATGGCGACATCGATGCCGATCTTCGCCAGCGTGCGCTGGTAGATGGTGGCGAGGCGCTCCTCGTTCTGCGAGGCAGTCAGGATCTCGAAGCCGAAGGGTTTGCCCTCTGGATCGAGCATCGCTCCATTTTGCAAAGTATAGCCCGCGCCCTTCAATATGTCGTACGCGGCCTTCAGCACCTTGCGGTCCTGGCCCGAGCCGTCGGTGACGGGTGGCCGCCAGGTTCCGTCCATGACATCGGCCGGCACACGACCCGGGTAGGGCGCCAGAAGAGCCTTTTCCCTGTCGTCGGCCGGATGACCGAGCGCGGAAAGCTCGGAGTTCTGCCAATAGCTCATGGTGCGCATGTACTTGCCGCCAAACAAGCTCTTGTTGGCCCATTCGAAGTCGTAGAGCATGCCGAGCGCGCGTCGAACGACCGGATTGGAAAATTTCGGCAGCCGTGTGTTGAACAGGAATCCCGTCACCACTGGTGGGATGCCGGTGTCGAATGTTTCGGCGATCACATCGCCCTTGTGGAAGGCCGGGAAGTCGAGATCGCGCTCGCGCTTGACGGGATCGCTGTCATCATCGATGGCGCAGATGCCTTTCTTGAAAGCTTCCAGCTTGGCGTTTGCGTTGAGGAAATACTCGATGGTGATCTGGTCGTAATTGTCGAAACCGCGCTTGGCAGGGATGTCCTTGCCCCAATAATTTGGGTTGCGCTTGAACACGATGCGTTGGCCGGGCGCCACTTGCGCCACGGTGTATGGGCCACTGCCGATCACAGGTTTCAGCGTGGTCCTGTCGAAGGTCTCTTTGTCGAAAGCATGCCTTGGTACGATTGGCGTCATCGCGATAATCAACGGAGTCTCACGGTTGGCCTTGTCATTGAATGTAAAGCGCACACTGCGGTCGCCGGTCTTTTCGAGTTTGGCGACCATGCTCATACGGGCGCTGTAAGGTGGCCGGCCTTTTTCGGTAAACACGTCGTAAGTGAACAGAACGTCTTCCGCAGTCACCGGTTGGCCATCCGACCATTTGGCCCGCGGATCGAGGTGGAATTCAATGCTCTTGCGCTCCGGGTCCATGTCGGCAGTGTCGGCAAGCAGGCCGTAGAGACTAAAGGCTTCGTCGTCATTGCGCTGCATCAGCGGTTCGAAGACGAGATTGCCGAAGATCCTATCGATCACGCCGCGGGCGGTCGTGCGCAGGCTTTTCAGGATGAACGGGTTGAGATTGTCGAAGCTGCCGACGACGCAATAGGTGATGCTGCCGCGCTTGGGCGCATCGGGATTGACGTAGTTGAAATGCGCATAGTCGGCCGGCAGCGCCGGCTCGCCCTGCATGGCGATCGCGTGTTTCGGCTCCGACAGCGCTGGCTCCGGCGAAAGGCTGGCAAACGAGATCGCGGCAATCAGCCAAACAAGAACGCGGCCCATGACCGTCTCCTTACTGGGTCGGCTTTATGATTCGGAGCGCACCCTAACATGAGCCGGTCGCCTTCCGGCCAATCGCCAGTTCAAGAATTGCGGGTAGCGGGCTGGATTCGGCACCGCTTGCGGTGTAACACGCCGTCCGAGTCATTCTGTTGCCTCATTTTGGCAACAGGTAGCTGGACCACACGGCGCGAAGAAGCCGGTCCCGGGATCATTTGAGAGGAAGTGCAAGATATGACGAGCCTGAACAGCAACGCGTACCGCCTGTCGGTCTTGGCCGCTGGCGTGGTCGGCTTTCTGGGCGCACAACTTCCCGCTGCGTTTGCGCAGCAACAACAGCAGATTCCGCAGGGCTGGTTCAAAGCCTGCACGAAGCAGGAAGACGTCGACATCTGCAATGTTCAAAACATTACCACCGCCGGTAACGGCCAGCTCGTCACCGGCGTCAGCCTGATCGAATTGAAGGGCAAGGTGAACCGCAAAGTGTTCCAGGTAACGGTTCCGACCGGCCGCCTGGTTCCTCCTGGCATTGGCCTACAGATCGATACCGGGAAGGCGCAGAAGCTCGATTATGTGATCTGCTTCCCCGACCGCTGCGTGGCGGAAGTGCCGCTGACCGACCAGCTCGTCGCCTCCTTCAAGAAGGGTTCCAACCTGACGTTGACCTCGGTCAATTTCCAGAACCAGCCGAACCCGATCAAGATCGCGCTGACCGGCTTCAGTGGCGCCTTCGACGGGCCACCGCTGCAGCAGTCGGACATCGAGGATCGGCAAAAGAAGCTTCAGGACTTCGTGGCCAAGAACAATCAGGACTTCGCCAAGAAGCTCAAGGAAGAGCAGGACAAGGCGAAGACCGCCAACTGATCGCCTCAGGGCAAATAACTAAGAAAAAAGCGGGGTCATGCCCCGCTTTTTTGTTCCCGTCGACCGTTCTTGACCCAAGCCAGGCCCGTAATCCCGTCATGTCAATGTCTTGACTGGCGTCTCGGCTCGTAGCGCCCATCGGGCCTCTTGTCGAACATCTCACCGATCTGCGGATGCCGCACAGGTTCGCCAGACTGATCCTCGAGCAGGTTCTGCTCAGACACGTAGGCAATGTATTCCGTTTCCGAATTCTCGGCGAGCAAGTGGTAGAAGGGCTGATCCTTACACGGCCGCGCATCCGCGGGGATCGCCTCGTACCATTCGTCGGTGTTGGCGAATTGCGGATCGACATCGAAAATGATGCCGCGGAACGGAAACAGCCGGTGGCGAACCACCTGTCCGATCGAGAATTTGGCTGTTTTCATCGTACTCACCACTAAGTCCTAAGAGTGCCGCGCGTCCTTAGAATGCGCCAATGACTCTCTAGGACCTTGAAATTTACCCGTTACGCAACAAAAAATCGAGCCCGACTTTAGGGCCGATACCTACCTCTATTTGACGCAAACGCCGCATCAATTCAATGCCGAAGCGCTTGACGCGCCGTCAAGCTACGGGCTAGCCCCGCCCGAGAGTTAGTGTCAGCGCAAAATGTCAGACGTCATCGGTCTTGTTCTTCCATTCTTCGGGTTGATTTTCATAGGTTTCCTGGTGGCGCGCATCACCGGGCAGCCACTGGAAGCGCTCGGCTGGATGAACACCTTCATCGTTTATGTCGCGCTGCCGGCCCTGTTCTTCCAACTGCTTGCCAAGACGCCGTTCGAGCAGCTGACCGAATGGAGCTTCATCTTCGGCTCGGTCTTCTCCACCTACACGGTTTTTTCGCTGATGTTTGCATGGTCGTCGCTGACGTCGAGAGGCGAGATAGCGCAATCGACCATCAAGGCGTTGGCCGCCGCCTACGGCAATATCGGCTATATGGGGCCGGGGCTTGCATTGCTGGCCTTCGGCGAGGAGGCGGCGGTGCCGGTAGCCCTGATCTTCTGTTTCGAGAACATCCTGCATTTCGCCGTCGCGCCGATGATGATGGCGCTGGCCGGCGACGACAAGACGTCGCCATCGCGGCTCATGCTGGGCGTTTTGCGAAAGATCGTGCTGCATCCGTTCATCATCGCGACCGCCCTGGGCGTGGGAGCCGCCTATATCGGTTTTCGCCCGCCTGTGCCGGTAGAGCGCTTCCTCGAATATCTTTCGAGGGCGGCGGCACCTTGCGCGCTGTTCGCCATGGGCGTTACCCTGGCGCTCAGACCACTCAATCGCATCCCGCACGAACTGGCGTTGATCGCTGCGCTGAAGCTGATCCTGCACCCGTTGCTCTGCTATGTCGTTCTGAGCTGGATCGGCAATTTTTCCGAGACCTGGATGTTTTCGGCGGTACTGCTGGCGGCATTACCGACCGCAACCAATGTCTTCGTCATAGCCCAACAATATGGCGTCTGGGTGCAGCGGGCCTCGGCCAGCGTGCTGATCACCACTTGCCTCTCGGTCGTGACGGTGACCGGGCTGCTCTACATGATCCGCCATGGCGTACTACCGCCGGACTTGTTTCCTTAAGCCGCCGGTGAGCGCTGCAAAACCACTGCCGGGCCGCAAGCCCTCGCGCATGAAAAAGGCGCGCAGCGGCGCGAAGCCGCCGAGCAGGCCGAGGCCTGCACTGCGCGCCATCTGGGCCGGCAGCATGTCAGAGAGCAGCGATTTGTTGAGCAGGTTGACCGCACTGCTGCGTGCCAGAATGTCGGGTCGACGCCTGAAATCATAAGCCGCGAGTGATTTGACGGCACCCGGGTCTTCCCTGTTTTCACAAGCAATTCCAATCAGATCGTCAATATCCTTGATGCCAAGGTTGAGACCTTGCGCGCCAATCGGCGGGAACACATGGGCGGCTTCGCCGACAAGCGCCACCCGGTTGCGCGCGAAGCACCGCGGCGTCACGCCCGAAAGCGGGTAGATCTGCCGGCTGGGTTCGACGGACACCCGGCCGAGCATCGATTGCATCCGCAGTTCGACCCGGGTCGAAAGCGTCGCGTCGTCCAGGGCGGCGAGTTCTTTGGCCGTCTCCGGTTCTACAACCCAGACAAGGCTGGAGCGGTTGCCGGGTAGGGGAACCTGGGTGAACGGGCCGGTCTCGGTGTGGAATTCGGTCGAGGTGAAAGCATGGTCGCTGCGGTGGCTGAAATTGAGAACCAATGCCGCCTGCGGATAGGACCGGGCGGATGTCGAGATGCCGGCGGCCTCGCGGGCCGGCGACAGGCGCCCGTCGGCAGCGACCGCCAGCGATGCTGCGATCTCACTGCCATCAGACAGGATCGCATGGGCATGCTCGGCGTCGAGGCGCCAGGTCTCCACCATCGATTTTCGCCATTCGATGCCCGAATGCGCGGCAACGGCCCCGGCAAGCGCAGGGTTGAGCGCGCTGTTGGGTAGGTTCAGCCCGAACTGCTCCTCGCCGATTTCGCTGGCGCGAAAAGTGACCACCGGGCTGCGAATCAGCCGGCTGGTTGCGTCGACGATGCGCATCACCTTCAGCGGTGCGGCCTGGGATCTCACCTGGTCGACGACGCCCAACCGTTCAAGCATATTCAGGGCCGGGTCCATCAAGGCCGTCGTGCGGCCGTCTTGCCCGTTTGCCTCAGGTCCGACGAGCGTCACGGGAAAGCCAGCATCTGCGAAGCCAAGCGCTGCAATCAGCCCTGCCGGGCCGCTGCCGGCAACCAGTATCCGTGCTGTCTCCCGATGGTCCAAATTCGGCTTCCCGGTTGCGATGCGAGGCGGTCGCTCCGACCTGACGAGCATATAGGTCAGATCATGCGGCTTGATCAACGCGGCGATTCGGCCCATTCGATTTGCCATGACCGGCCAAGACCATGATTTCAGCCATCTCGACCGTGTCGGCCGTGTCACGGCGAGCATCTCGCGCAATCCTCGACTGGCGGTGACCCTCGTTTTCGGCGCGGGCGTCCTCCTGGCGTGGCTGCTTCTTGGCGCCATGGCGATACGTGGCGCCGAAAGCCGGATTCCTGGTACCGATGCACCCGGCGACTTGATGCTCAGAAATCTGCCGCAGCTGCCACTGCCGGATTTTCTTGAGCGCTTCTTCACTCTTTGTCTTGCACCCGCGCCGCTCGACGGGGGCGTCGGCGCACAGGGCAGCGCGCTTGTCCTCATGTGGTTCCTGATGGCGATTGCCACCATGCTGCCTTCCGCGGCGCCGATGATCCGCACCTATTGCGAGATCGCCGATACGGCGCGGGTCAAAGGCGAACCGGTCGTCCACCCGCTGATCCTGGTCGCCGGATATGTCAGCGTGTGGTTGGTTGCGTCGGCAGCCTTCGCGGTGCTGACGCTCATCGTTAACGCCTTCGCCTCACCTGTGCAGATGCTCGATCCGGTGGTTGGAGCGACCGGAGCCGCCGCGCTTTCGATTGCCGGCCTCTACCAGTTCAGCGGCCTGAAGGAAGCCTGCCTGACAAAGTGCAGAAACCCGTTCGCGGTCCTGTTTTCGAATTGGAGCGCGAAGCCAGGCCGCATTTTCCGGCTCGGCATGGAGCAGGGCGTCTGGTGCCTCGGCTGCTGCTGGGCGCTGATGCTGGTGATGTTCGCCGTCGGTGTGATGAACGTGTTCTGGATGGCGCTGATCGGCCTGTTCACCTTGATCGAAAAACAGACGGCGGGCAGGCTGCCAACCCGGATCGCCGGTGCGATACTGCTTGTCTGGGCAACCGCCCTGCTAGTAGTCTCGGTATGAGGGGAGAGAATTCGATGGCAGATCAAAGCTGGGCAATGAAAGGAGAGCTGGTGCTTTCCTGCAATTGCACGGTTTTTTGCCCTTGCGTGCTGTCTCTCGGCAGTCATCCGCCGACCGAGGGCTATTGCCAGACCTGGGCCGGGTTTCGCATCGATGCCGGCTATTTCGGCGAGGTCGATCTGTCCGGCCTCAATCTTGGGCTGGTCATGGAAATCCCCGGCTATATGAGCCGTGGCAACTGGACCGCCGGACTGTTCATCGACAAGCGCGCCTCAGTCTATGCGGTCAAGGCGCTGACCAGGATTTTCACCGGCAAGGCCGGCGGAACCACCTCGCTGCTTTCCATCCTGGTCGGAAAGTTCCTCGGCGTCGAGCAAGCGCCGATCACCTATGAGACGCGTGACAGGACGCGTATCTTCCAGATCCCGAAGATCATCGACGGAGCGGTGACGCCGATCTCAGGCAAGGACCGCGACAAGGATACGGTGATCAGCAATTCGGAGTACTGGATCGCACCGGAAATCATCGTGGCCAGATCCGACAAGAGCAAGATGCGGGCTTTCGGCCGCAACTGGAATTTTGCCGGCCGCTCGGCCGAAATCTGCAAGCTTGACTGGCGGGGCCCGTGAGCAAAAAAACAACGGCCAGGAAAATCACGGACAGGATTCCGAGGCCAAAGAAGAAAGTCACGTGGCCGCAGGCGCGCGCGTTTTCGGTCCATCTGCTGACCGCGTCGGGTTCGTTCCTGGCGTTCCTGTCGCTGGTGGCTGCGAGCGAGCAGCGCTGGACGGCGATGTTCTGGTGGCTGGGGCTGGCGCTGTTCGTCGACGGCATCGACGGGCCGATCGCCAGGAAGCTCGACGTCAAGGAAATCCTGCCGACATGGTCGGGCGAACTCCTCGATAACATTATCGACTACGTGACTTACGTGCTGATACCGGCCTTCGCGCTTTACCAGCGCGGCTTCATGGGTGAGGGCCTGTCGTTCCTGTCAGCGGCGATTATCGTTGTGTCGAGCGCGATCTATTATGCCGACACCGGCATGAAGACGAAGGAGAATTTCTTCAAGGGGTTTCCGGTGGTCTGGAACATGGTGGTGTTCACGCTGTTCGTCATCGAGCCGGGACAATGGGTTTCCTTCGCCGTGGTCGTGGTGGCCGGCATCCTGACATTTGTGCCAATCAATTTCATCCATCCGGTGCGGGTGGTGCGGCTGCGGCCGATCAATCTTGGCATGACGCTGTTGTGGTGCGCTTTCGGAGCGCTGGCCCTGGCGCAGGCAGCGCTCGCCGCCTTCTACGATCAGATTGGCGTCTTGGGCGAGCAGGTGAGCGTCTTCACCAAGATCGGCATCACCGTCACCGGGCTTTACCTCGCTTGCATCGGCGGTATCATGCAGCTCTTTCCAAATCTCGGCGCCAAGCCGGATGACAGGAAAGCCTGAGACCCAAGAGCGCCCCCCAAGAGAGCCTGAAAATGTCCAAAGCGATCCGCATACACGCCCATGGCGGTCCGGAGGTTCTGACCTATGAGGACGCCGATCCGGGCCAACCCGGATCGGGACAAGTCCTGGTCAGGCATACCGCCATCGGCCTCAATTTCATCGACGTCTATCATCGCTCCGGCCTTTACCCGCCGCCGGGCGGTTTCCCGCTGATACCCGGCAGCGAGGCGGCCGGGGTGGTTGAGGAAGTCGGTGCGGACATCGATTGGCTGAAGCCGGGTGATCGCGTCGCCTACGCCGTGACGACTGGCGCCTATGCCGAGCAGCGCGTGATCGCCGCCGACCGCATCGTAAAGGTGCCGGACGGCATCAGCGACGAACAGGCGGCCGCCATGATGCTGAAAGGGATGACGGCGGAATATCTGCTGCGCCGTACCTTCAAGGTGAAAGCGGGCGACACCATCCTGTTTCACGCGGCGGCCGGCGGTGTCGGGCTGATCCTCGGCCAATGGGCCAAGCATCTTGGCGCAACGGTGATCGGCACCGCCAGCTCCACCGACAAGATCGAGCTCGCCAAGGCGCATGGCTTCGACCATGTAATCAACTACCGCGAGCAGGATTTCGTCGCCGGCGTCATCGCAATCACCGGCGGCAGGAAGTGCGACGTCGTCTATGATTCGGTCGGCAACGACACCTTTCCCGCCTCGCTCGACTGCCTGAGGCCGCTCGGCATGTTCGCCAGCTTCGGTCAATCGTCAGGGCCGATCCCGCCGTTCAGCATATCGTTGCTGGCGCAGAAAGGTTCGCTGTTCGCAACCCGTCCGACGCTGTTCGTCTACAACGCCAAGCGTGAAGACCTGGAGGCATCCGCCGCCGCGCTGTTCGAAATCGTGCTCAGCGGCGCGGTCAAGATCAAGATCAACCAGCGCTATGCGCTCAAGGACGCGGGCAGGGCTCATTCTGACCTTGAAGGCCGCAGGACGACTGGGACAACCGTTCTCATCCCCTGAGCCTGCGCATCGTGCTTTTCCGAAAATCGATTTCGATTTTCTGGCCGATGCGTTAGGTTTCCGCTGAAATTCTTGAAGCTCTTTCAAGACGGGTGCCGCTTTGCGATGACAGCAGGCCGCGCATACCATGCCTGCGGGAACACAGAACATGTCTGGCAAACCAGATGGGAGGCACTGTGAGTGCAAATCAGGACGGCGAAAACCTGCTTGAGGTTCGTGGCCTCACCAAGACATTCGGCACGCTGACGGCGTGCGACCATGTCGACCTCAATGTTGCAAAGGGCGAAATCCACGCGTTGCTCGGCGAGAACGGCGCCGGCAAGTCGACACTCGTCAAAATGCTGTTCGGAACACTGGAGCCCAATTCGGGCGAGATTTTCTGGAACGGCCAAGCGGTCACGATCACCAATCCCGGCTTTGCGAAAAAGCTCGGCATCGGCATGGTGTTCCAGCATTTCTCGCTGTTCGAGGCGCTGACGGCGGCCGAGAACATCGCGCTATCATTGGATGACGGTTCGCCGATCAGCACGATTGCAGCGAAGGCGAGGGCGCTGTCCTACAGCTACGGCCTGCCGCTCGACCCGCAATCGCTGGTCGGCGACCTGTCGGTCGGTGAGCGCCAGCGTATCGAGATCATCCGCTGTCTCCTGCAGACGCCGCAGCTCATCATCCTCGACGAGCCGACCTCAGTGCTGACGCCGCAGGAAGCCGACAAGCTGTTCGAGACACTCGAGCGGCTGCGCTCGGAAGGAAAGTCCATCCTCTACATTTCGCACCGGCTGGAAGAGGTCAAGCGCATCTGCGACCGCGCCACGGTGCTGCGCCACGGCAAGGTGGTTGGCCACTGCAACCCGCGCAAGGAAACCGCGGCATCGCTGGCGCGCATGATGGTCGGCAACGACGTGCAGGCCGTGGTGCGCGCGCCGGCCGACGGTGTCGAGACCGCGCCGCCGCTGCTTGAAATCCGCGCGCTCAGCCGCAAGCCAGCAACGCCGTTCTCGATCCCGCTCAGGAACATCAACCTGACGGTACGCGCCGGCGAAGTGATCGGCATTGCCGGCGTTGCCGGCAACGGCCAGGGCGAGTTCTTCGAATCCGTTTCCGGCGAGGTGCCGCAGCAGGATGCCACCTCGGTGCGCATCCGCGGTAAGGATGCCGGCGGCCTCAGCATCACCGGCAGGCGGTTGATGGGCGCGGCCTTCGTGCCGGAGGAGCGGCTCGGCCACGGTGCAGCACCCCGCATGAAGCTTTCGGAAAACCTGCTCCTGTCGCGCCATGCCACCGACGGCAAGATGTTTGTCGGCGCCGGCGGAATGGTCAGAAGCGATGCGATCTATGCCGCTGCCCAGCGCATCATCAACGCGATGGATGTGCGCAAGAGCGCTCCCGACCCGGAGGCGGCGGCGCTTTCGGGTGGCAATCTGCAGAAATTCATCGTCGGCCGCGAACTCGACCGCAGGCCTGGCGTCATGGTCGTCAATCAGCCGACATGGGGCGTCGACGCCGGTGCCGCCGCCCACATTCGCCAGGCGCTTATCGAATTGGCACGCAGCGGCTCGGCGGTGCTGGTCATCAGCCAGGATCTCGACGAACTGTTCGAAATATCCGACGCGATCGCGGTGATGCACAATGGCGAATTGTCGAAGCCTTTGCCGATCGCTGAGGCCACGTTCGAAAAAATCGGACTGCTGATGGGCGGCGCCGAGCCTGGGCACGCCGAACACGCTTTGGAGACGTCATGATGCGCCTCGAACTCGTCAAACGCCCACAGCGCTCGATGCTGTTCTCGGCACTGTCGCCCTTCATTGCATTCGTGTTGACGATCATTGCCGGCGCCGTCCTGTTCGCATTGCTTGGCGTCAATCCTTTGAAGGCGTTTCAAATCTATTTCATCGAGCCGGTTAGCCAGGTCTGGCAGCTGCATGAGCTGGCGATCAAGGCGGCACCGCTCATCCTGATCGGGGTCGGCCTGTCGGTTTGCTACAGGGCCAACATCTGGAATATCGGTGCGGAAGGCCAGTTCATCCTGGGCGGCATCGCCGGCTCGATCATTCCGGTGCTGTTTCCGCAGTTTGAAGGCCCGCTTGTGCTGCCGCTGATGCTGCTGTTCGGCGTGGTTGGCGGTGCCGCCTACGCCGCCATTCCCGCCTTGCTCAAGACGCGTTTCAACACCAACGAGATCCTGACCAGCCTGATGCTGGTCTATGTCGCGCAGCTCTTCCTCGACTGGCTGGTGCGCGGTCCCTGGCGCGATCCGCAGGGTTTCAACTTCCCGCAGACGATACAGTTCAACGACTCCGCCATCTTGCCGGAACTGATGCCGGCCTCCGGCCGCGCCAATTGGGGCTTCGTCTTCGCGCTGGTCGCGGCGGTGCTGGTCTGGATCCTGATGAGCCGTATGCTGAAAGGCTTTGAGGTGCGCGTGCTCGGCTCAAGTCCCAGGGCAGGGCGCTTCGCAGGCTTCGGCCTCAACCGGATGGTGTTCTTCGCTTTCATGCTGTCGGGTGCACTGGCCGGACTTGCCGGCATCTCCGAAGTCTCCGGCGCGATCGGCCAGCTGCAGCCGGTGATTTCGCCCGGCTACGGTTTCACCGCCATCATTGTGGCGTTCCTCGGCCGTCTCAATCCACTCGGCATCGTCGCGGCGGGCCTTGTGCTGGCGCTGACCTATCTCGGCGGCGAGGCGGTGCAAAGCGCGCTCGGCATCTCCGACAAGGTGGCGCGTGTGTTCCAGGGCATGCTCCTGTTCTTCGTGCTCGGCTGCGATACGCTCATTCACTACCGCATTCGCCTGATCGGCTTTGCCACGCCGAAGCTTGAAACCGCGCCGAAGCTGGAGGAGGCCCGCTGATGGACATCACCGTCAACATTCTTTTGACCATCGCAACTGCGGCGACGCCCTTGCTGATCGCGGCGATCGGAGAACTGGTGGTCGAGCGTTCCGGCGTGCTTAATCTCGGTGTCGAAGGCATGATGATCATGGGCGCCGTCGGCGGTTTTGGCGCCGGCTATCTCACCGGATCGCCGTGGATCGGATTGTTGGCAGCGATCGCCCTGGGCGCAGTGTTTTCGCTGCTGTTCGCCGTCATGACATTGTCGCTGGCCACCAACCAGGTGGCGACGGGACTATCGCTGACATTGCTCGGCCTCGGCCTTTCCGGAATGATGGGAACCAGCTTTGTCGGTCTGGCCGGCGCGAGGCTGCCAAATCTCGACATTCCCGGCCTGACGCAGATTCCCGTCATCGGCAGGTTGTTGTTCGGCCAGGACCCGATCTTCTATATCTCGATCGCGTTGACCGCCACCGTCATGTGGTTCCTGTTCAAGACCCGCACCGGGCTCACGCTGCGCTCGATCGGTGACAGCCACACATCGGCCCATGCGCTTGGCATCCAGGTCATCCGCTACCGCTATCTCTCAGTGATCTTCGGCGGCGCCTGTGCAGGCCTTGCCGGGGGTCACCTGTCGCTGGTCTACACGCCGCAATGGGTGGAGAACATGACCGCCGGACGCGGCTGGATCGCGCTGGCGCTGGTCGTGTTCGCGTCATGGCGGCCATGGCGACTGCTGGCTGGCGCCTATATTTTCGGCGCGGTATGGATCGGCCAGCTTCATGCACAGGCTTTTGGCATTCCGGTACCCTCGCAACTGCTTTCTTCGTTGCCCTATCTGGCAACCATCGTGGTTCTCGTTCTAATCTCGCGCAACAAGCGTTTGACGATGATGAACACACCGGCTTCCTTGGGGCAGCCATTCGTTCCGGATCGTTGACAATAAAAACAGACGGGAAGCTCCAAGGCTTAACTCAGAGAGGTAACACGATGAAAAAACTGCTTATTGCGCTGATGGCCGCCGCGGCAGCATGGTCGCTGGCGGCGACCGCCGAGGCGCAGGAAAAGCTAAAAGCCTGTTGGGTCTATACCGGCCCGATCGGCGATTTCGGCTATTCGTACCAGCATGACCAAGGCCGCCTCGACGTAGAGAAGGCACTCGGCGACAAGGTCGAGACCGCCTACCTGGAGAACGTCTCCGAGGGTCCCGATGCCGCTCGTGCTTTCGAGCGCCTGGCACGCGAAGGATGCAAGATTATCTTCGGCACCTCCTTCGGCTTCATGGACCCCGAAGTGAAGGTCGCCAAGAAATTCCCCGACGTCAAATTCGAGCACGCGACCGGCTACAAGACGTCGGACAACCTCGGCATCTACAACGCGCGGTTCTACGAAGGCCGCTACATCCTCGGCCAGATCGCAGCCAAGCAATCGAAGTCGGGCGTCGCCGGCTACGTCGTTTCGTTTCCGATCCCCGAAGTGGTGATGGGCATCAATTCCTTCATGCTCGGCGCCCAGTCGGTCAACCCGAACTTCAAGGCGAAGATCGTCTGGGTCAATTCATGGTTCGATCCGGGCAAGGAAGCCGACGCCGCCAAGGCTCTGTTCGACCAGGGTGCCGACATCATCGTCCAGCACACCGACTCGACCGCCGCCCTGCAAGTCGCCGAAGAGCGCGGGCTGCAGGGGTTCGGTCAGTCTTCGGACATGATCAAGTTTGCCCCCAAGGCGCAGTTGACCTCGATCGTCGACGATTGGGGCCCGTATTATATCAGCCGGGTGAAGGCCGTGCTCGACGGCACTTGGAAGCCGGGCAATGTTTGGCTGGGCATCAAAGACGGCGCTGTTAAAATGGCCGCTTACACCAACATGCCCGATGACGTGAAGGCGATGGCGCAAGCCACTGAAAAGAAGATCGTCGAGGGATGGAACCCCTTCACCGGGCCGATCGCAAAGCAGGACGGAACGCCATGGCTGAAAGAGGGCGAGGTCGCTACTGACGCCACGCTGCTTGGCATGAATTTCTACATCAAGGGCGTCGACGACAAGCTGCCGAAGTAAGCGCTAGCGGAGACCAAAATCCTGACAGGCAAAGATATTGACACGCCAAAATTTTGACAGGGCCAAGATCTTGACAGGAAAGGGCGCCCCGCGGCGCCCTTTCGTTTACAGCGAGCTGCGTCAGACAGCTGAGCCGTAGAGATCGTAGGCGTCGGCGCGGTGGATCTTGACGGTGACGATGTCACCGGCGCGCAACGGGCGCCGCGACTGGATATGCACAGAGCCGTCGATTTCAGGCGCGTCGTATTTGGTACGGCCCTTGGCCGAGGTGCCATGCGCCTCGTCAATCAGCACAGGCAGGCGCTTGCCGACCTTCCTGACGAGTTGCGTCGCCGAGATCTTCTGCTGGCGCTGCATGAAGCGATGCCAGCGCGCCTCCTTGATCTCCCGCGGTACCTGTTCGAGGCCGAGGTCGTTGGAACGGGCGCCCCTGACCGGCTCGTATTTGAAACAGCCGGCGCGATCGATCTTGGCTTCGTCCAGCCAGTCGAGCAGCATCTCGAAATCGTCGTCCGTCTCGCCGGGGAAGCCGACGATGAAGGTGGAGCGGATGGCCAGATCCGGACAGATTTCGCGCCAGCCGCGAATGCGGTCGAGCGTCTTTTCGCCATGGGCGGGCCGGCGCATATTCTTCAGCACCTGCGGTGAGGCGTGCTGGAATGGGATGTCCAGATAGGGAAGGATCTTTCCTTCAGCCATCAGCGGAATGACATCGGCGACATGCGGGTAGGGATAGACATAGTGCATACGCACCCAGACGCCGAGCTTGCCGAGCTCCTCCGACAGATCGAGGAACTTTGCCCGCACTTCGCGGTCGCCAAACATGCTGGTCTGATATTTGATGTCGATACCGTAGGCGCTGGTATCTTGCGAAATGACCAGGATTTCCTTGACTCCGGCCTTGGCCAGTTTCTCGGCTTCGCGCAGCACGTCGGCGGCTGGCCGCGAGACGAGATCGCCGCGCAGCGCCGGGATGATGCAGAAGGTGCAGCGGTTGTTGCAGCCTTCCGAAATCTTGAGATAGGCGTAGTGGCGTGGCGTGAGCTTGACGCCTTGCGGCGGCAACAGGTCGACATAGGGATCGTGGCTCGGGGGCGCGGCCTCATGCACGGCAGCCATCACGCTCTCGTAGGCCTGCGGACCGGTGATGGCGAGAACGTTTGGGTGTCTTTCGCGGATGACGTCCGGTTCGGCGCCGAGGCAACCGGTGACGATGACCCTGCCGTTCTCCGAAAGGGCGGAGCCGATGGCATTGAGCGATTCGTCGCGAGCCGAGTCGAGAAAACCGCAGGTGTTTACGACGACCAGATCGGCGCCGTCATGCTTGCGCGCGATTTCGTAGCCTTCGGCGCGAAGACGCGTGATGATGCGCTCTGAATCAACGAGCGCTTTCGGGCATCCAAGACTGACGAAGCTGACGCGAGGGGCGGACATATGCGGTTTCCAATGGACGCGGGCCGGAAACCCTGAGGCCCGGCCCGGAAGTCTCGATACATGTTGATCTTTTGAACTTTCGCAGAAGCTCAATTTGCACGGCGCAATAGCATAGTTCGGCAGTCAAGCAAACCGAGGAGTGGCTGGTGCGCTCGTGCGGACCTGCACTGCCAAGGATCAGGTTCAATGACCGCCTGGCCCGAACCAGGGCGCCAGGAATGCAAACTGGTCGGGGAACTGCTGCACGGCACCATCCAGAAGCATCTTTACGGCGACGTAGAGAATGATCACGAGGCCGATATAAGCAATCCAGCGGTACTTGTGCAGGAGGCGTGCGACAAACGAAGCGGCGAAACCCATCAATGCAATCGACAGCGCCAAACCAATGATCAGGACCGTCGGATGGTCCATCGCTGCGCCTGCGACTGCGAGAACGTTGTCGAGCGACATCGAAACGTCGGCGATGACGATCTGCCAGGCTGCCTGAGCGAAGGTCTTGCGCGGTCCCTTGCCGCCAATCGTCCCGCTTTTGTCGTAATCGACATTCGACAACGATTCCGTCGCGTCATGTTCCTGCTCGTGGCTGACACGGAGTTCGCGCCACATCTTCCAGCACACCCAAAGCAGCAGCAGGCCGCCGGCTATGAGAAGAATGGGGCCGATTGTGAGCAGCCACTGGGTGATCAGGGCAAAAAAGATGCGAAGCACGGTGGCCGCCGCAATGCCGACGAGAATCGCCTTCTTGCGCTGGTCCGACGGCAGGCCTGCCGCGGCAAGGCCGATGACGATGGCATTGTCGCCGGCAAGCACAAGGTCGATGGCAATGACCTGAAGCAGGGCCGATAGGCCAGCGGCGGTAAAAATTTCCATCAGCTGGAATTTCCTTGCTTGGTCGCCAATCGTTCGCGTGGGGTGCCCGAACGCCTAACGTGTATGGTTCCCGCGCGTCAAGACTGCTCGGCGACAAAGACGGCAAACTGCCTGATCGCGGCGGCAATCGCCAGCAGGCGAAAGCTGCCATGATCGGGACAGGCTAGTCGTAGAGGTTGTATTTCGACCAGTCGGATTCGGGAATCTCCTCGCCGATCCGATAGCGAAAATCCAGAACCTGCATATGGTCCGGTGCCGTCTGACACTTGTATTTCAGCCGGTACCATTGCCCCTTGCTGCGGAAGGCTGCCCCTGGGCTTGTGATTGCATCTGTGCTCATCTCGGGCATCGCAAAAGCGTAGGCGACCACGCGATCGGCTTTGTATTTGCGGTCGTCATGGGTAATCCGGTCGAGCACTTCGGCATCACATCGCTGTTCGAGCCGGGTTTGCGGATCGAGTTTCAACAAGCCGGCGCGCAAGGCGCTATCCATCGCGCTAGCCGGCCACGACAGCGTCACCGACGCCAGAACCGTAAGACAGAGCTTCTTCATGGGCGCGAGGAGCATCATATTTGGGTGGAGAAAGCAATCATCCCGTTCCGACAGAAGCCAAGAACCATGAAGACGCCCTGAACGGGGTTTTGACACCTGCCGTGCAATCGTCACATCTGCACGGACATTCCGCCGTCGACGGTCAGCACATGGCCGTTGACGAAGGATGCCGCATCGCTGGCTAGGAAAAGGGCGGCGCCGGCGATTTCCTCCGGCCGTCCCCAGCGTTGCAGCGGAACCCGCTGGCGGGCGAAGGAAAGCATGTCGGGATCCTCTGCCAGCGCGGCATTGGTCTCGGTTGCGAACATCCCCGGGGCAACGGCGTTGCTGGTTACACCATGCGCGCCGTATTCGACGGCCATGCTGCGCATCAGGCCGGTCAACCCCTGCTTGGCGGCGGGATAGACGGCATCGCCGGGACGTGCCATCTCGCCGACGATCGAGGTGACAGAGATCAGCCGGCCATATCCTTGCGCCTTCATGATTTCCGCCGCATCCCGCGACAGATAGATCGCCGAAAGCAGATCGGTCCGGATCAGATCAAGGATATCGTCGTCGTCGAACGCGGCAAGCGGCCTCCTGTCGCGGGCGCCGACATTGTTGACGAGGATATCGAGCCGACCGCGAGCCTTGTGGACGTCCGCGATGGCGGTCCGGCCGGCCGCCACGTCTGCTACGTCGAAGACTGCCGCCTCAGCACTGCCGCCGCCTTCTGCAATGGCGGCGACGGCGCCGTCGAGCACCGCTGCCGTACGTCCGGTCACAACCACATGGGCTCCCGCATCGGCAAAGGCGCGCGCGATCTCGAAGCCGAGCCCGCGCCCGCCTCCGGTGACGAGCGCGACACGGTCAGCCAAGGAAAATCTGTCGAAAATGCTCATGCCAAGCGGTCCTCTGCAGGCATAGGAGTAGTAAAAATGATGTCATGCGGCAATCGCCGCGGATCATCGGCTGATGGCCCGCGTCGCGCGCAGGCGCCAGGGTCACGGACTTCGCCCACCGGCGCCTGGCATGGCAACCATACCGGGCAGGCTTGATCGAGAACCACAACAGGGGTTGAAGCAAGCCGCCATCGCAATAGATTTCGGGACCGAAGACTGCGATCCCTGCGAAAGCGTTCCTCACAGGAGAGGCCCGTGACGCCTGGCGACAATACACCCGTCCTTTCCGGAGCGCCCATCCTTTCCGGGGCGATTGGGGAATACCGCGAGTTCAATCCTCCGGCCGTACTCGAAAGGCATTTCCAGTGTGTCTGGTCCAATACATTGCGACGGGACGCGGGGAGCTTGTCGGCCGTGGTCCCCGACGGCTGCGTCGACATCACCTGGATCGACGGGGATCTGGTCGTGGCGGGTCCCGACGTGGCCGTAGCCCTCTCTACGCTGACACCCGGCTCTACCGTGATCGGCACCCGTTTCCGGCCGGGTGCGGCAAGCCGGTGGCTTGGCCTGCCGATGTCGGAGATCGTCGGCGGCCGGGTGGCGCTCAGCCACTTCTGGGGAGCGCTGGCGCGTGAAATCGCCCAGAGAATTGGTGATGCATCCTCCACGGCGGAGCGAATGCAGGCGATGCAAGGTGCGCTCTCCAAGCTCGCACCCGAGATCGAGCCGCCGCCTCCGGACATGGGATTTGCCTTCAACGCCCTGAAAACCGAATCCGCCGGCCCGGGGATGGCGGTCATCCTCGACCGGCTCGACGTCAGCCCGCGAACGCTTCGCCGACGCTGCCAAGAGGCTTTCGGCTATGGTCCAAAGACGCTCGACCGCATTCTCCGCTTCCAGCGGTTTCTGAACCTGGCGCGGCAGTCCGCCGCGCCGCGCCTTGTCGATCTTGCGTTCGAAGCCGGTTATTCCGACCAGGCACATCTCACGCGTGAGGTGCGGCGCCTGTCCGGGTTCTCGCCCGCGGCGGTTCTGCGACAGTTCGGCGCCTGAGCTGGCCGTTTCGTTCAATACGCCACCGCCAACTCCGCCTAGTCTGCCTTCATTGGAAAGGAGGCAGATATGACCATCCACAAATCCCGCATCATCACCGTGTCCATCGACCGGGATTGGCGCGAAGTCTACGACTTCGCCTCCATCCCGGAGAATTTCCAGCGCTGGGCGGCAGGCCTCGGCAGACGCTTCGAAAGATCGGGCGAGGAATGGACGGCGGAGGACCCCGATGGCCGGGTTATCCGCATCCGCTTCTCCCCGCCCAATGAATTCGGTGTCCTCGATCACATCGTATTTGCCGAGCGCAAGGAAACCCGCAATGCGGTGCGCGTGGTTCCCAATGGGACCGGCGCGGAGGTCACGTTCGTGCTCTTGAGGATGCCTGGCATGACGGACGAGATATTCGCTGCCGACGCCGAAGCTGTGCAGCGCGACCTCAACACCCTGAAGACAATGCTCGAACGCTGAGCTCCCAAAAACCACGAAAGGAGAAGATCATGGCCAAATCCAGCAACGACAAGTGCATAGACTATATCGAGTTCTCGGTCGGCGACATAGCGCGCTCGCGCGACTTCTACGGCACGGCCTTCGGCTGGTCCTTCAAGGACTACGGGCCGAGCTATTGCGAGTTCAGCGACGGCCGCCTGACCGGCGGCTTCGCTCTCGGCGGCCAGAACAAGGCGGCAGGCGGTCCGCTGGTGATCCTCTATGCGGACAAGCTCGACGAGACCAGGCATCGCGTCGAGGAGGCAGGCGGGAAGATCGTCAAGCCGGCTTACTCGTTCCCCGGCGGCCGCCGCTTCCATTTTTCCGATCCGGACGGCTACGAACTGGCGGTGTGGTCGGACAAGTGAGGAGGTGGAGAGGGGCGCCGGACCGGATCCGGCGCCCCCATCAATTGTCCTTCCTGCATGTCCCGCACCACCGAGGAAGGCGCGACCATTCTCCCTACTGCGACTCATGCCGCTGGAAGGATAAGGACAAGCTAAGCGAGAAAGCAACGTGCTGTTGAGGTCCTGCTAGTCGCTGCCTAGGCCTAAACAATAGCCAATCGCAAGGCGCCTTGGGTGGCTAGTAGCTTGTGCTTTTCGAAGATCGCTAGCTTCTGCGGATAGGTGATCCGCACCTTGGCATTACATCCGTCGCATCTGATGTGTGCGATTGTTCTCAGCGCAGAGCCCTTCCTTGCAGTCGGATGCGAGCAATCCGGACAAGCGAATGTGAGCGAAACATCAGACAAGTTTTCGGCTAAACCCATTTCCATCTCCCTCGCCAGCGCTCTGGCGACACCATTCAAAGCCGTCCTATGTGAAACTGATATGAAGGCGCTCACATAGCGACCGAAGAAGTTCGCCCGCCATTCAGCGAGCCCCGCTTCGAATGTACCAGACCGATTTCGGCCCCAACTCGGCGAGTCTCAATTTGCAATTTAGATGCCAATCCGATCGTGCCAAAACGGGACGAGGCATGCCGAGAACCTTAGGAGACCCCGCGCCGCGTCGAGGAGGCCGGCGGGAGGTCCGCCTATTCCTTCCCGGGCGGCGGCGGCTTCCATTTCTCCGATCCGGACGGCTACGAGCTGGCCGCGTTGGCGTCGTGCCGAGCTCGGCGCCTCTTCGAATGGTTGGGTGGGTCACCAAGGACCCGATTGCGAGGGTGGTTACAGCGGTGCTGAACCTAGTCAAAGGGGCAAGCGCTGCTGTTTAACGATGTAACAATTATTGTCCGATGGTGTGGCTCGCATCGTATAAGGCTGCCCTGAGAACCATCGCATACCGCGCCGCGCATGACGGAACTGACACGAACGACAGTACGGCAAAGACTGTACGCTTTTTTGATCGCTGGTCTGGGTGGACTGGCCGCATCGGCAATCTCGTTTTCGATGACGCTCTACGAGGCTGCCCATCCGCCAAAGGTGCCTGTTGTTCAAGCAGGCCAGCAGATCGATACCGGTCGCTGGTTCGTCACCTTGCGAACGGCACGTGTCGGAACCGTGCCGCCGACAGGCGTTCCCCCATCGCAACCTGTGCAGCTTCTGATGGTGGATCTGGACGTGGTGAACCGTTCCGCCACGCCAAACAATGTGCTCTACCGCGCTGTCACCCTCAACGCCCCGGCGCAAAAGCTGCCGATGCCAACGGTTTATCTCGACCGCGACAAGTATCTGGCGGGATATTTCAACCCCAACATGCCGGAACGCGCGACGATGGCTTGGGAGTGGCCGGCCGGTGTGCCCGTGCCGGACAAGGTGACGATCACCGTCAACGGCCAGATCTACAAGCTGCGCGACAATCTCTACGGTGCAAGCGGGTGGTACGACCGCGATCCCGTTGCGACGGTCGATCTGCCGGTGGGGAAGGCGCCATGATGCGCATGGTGCGTTCGGTGCTTGCGCTGCTGTTCGCTGCCGCCGTGCTCTACGGTATGCAGCATACGCGTCCGCTCTACAGCGACATTACATCGCCGATCGTCTCTTCGGGCGGCATGAACAAGCGTGTGGAGGCTCGCGCGTTTGCGCTTTCGCTGGATAGCGCCAGGGTGGCGCGGGTTCTCAACGTCGAGACCTTCGGGAAGTCAAAGACCTACACGAGTTCCGGCGTATGGGTTGTGGTCGAAGGCGAAGCCGAGGCGAAATTCGAGACCTTGGGTCTCACTTCGGGCGAGTGGCTGAGCGCCAGCGGCGTCCGTTATGTCCTGACTGACCGGGTGCCGGCGACGATCGAAATGATGCCGGGTAATGCCTACCAGCCCGGCCTGCCACGCCGTATCCTTCTGGTGTTCGAGGTGCCGGAGGACGCCGTCGCCGGCGGGACCGTGGTGGTCGCACGCACCAAATTGCTACCGCTCGACGATGAGATTCGCATCGCCACGAACGTTTCCGGCAAGGACATCGAGCCCGCGATCGCCATCCGCCGCAACCAGGAAGGACCACCATGGACAGTTCTCCCGCAAAGGTGATGTCAACGCGGCGACGTTACTGGCTGAGCATGATGGCGCTGGTGGTTGCGCTGCCCGCTGCGCTCGCCGCGCAAACGTGGGGGAGCATCAAGGACTGGCGCGCCCAACATGTGCGTCAGCCGGTCTCTGTGACCTTGGGGCAACCGATCGACTATGCCGGCGCAAGCTGGACCGTGACGCGCTTCACCAGGCTGGCAGGTAGCAAGGGAAGCGCCGTCGTCCTGGCCGAATTCGAGGCTCTCGCTGCCGACCCGAAAGCGCTCGGCGTCGTTCCATGCAAGGTGGGGCTTTCCGATGGAAGCGGTCGCGAATGGCAGCCAACCCTGTTTGCCGATCCGGTGGTCAGGAAGCAATATCCGGAGGCCCAGCAACGGTCTCTGTGTGGCGGCAGCGCATTCGCGGCGGCGGAACCTGGCAAGCCGGCACGGATGGCTGCCAGCTTTTCGATCCCGCCTGCGGCAAGCAACCTCACACTGTCGATCACCCTCTATTCGGCGCTGCCGAATTATCTCAGCGTCAGCGAACCGCGGACCTGAGGTCGTTCGGTTCGCCAGCCATGGCGACTGCGGTCTCAAGCACGGCTGCAAGCAGCGCGACCCGGATCGGGTCGAGCAGGATTCCCCCGTCGAGGTCGCTTGGGCTGCCTATGAACAGGCTGATCGTGTCGGCGAAGATCTGCCATGTTGCGAGATCATGCGCTCCGATCAGCCTTGTCAGGCCATACCACATCCAGGCGCCGGCCCAGGAGATGGCCTGATAGGCGATGACGAAGGTGACAAGCGTTGCGAGGCCGGCACTGAGCGTCAGCTTGAGGCAAGTCCAAACCGGCGAGTAGCGGCTGCGATAGCCGCCAACGAAATGGGCCGCGAAATCCTTCAGCCACTTCTGCCATGATATCGTGCGCGATGGCGCCGGAGCGGAGGCGGCCGGCGCGGAAAGCTCGTAGCCGTTGATGATTGCTGCCATCACCAGCCAGACAATCGGCAGCAATGCGAAAAAGAAAAGATTCTGAAGCTGCTCTCCGAAGGGAAGCGGCCGGAATTCCACGGGAACGAACTGGTCGGCCGCAACCGCCTCACTTACCGGCGCTAGCAAATCGAGGCTGAGCTGTTGCAGCGCAGCGCCTGCGCCAAGCCAGCGGATGAACTGGTCTTTCCATTCGCCGAGCGCGTAGAGGCCGATAAAGACCCAAGTTGCGTCGGTCGCCACGATCAGCAACCGCCAGTAAGGGTGAGAGGCGCGCGCATTCAGTCGCTTGGCGGCAAAACGCACCAGCCAGCAAATGACGATCGACAGTACCACGCCGCTCGACTGAAGAATGGCGAAAATGTCGACGCTCTTGCCGAGTTCGGCCTGGGCCAGCGCCATGCGCGAATACTCGCGGACCGTATCGCCGAGAAAACCCCAGGCGGCATAGTAGGCGAAGAACGGCAGGATCGCGGCCGCGGTAATCGCCAGGATCGGCTCGCGCTTGTTATCGTCCGCTCCCTTTTTGCTTTTTTGTCTCAGTGCCGCCACCGCCGGCATGTGCGGCCGGAGCACCACGAACATCATGACCAGTACCGTCAGCTTGGCGAGAATCACCAGCGACAGCATGACCATTCCGCCCAGTGGGAATTGGAGGCCGATCGTCACGGCGCCCTGAAGCAGCAGATCACGAACGATCACACCAAGGCAGCCGACAAGCAATAGTTGGGGCCAGCACTGGAAAAGCAACCGCGTCGCTAACGCCAGCGGCCGGTATATGTCTTCAGTCGTCGTGGTCATCGCGTCAGGTGGCTTTCGTGCTCCGGTCCTGGACGTTCGCCAGACGGTCCTTCTCTATTCCTGCAGTTGCGATCAAACTCAAACCACTTGGGTTTGAATTTGATCGCAGGTAACGCAAGTTTACCTCATCCGCCTTGCCGGGCCTGACCCGAGGGCCTTTCCCAAATCTGTGAACCAAGATTCGGAGGCTACCAGCTTTGGAGAACCCGGCCGGCAGCTCCTCTTGCAGGGCCATTGTAGCAACGCCGGCCATTAGATCCTGTTGCCGCAGGCTTCGGAATCAAGATCCGTTCGCTATGGCTAATATAAGCCGTTCGAAAGACAATTCATTCAATGACGATTTAGCTTTGAGATAACATGATTTTAATCATGAAGCTACATACAGCTTGCATCATCCGAGTTATCTTCGGCTAAGCTGTTGAGGCCGGTCCGATACGATCAAGATCATTGCGATCAACGCTTGAAGACAATGCAGGAGGTGCTTGATATGTTCAGATACGTGGCTTTAGCGGCTGCCGCGTTTGCGGCGCCCATGCTCGTTTCGGAGGCCCGGGCGCAGTCGACCGTCGAGTGCCACTCTAGGCACTACCAGTACGACGAGTGTTTCGCCGGCCCTTTGAGGCAGCCGCAGTTGATTCATCAGATATCGGGCACCGCCTGCATCCTCAATCGTACCTGGGGTTATAATCCGAAGAGCAAGTACATCTGGGTCGCCCAGGGATGCCAAGGGATTTTTGCCGATGTTGCCGGCTATCATCACGGTCGCGGGGACACATTCGATCCCAATGCGCGAATGTATGATCATCGGGGACATGACGTAGGTGCTGTGGTTGGCGGAGCCATATTAGGCGCGCTCGTCGAAGGGATGGCCGAAGACGCAAACCGGAAGCATCATCACAGGACCAGCAATTATCGACCAGACAACGGCTACAATGGTTGCCATGGCGTCGGCTGCATGGTCGACGACCCGGATAGCGCTGTCGACAACACTCCCCAGTTCGACAAGCAGGGTGAGCCCAACTTTGACGAGCATGGCAACTATCAGGGTTGTCATGGCGCCGGCTGCCTCGTCGACGATCCCGGAGAATAATCCCTGCGTCAGGTTACTGGAATCACAGCTCATCTCGCCACGTTGGCTCGGAACGCATGCGATTTTCCGGAGGCGACGAAGCCGGATGAGTTGGCATTGCTCGGCCGAGAGCACTGAGCACCGCTCTTGTTTCCAAGCTTATGGGGCAGGGTCAGAAGCGAAGCAACCTGTGCGCAGAATTGGGCGTAGGTATGCTGATGTTGTAGATTATCCAGCGATATCAATGGCATCTGGCGGAGGGAGTGGGATTCGAACCCACGGTGGGCTTGCACCCACGCCGGTTTTCAAGACCGGTGCCTTAAACCGCTCGGCCATCCCTCCGTCGTGATTTTTCAACCACTTGGATGCTCGTCCTGATCTCAACTCGTGCCTGTTGGCGCTGCTGCGCCACCCGGAGATCGTTCGGGCTTCATTGCTCTAGTGCGCCCGGTGAAGTCCTGTCAACCGGCCGTGGCCCGTTCGTGCCAACGGCAGAACATGGGCGCTTGACGGCAGGGCTGAAGCGGGACGAACAGCATGGCGCCGACGACCGAAAAGCAGCGGTTTTTCACAGCGATCGCCTGGCACCGTTTGTGCCACAATCTCGCCCGGTTCCGACCATAATCGGTTAATAGGCTGATAAACAATTCCTGCGCAAAAGGGATAGCGAATCAGGGTGGCGCTAGCTTGTCGAGGGGTTTAGCCCTGCCGACAGTCAAGTTGCGGTGCCTGTTAAGAGGGGACAATCGAAACATGCAGAGCACGGCGCGCCCGCATCTTCGTCGCGCTTGCGCTTTCACGTTGTTTGCCCTGTCGGCTGCCTTGCTGGCGGCTTGCGCCGCCCCGCCACAGCCGAAGGCGATGGTCAACACGAAGCCTCGCTCCAAGGAATATTTTGCCGAATCCGAATATGGCGTAAAGGCCAGCCCGCGCGTTACCTTCAAGAAGTCCGGCCTGCAGCGCGGCGGCGGGCGCGACCAGCTGGGCAAGCCCTATCAGGTGCGCGGCAAGTGGTATTATCCGAAGGAAGACAAGCGCTACGCCAAGGTGGGTCTCGCCTCCTGGTATGGCGACGCCTTCCACGGTCGGCTGACTGCCAACGGCGAAGTCTACGACATGACCCACCTGACCGGCGCACATCCGACCATGCCGCTGCCGAGCTATGCCCGGGTCACCAACATGAAAACCGGCAGTTCGGTCATCGTGCGCGTCAACGACCGCGGACCCTACCATGACGGACGCATCATCGATGTGTCGAAACGTGCCGCCGAAATGCTCGACTATGCCAACAGCGGCACGGCTAAGGTGAAGGTCGAATATGTTGGCCGCGCGCCGCTCGACGGCAAGGACGACCAGTATCTGATGGCCTCCTACAACCCCGGCAACAGGGCGCCGGATCCGTCGGACGGCTTGCCCACCGGCGTCATGATCGCCATGAATGGACCGTCGCCGAGCACGGCGTTGGCCGCTGCCGCTGCTCCATTTCCCGGTCAGTTGACGAATTCCGCATCGGCACCACCGGTCACGTCGGCGCAGGCGTCGGCCGCTGGCACTGTGACGCTGCCCGATTTCGGGCCGATCGTGCCGGAACGCCCGGAGATCAATCTGCCGGCGCAGTCGCCGTTCACCGTGGCGTCGCTGTCTTACGCGGACGAACGCGTGCAGCGCGGCTCCAATGTCTTTGCCGCGCTGGATGGCACCGGCATGTCGCCCGCCGAAATTCTTCAATCGTGGAAGCGGCAAGCTCCTTCAGGGGAATCGCCGACGGACTATGTCGCGGCGGGCTCGTTCGACGATGCCGCCGAGGCGAACCGTGTGGCAGCCCAGCTTTCCGGCTTCGGCAAGACCGAAATCCAGCGCTCCGAATTCGAGGGCAAGGACTGGTATTCGGTCAATCTCTACCCGGACGGCCATGGCAGCCTGGACGAGATGCTGCAGGCGGCTTGGTCGCATGGCGCGCCGGACGCGTTCGTGGTTCGGAACTGAAAAGCGCGCGTAGCGCTTTCCATGAGGAAAAACAAAGAGATAGAGCGGTTCGGCATTTCCGTGAAACGATGAACCGCTCTGGTCATCCATGGCGCGGTTGATCGGCCGGGACAAAGCCTGATAGCTTGTAGAGCTTGCCCAGAAATGCCGGCTGACAGGTCGACCCTCTGATGAAATCTCGCTTCGCCGCGCCTGTCGCCGGGCTCCTGGGTTTTAGCCTCCTGCTGCTTTCGCTGGTGCCGGCCGCGGCGCAGCTTTTCGAGACCAAGGCCGCGCGGGCCTTCATGATCGATGCCGAAACCGGAACGGTGCTGTTTTCCAAGGACGCCGACAAGCCAATGCCGCCGGCGTCGTTGGCCAAGCTGATGACGATGGAAGTCGTTTTTGACGCCATCAAATCAGGGCGCGTGACGCTCGATGACACTTTCGTGGTGAGTGAGAACGCATGGCGCACGGGCGGCGCGCCGTCGGGAACGTCGACGATGTTTGCCAAACTCAAATCGACGATCCGGCTTGAAGACCTGATTCAAGGCGTGACGGTCCAGGCAGCTAATGACGGCTGCATCATCATCGCCGAAGGCTTCGCCGGATCGGAGGCGAATTTCGCAACTGAGATGACCGACCGGGCGAGGCGGATTGGTCTGGAGAAATCGACATTCGTCAATTCAACCGGTCTGCCGGCCGACGGTCAGCAAACGACAGTTCGTGAGCTTGCGCTTCTGGCCCTGCATATTTGGCGCGAGTACCCGGATCTCTATCGCTACTATGGTCAGACGGACTTCACGTGGAACAAGATTACCCAACGGAACCGCAACCCGCTGCTGGCGATGGATATCGGCGCCGATGGCCTGGCGGTCGGCATGAGCGAGGTGTCCGGCTTCGGCATCGTCGGCTCGATCAGCCACAATGGCACACGCATCGTCGCGGCGATGAGCGGGCTGGCAAGCGACCGTGAGCGCGCCGAGGAGGCGCGAAAGCTGCTCGACTGGGGCGTTCGCGCCTTCCAGAAGACCGAGATTTTCGCCAAGGACGAAGCCGTCGGTGAGGCCCAGGTTTTCGGCGGTGCGAAATCCGGCGTGGCGCTGAAGGCAAAGGGGCCGGTGAACATCTTCCTGCCCATCGCCAACCGCGACAAGCTGACCGCCAAGATCGTCTATGACGGTCCGGTTACAGCACCCGTGGAGGAAGGGCAGCCAGTGGGTGCGCTGCAGGTCTGGATCGGTGACACGCTGAGCCAGGAGACGCCGCTTTTCGCTGCCGAGTCGGTTGGCGTGGGCTCGTTGCGGCAACGCGCGCTTGATGCCGTCAAGGAACTGGCCGTCGGCTGGCTGCGTTAGCCTGTTGTGGTGGACCTTTTTTCTGACCGGGACTAAGACGGTTCCCGCAGCATGGAAGAAGGCTTTTTGATTGGCGCGCGGATTTTTCATCACCTTCGAGGGCGGGGAAGGGGCAGGCAAGTCGACGCAGATCTCGCGGCTGGCCAGCAAGATGCGCGCCAAGAAATACGATGTCCTTGTCACGCGTGAGCCAGGCGGCTCGCCCGGCGCGGAGGCGGTCAGGCATGTCCTGCTTTCGGGTGCGGCCGAACCGTTCGGCCCCAAGATGGAGGCGCTGCTTTTCGCCGCCGCGCGTTCCGACCATGTCGAGCAGGTCATTCGGCCGGCGGTCGAGCGCGGCTCGATCGTGCTTTGTGATCGCTTCCTCGACTCCTCACGCGTCTACCAGGGCGTCACCGGCGGTCTCGACCCGGCGTTCATGGAGGCGCTGGAAAAGGTCGCCATCAACGGCATGGTGCCCGACATGACGCTGATCTTCGATATCGACCCCGCCGAAGGACTGCGGCGCGCCACGGTACGGCGGGGCACCGATGCCGGCGCCGATCGCTTCGAAAAGGAAACGCTCGATATCCATCAGCGTCGCCGCGAAGCCTTTCTGGCGATCGCCGCGGCAGAGCCCGAGCGCTGCATCGTCGTCGATGCGTCCGCCGACCCCGACACGGTAGAGAATGTCGTTACCGCCACCGTGTTCGCCGCCTTGGAAACGATGAGGCCGGTGCACAGGAAACAGGTGTCGCCGGCATGATTTTCGAACGGATCGCACCAGAACAGCACGATACGCTCGACGGCGTACCGGAGCCTTCCGAGACCCCGCAACTGGTCGGGCATGGCCAAGTGGCGAACATGCTGGCGTCGGCATATCGCTCCGGGAAGCTGCCGCATGCGCTGATCTTTGTCGGACCGGTCGGTATCGGCAAGGCGACGCTCGCCTTTCATCTGGCGCATCATCTGTTGAAGCATCCGGCGTTCGAGCAGGCGCCGGACATTCTCGCCGTTCCCGATCCGGCGTCATCGCTGTTTCGTCAGATCGCCACCGGCGCACATCCTTCGGTGCTGCACCTGACCCGCCCACCGAACGACAAGACCAAGAGCTTCAAGACGGTGGTCACCGTCGACGAGATCCGCAAGGTCAGCCGCTTCCTGTCGCTGACCTCGCATGACGGCAGCTACCGGGTGGTGATCGTCGACCCGGCCGACGACATGAATATCAATGCGGCCAATGCCTTGTTGAAGAATCTTGAAGAACCACCGGCACGCACACTGTTCATCCTCATCGTCCACGCGCCTGGCAGCCTGCTGCCGACGATCCGCTCGCGCTGCCAAATGGTGCGGCTGGCACCGCTCGATGCCGAGAGCCTGATGGCGGTTCTGGAGAACGTCGAGCCACCGCCGCCGGACGATCCCGCGGCGCGCGCGGCATTGGCCAAGCGGGCAGGGGGCAGCGCACGCACCGCAATCCTGCTGACGCAGTATGGCGGGCTGGAAATCGCCGAGGCGCTCGACGCTCTGGCGACCGCAAGAAAGAGCGATGTTGCCGGCGCCTATCGCCTCGCGGAGGCGGTCGCCGGTCGCGACCAGGCGATCCAGTTCGATATCTTCAATCGCCGTGCGCTCGACCTGCTCTCGACCGGCGCAAGTCAGGCCGCGCTGGCGGGCGACCTGGCGCGGGCGAAAACACTGTCGGATACTTGGCACGAGGCGCTGAACGCTATATCTGAGACCGACACCTACAATCTCGACAAGAAGCAGCACGCCCTGACCATGATCGACCGCCTGAATTCTGCAATGCGAATGTGACGGCCCATCGGGATGGCAATCGCCGTTTCGATGCGATATCTCACCGCTACATCTTCATTCAGACATTCATGACGGCTCATCCATGGCACGCGAAAAATACTACCTCACGACGCCGATTTTCTATCCGAACGGCAAGCCGCATATCGGCCATGCCTACAATGTCATTGCCACCGACACGCTGGCCCGCTTCCACCGGCTCGACGGCAAAGACGTCTTCTTCGTCTCGGGAACCGACGAGCACGGCTTGAAGATGCAGCAGACGGCGGATGCCGAAGGCCTGACGCCAAGAGCGCTTGCCGATCGCAATTCGGCGATCTTCCGCTCGATGCTCGAAGCGACCGGCTGTTCGAACGACGTCTTCATCCGCACCACCGAGGAGCGCCACTACAAGGCCTGCCAGGCGATCTGGACGCGCATGGCGGAGAATGGCGACATCTACCTCGACCGTTATAGCGGCTGGTATTCGGTGCGGCAGGAAGCCTATTTCGACGAGGCCGAAACCAAGGTCGGCGACGACGGCGTGCGCCGCGAACCGCTCGGCTCGCCAGTCGAGTGGACCGAGGAAGAGAGCTATTTCTTCCGGCTTTCCGCCTATCAGGGCAGGCTGCTCGCGCTCTATGAGAGCAACCCCGAATTCGTCGGCCCAGTGGAGCGGCGCAACGAAATCGTCAGCTTCGTCAAATCAGGGCTGAAGGACCTGTCGATCTCGCGCACCACGTTCAAGTGGGGCGTGCCGGTGCCGGGCGACGACAAGCACGTGATGTATGTCTGGGTCGACGCGCTGACCAACTACATCACCGCTGCCGGTTTTCCGGACACAGCCAATGAGAGATGGTCCTTCTGGCCGGCAAACGTCCACGTCATCGGAAAGGACATCGTCCGTTTCCACGCCGTCTACTGGCCGGCCTTCCTGCTGTCGGCGGGGATCGAGCTGCCGAAGCGCGTGTTCGCGCATGGCTTTCTGTTCAACCGCGGCGAGAAAATGTCGAAGTCGGTCGGCAATGTCGTCGATCCGTTCGCGATGATCGAGCATTACGGCCTGGATCAGGTGCGCTATTTCTTCATGCGCGAAGTGCCGTTCGGCCAGGACGGCAGCTACAGCCACGACGCCATCGTCAACCGCACCAATGCCGACCTCGCCAACGATCTCGGCAATCTGGCCCAGCGTTCGCTGTCGATGATCGCCAAGAACTGCGGCGGCGTGGTGCCGAAGCGAGGCGAATTAAGCGAAGCCGACGAGGCGATCCTCGATCAGGCAAGTGCGGCCCTTGTCACGGCGCGCAGGACGATGGCCGAACAGGGCATAAATCTGGCGCTGGCGGCGATCTTTGGCGTCGTAGCCGAAGCCAACCGCTATTTCGCGGGGCAGGAGCCGTGGGCGCTGAAGAAGACCGATCCCGCGCGCATGGAAACGGTGCTATGGACGACGGCCGAGGTGATCAGGCGCGTCGCGATCCTTTGCCAGCCCGTCGTCCCGACCTCGGCGGCGAAGCTGCTCGACCTGCTGGCGGTGCCGGCGGAAAGCCGCGACTTCGTGCATGTCACGGAGGCTCACGCGCTGGTCTCAGGCACGGCTCTGCCGGCGCCGGAACCGGTGTTTCCACGCTATGTCGAGCAGCCGGACGCGAACATCTGATGCTGGTCGACAGTCATTGCCATCTCGATTTTCCGGATTTCGCAGAGGAGCGGGCGGCCATTGTCGCCCGCGCTCTAGCCGCTGGAATCGGTCGCATGGTGACAATCTCGACGTGTGTAAAAAGATTCCAACAAATAGTTGAAATTGCTGAATCTTTCGACGAAGTCTATTGCTCGGTCGGCACCCATCCGCACAACGCCGCCGAAGAGCTGGACGTGACCGTCGAGCAGCTTGTCGGGCTATCCGCTCATCCCAAGGTGGTAGCGATCGGCGAAGCTGGGCTCGATTACTTCTACGATCATGCGCCGCGCGATGCGCAGGTGCAGGGTTTTCGCACCCATATTGCCGCCGCGCGTCAAACGGGCCTGCCTCTGGTCATCCATTCGCGCGACGCCGACAGCGACATGGCTGATATCCTCGAGGACGAAACAGGGAAGGGCGCCTTCCCCTTCATCCTGCACTGTTTTTCGTCCGGGCGCAGGCTGGCCGAAGTCGGCGTGGCGCTCGGCGGCTACGTTTCCTTTTCAGGCATCCTGACCTTCAAGAATTCGGCCGAGCTGCGCGCCATCGCCGCCGACGTGCCACACGACCGCCTGCTGGTCGAAACCGATGCGCCATATCTGGCTCCGATACCGTTTCGCGGCAAGCGCAACGAACCGGCCTATGTCGCGCATACCGCCAAGGTGCTGGCCGAAACGGTCGGGATCAGCGAGACCGAAATCGCTGCCGTCACCACGGACAATTTCTTCCGGCTGTTCAGGAAGATGCCGCGCCCAAGCGCGCCGGGCACCTGACGCATGAGCGACCGGCTACGCCTCACCATTCTCGGCTGCGGCTCATCGCCGGGCACGCCGCGCATTACCGGCGACTGGGGCAATTGCGATCCGGCCAATCCGAAGAACCGGCGTATGCGCACCGCAGCACTCGTCGAGCGGATCGCAGCAAACGGCGACAGAACCACAGTCGTCATCGATACCGGGCCGGATTTCCGCGAGCAGATGCTGCTGGCATCGGTCAGGCGCGTCGATGCGGTCGTCTATACGCATCCGCATGCCGACCATATCCACGGCATCGACGATTTGCGTGGCTTCGTGCTCGAACAGCGTCATCTCATCGACATCCACGCCGACCAGGCCACCATGCTGCGATTGCGGCAGGCTTTCGGCTATTGTTTCGAAACGCCGCAAGGCAGCTCATATCCACCCATCGTCGATGCCCATATCATCGACCACGCCAGGCCGGTGGTGGTCGAAGGAGAGGGGGGCACCCTCACCCTCGAACCGCTGCCGCAGATCCATGGCGACATCATATCGCTCGGTTTTCGTCTCGGCGGGCTCGCCTATTGCCCTGATATCAGTGATTTCCCGGACGCCACCGCCGAACGGCTGCGCGATCTGGACGTGCTGGTCATCGACGCGCTGCAGTACAGAACGCATCCGAGCCATCTGTCGCTGGGTCAGGCGCTCGGCTGGATCGAGAAACTTGCGCCGAAAAAGGCCGTGCTGACGCATATGCATGTGCCGCTCGACTACGCCACCGTGATGGCCGAGACGCCTGATAACGTCGAACCGGCCTATGACGGCATGACGATCGAAATTCCCTTATGAGCCGGCGTAACAACCATGATCTCTCATGGTTGTTACGCCGACTTCTTTTCCAGAAGAAGCATATCTCTAGCTGCTAAAAAGATGTTCTGCCGTCTCGTCGGCATCGCTCGAATGCGGAGTTTGGGTCTGCTATTTGCGGCAACCATTATGTAAAGAATTCCTAAGATATACAGTTGGTACAAAGGGCGCTAATCTTCCACCTGTTAGTAGGAAAGGAGAGACCCTATGATTCGTAAACTTGTAATCACCGTGACACTTCTCGCTCCTATCGCCGCCACCGCGCAGGAACTGCCCACCGCTCCCTACTTGCCGCTTGATATGGCAACTAAGGCGGCACAAGCCGCGCTGGAGGCTTGCGTTGCCGAAGGCAGCAATGTCAGCGTCGCGATCGTGGGGCGCGACGGTTCGACCAAGGTGTTGCTCAAGGCCGACAATTCCGGCGCGCATACAGCGTCCAGCGCCGAAGGCAAGGCCTTCACCTCCGCTGCTCTGGGCCGCGACACGGCTGGGCTCGCCGAATTCATCAGCTCGAATCCGGCAAATGACGGGTTGCGCAACATGGATCCGCGCATCGTCATCCAGGCCGGTGGCTTGCCGGTTAAAATCGGCGATGCGCTGGTGGCCGGCATCGGCGTGGGCGGTGCTCCTTCGGGCGATATTGACGCTAAGTGCGCCGTCGCCGGGCTCAAGGCGATCGGCGCCGCCGAGTAATCTGTGCCGTAAGACACCAGTGCGGCCCGCCTCCCGGCGGGTTGCTCCACTCAAAGCAGCGGCCACGTTTTTCGGGCGGCATGGAGAAGCGTCAACGCAAGATCATGGCGATGTAAATCCCTTACAAATCAGCAGTATAGGTAAGTTTTTTCATAGTTAGAAACATTGATCGTGTGACCAAGGCAGCGGCCGATGCCGGCCTCGACATCGAGATCCGGCGCATGGGCGCCTCGACGCGCACGGCCGAGGAAGCCGCCGCGCAATGCGGCTGCACGGTCGCCCAGATCGTCAAGTCTTTGGTTTCCAGGGAGAAACCAGCGGAAAGCTGTTTCTCTTCCTAGTTTCCGGCTCCAACCAGCTCGATCTCGTCAAGGCTGCCAGACTGACCGGCGAGCCGCTGAAGCGCGCCGACCGACGGCAGATCCGCGACGAGACCGGCTTTGCCATTGGCGGCTTAGCCCCAATTGGCCATCTCGACGAAACGCTTTCAATCGCGTATGGGCCGCCGCCGGCGCGCATGGCGCTGTGTTCGCCGCCGAGCCTCAGGGCCATCGTCAATGCAGCGCGGGCTGTCATAGCGACGCTGGCAAGCTGAAGTCCGTGCGTACGAAGAGGACGACGCGCGTCAGCCTCTAAACGGCTCCGCTGAAATGGCCAAGGCTCTGGTAAATTTATGGAATTTGGCTGGGCCGTAATATTGCCTAGTTCCATAATCTATCTTATGCGACTTTCTGATATGGCCTTGGGTGCGGCTAGATCGGCGCGTTTCGCTCCTCAGAGCTTCGCCAACCTGATACATCTGTGAACCAAGAGACCCCCTGATTCATCAAGGCCATCAGGAATGACCACCTCGCCTCCCTTTCTCGGCTTTCCCGATCGCCTCGCCGATGGCCGCATGCCTCGTGCGGTGATCTTCGGAGCCCGTCACGGCAGCACATATCCCGGCAAGGACAGCAGCGGCTATGCCTTGGCCGCCGACGCCATCCGCGCTGCGAGCCAAGACGATGCCGAGCTCGTCGAGCACTGGGATTTCGACCTCGGCGGTCCGCTGTTCGACGGTAAGTCGGTCTGCTGCATCGATGCGGGCGATATTCCGACGACCATGCACGACAATGCCGGCAACCGGGCCCGGATCGAGGCGAAGACGCGCGAAATCCTGGCATTGCCGGCGGTACCGATCCTGCTCGGAGGCGACGATTCCGTGCCCATTCCGTTTCTCGCCGGCTTTGCCGATCACGGGCCGGTCTGGATCCTGCAGATCGACGCCCATATCGACTGGCGCGACGAGTTGCATGGCGAACGCTACGGCTATTCAAGTCCGATGCGTCGGGTGAGCGAGATGCCGCATGTTGCCGGCATCGTGCAGGTCGGACTCCGTAGTGTCGGCAGCGCGCGCCTCACCGAACTCGAAGCGGCGCGGCGCTATGGCAGCCGCTTCGTGACTGCCCGCGAGGTTCACGCCCAGGGCGTCGAAGCCGCACTCCGGCATATTCCGGAAGGAGCGCGGGTCGTCGTCACCCTCGACTGCGACGGCCTCGATCCCGGTATCATGCCAGGCGTGGCGGCGCGTACGCCCGGCGGCCTCACCTACACGCAGGTGATCGACCTGATCTCTGGCCTCGGCAGGCGGGCCAGGATCGCAGGATTCGACCTTGTCGAGCTCTATCCTCCAGCCGACATTGATGGCCTGTCGGCGCTGACTGCCGCGCGCCTTCTCGTCAACGTGATCGGCACCATCGTCCGGCAGGTTTGAAGCCGGCTTCCTCTCGCAGCTTCACCGTCCCCTCGCCGCCATCGATGCCCCGATAGGGTTCGTTGTACGAATGGCCATTTGGAAAATCACGCCGGCGCGTCACTCCGGAAGTCCGGCCATGCGGAAGCCATCAACGAAATGATCAAGCATCGCAGCGTCGCGGAATGGCTCCGTCGCGGCCCAGTGGCGGGTTGTGAAATTCGGGTTGCCGATGAGGAACAGCTCGACCTCCGCGCGCGCCTCATCGAGCCGCCCCAGTTGGGCAAGGCTTGCCGCCAGGAAACGGCGTGAGCTTGTACGGTACGTCTCGTCCCTGCGCAGGGTCTCGACAGCGGCTTCGTATTCGCCGGCCGCATATAGCGCCTGGCCGAGCGTCAGATAGTACCAACTTGCCGGAAACGGGTTCAGACGGAACGCCTTGCGAATGTGCTCAAGGCCCTCCTCGACCCGCCCGGCCAAGACCGCGATGTCGGATAATGCCGCCCAGGCATCGGCCTCGTTCGGGTCGAGCTCGATCGCCTTGGCGAATTCCGCATCCGCTTCGGCGAAGCTGCGCTCATATGCCAGCAGGTAAGCCAAAACCCAGCGGCAGCCGGCGTCGTTGGGGTCGATCGCCACCGCTTTGCGCGCCAGTTCCAAAGCAACGCTACGAGACGTTTCGGTTGGTCCGCCAGAATGCACCCATCCCATCCAGTGGTTCATCGCAAGCCAGCGATAGGCCTCGGCATATTCCGGATCGAGCGAAACCGCGCGCGTGAGCATCAGATGCGCTTCCCGCGCCATCTGCGGCGTGTCATCCATCAGTTTGCGCGCCCGCACGCAGAGATCGTAGGCACCGAGATTTTTGGGCCGATTGCGCGGCGGCGGCGCGCGCAGCCGGCCCAGGAGCGCCTCCACGATCTTGCCGGTGACCTCGTCCTGAACGGCAAAGATATCTTCCAGGCTGCGATCAAAGCGTTCCGCCCATAGATGATCGCCACTCACCGCATCGACCAGCTGTGCGTTGATGCGCACACGCCCCGCGGCACGTCTTGCGCTACCCTCCAGCAGGTAGCGCACGCCAAGATCCTGTGCGATCGCGCGCACATCCATCGCCCTCCCCTTGTAGGCAAAGGCCGAGTTGCGCGCGATGACGAACAGGCCTGAAATCCTGGACAGGTCGGTGATAAGGTCTTCGGTCAACCCATCCGCGAAGGATTCCTGCTTGGGATCGTTGCTGATGTTAACGAAGGGCAGCACAGCTATCGATGGTTTGTCGGGCAGCGGCAAAGGTTTTCGCTTCGCGCTGCCGAGCTGTTCGATGGTCCCGGTGAAACGATAGCCGACGCGCGGAACCGTGGCGATCCACTCACCGCCCCCATTACCGGCATCGGCGGCCGGACCAAGCAACTTGCGCAACTGCGAGATCTGGACCGTGAGGTTGCCTTCCTCGACGGCTGTGCCCGGCCACGCCGCGTCCATCAGTTCGGCCTTCTCAAGGATTTCGCCGGGCCGTCCGACGAGTGCCGCAAGCAGCTTCAGACCGCGGTAGCCAACGGCAACGGGGACATCGTTCCGAAGGAGCGTTCCCGCACCGGAATCAAGCACGAAGGGACCAAAGGCAAAGCGCTCTTCCTGCATACGCCGCATCTATAGCCCGTTTGGAAGTTTTGAGAACTATTTGGCAGAGCTTAATTACGACGCTGTTCGTATCCTGCAGAATTCAATCTCTTTCAGGTCGGTCCTCCGGACCATCAGACCCACATGGAGGTTGCCATGAACGATACTCTTGCGTCGGCTTCGCCTCGGACAGCGCGGCCAGGAGCGTGCGTAGTGCCGACGGAAATGCCGCGTCGGCACTACAGTCTGATGACGCTGCAAAACATTGTCGCGACCTGGAGTGAGCGGAAACGCGTTCGCTGGCAGCTTAAGCAAATGTCGAAGGACAATCCCCATTTGATCGACGATATCGGTCTGACGGGACAGCAGTTCGAGGAAGAGATCGCCAAGCCCTTCTGGCAAGCATAAGGCGAATGCCGCAATGACTGCCGAAAGCACGACATCATCGCAAGAGGATCGGATGCCATGGGCTGCGATGGCGGGTATCATCGCGACCGTCACGGTGTTCGCGCTGGCACAGGGGCTGACCTATCCGCTGCTCAGCTTCATTCTGGAGCGGCAGGGAACGACACCAGGTCTGATCGGCTTGTCGGCGGCGATGACGCCGCTGGGTTTCATCGTATCCGCGCCCTTCGTCCCGGCGCTGGAGAGGCGCGTGGGCGCGGCGCGGCTTGCGATCCTGTGTTCGATCCTGGCAGCGCTCGCCCTGGTCGCGATTGCCTTGACGCAGGAAGTCTGGGCCTGGATGCCGCTGCGTTTCCTGCTCGGCTTCTTCGCCAATCCGCTTTACGTGATCAGCGAGACCTGGCTGATCTCGATCACGCCCGCGTCACGGCGCGGCCGCATCATGGGCCTCTATTCATCGATCGTTTCGGGTGGCTTCGCCATCGGCCCCCTGTCGCTCGGCCTGGTCGGCACGCAGGGTTGGCCGCCGTTCTTGATCGGCATCGTGGCCTTCCCGCTCTGCGGCCTGATCGTCCTTGCGGTCGTGCCGCGTCTGCCGAAGATGTCGCATGAGGGCAAGGCGATATCGGTCGGCGGCTTTTTCGCACTGGCGCCGCTGCTATTGTTCGCGGTTTTCGCCGCAGCCGTCTTCGAGCAGGTCGTGATCTCCTTGTTTGCGGTCTATGGCGTCGCGCTCGGCAGCGCCGAGGGGCGCATCGCTTCGCTGATCGCCTGTTTCACCGCAGGCAATGCCGTGTTGCAGATTTTGCTCGGGCGCGTGGCCGAACGGTTCGGCTCGACGCGGCCCATGTTATTCTGTGCGCTGGCTTCGCTGGCCGGCTGCCTGCTGCTGCCGTCGATCTTCAATTCGTGGCTCATCTGGCCGCTCGTTTTCGTCTGGGGCGGGGTCTCGTTCGGGATCTACACCATGTCACTGATCCAACTCGGCGAACGTTTCACCGGTCAAGCCTTGATCGCTGGTAACGCAGCCTTCGCGTTCGTATGGGGCATCGGCGGCATCGTCGGCTCGCCCGCGACAGGACTGGCGATGCAACTGATTGGACATCAGGGACTACCATCGTCCCTTGGCCTGCTGTGCTGTCTACTGGCGGTGTTTCTGATGGCGGAGAGACGGCGGGGCTGACCGAGGCACTTGCGTCTCTAGCTTTGACAACCTGCTGCCAGATATGACCTCGTCACAAATCTGCATTCAGCGCTTCATATAGCTCGACGGTGACCAAACGCTGCCTCATTATCATCGACCTGCTGAATGAGTATCTCGACCTGTGGGAAGCAGATAAAGCCGATCGACTGGTTCTGGATACCAACCGGCTGGTGAGCGCTTTCAGAAGTTTACAGCTCCCGGTGATCTGGGTGCGGCAGGAGTTCCGTTCGGATCTCAGCGACGCATTTCTTGAGATGCGCGATAAACGCATAGCCGTCACAATTCAGGGCACACGAGGTGCCATGCTTCACCCTGGGCTCGATTGGCAGCCAAGCGATGCGACGATAGTCAAGAAGCGCTACAGCGCGTTCTTCAAGACGGGACTTGACGAACTACTGGCTGAATTTGGTGTCGGTGAACTGGTTCTATGCGGCGTCAATACGCACGCCTGCATCCGTGTGGCTGCGGTGGACGCCTATCAACGAGATTTCCGAGTGGTCTTGGCCGAGGAATGCATCGGCTCCTACGACGCAGAGCACGCGCGCGTCTCCCTGGATTACATGAACGGCAAGATCGCCAAAATAGCGACTGTTTCAGAAATCGTTGAAGCTCTCGGTAAGACCTAGTGAATGTCTGGAGCGCACCACACCACCCTGCCCTTCGCTACGGTCGATGTCGGGCTTTCAGAACCAATGCCGGGAATACTGAGCCGCACCAACCGAGCTGCATCCGTCTCGAACAGCGCGCCTGACCGGAGGCCGCGCTATGAAGGCGGATTTTACGGGCCTATGTCCGCGATCCGGACGGCAACCAGCTCGCCTTCGTTGGCTATGACGCCATAAATTCTTGCGAAGGACCTTAGAAGGCCGATTTTCTGGCGAGACCGCCCTCCGCGCTTTCCATTCGTGTCAGAATTCAACGTCGCCGAAATCACCGGCATCGTCGGAGCCGGCATCGTCTGCTTGTGGCGCCGGTGGTTCGGCTGCCTGTGCTTCGCCGCTTTCGCCAAACATGCCTGCGATCGCGTTGCCGAGAAGCACGCCACCGGCCACACCCATCGCAGTTTGCGCGGCTCCGGCGAGGAAACCGCCGCCTGCCCCCTGCCGATCATTGCCGGAAAACGGCGGCGGCGCAGCAGCGGTGCGCCCCACCCGCGGGACCGAACCCGAGCGCCTGGCGCCGCCACCGCCGAAGAGGCCGCCAAGCAATCCGCCGCCGGCAGACTGCTGCGCCTGTTGTTCCAGTTCCTCAATGCGGGACTGTGCCGCGTTCAGGGCCTGCTCTTGCACGACGATTGTCTGCGCCATGTAGTATGGCGCACCGGGCTGCCGGGCAATCTGATCGTTGATGAAACGTTCCGCTTCGGCATCGCGCGGCGGAGTCTGTCGCTCGACATTCGCAAGTTTCTCGAAAAGATTGCCGATCGCCTGCTGGTCGTTCCTGTCCATGGGAGCAACTCCGGTCATTTGGGCGCGCCGCGTCCAGGAGATTTTCGCGACGCGCTTAAGTCTCTGGTCAATGCATGTCGCTGCTCGAAAACCGCTGCCGCGACATGCATTGATTCAATCGGCTATTCGCGCTCGCCGGTGAAGTTCAGCAGCAGCTGGAAGATGTTGATGAAGTTCAGATAGAGCGAGAATGCACCGAAGACGGCGAGCTTCTGTTGCGATTCCGCACCGAAGTTTTCGGCAAACTGCTCCTTGATCGTCTGCGTATCCCAGGCGGTAAGACCGATAAAGACGGCGATGCCGATCACCGAGATGGCGAACTGAAGTGCGGTCGAGCCGAGAAAGATGTTGACGATGCTGGCAATCACCACGCCGATCAGGCCCATGATCAGGAAGGACGAGAACTGGGTCAGGTCGCGTTTGGTCGTATAGCCGTAAAGGCTGGTCGCGCCAAACATGGTCGCGGCGATGAAGAAGGTGCGCGCAATACTGGTGCCGGTGAAGACAAGGAACACGGAAGCCAGCGACAGGCCCATCACCGCACAGAATGCCCAAAACATCGCCTGAGCGCCGGCCGCCGACATGGTCTGCATCTTGAACGAGAACAGCAGCACGAAGGCGAGCGGCGCCAGCATCACCACCCACTTCAGCGGGCTGGAAAAGATCGGCACGTAGAGGGCTGGCGTGGAAGCCACCACGAAGGCGATCACGCCCGTAACGACGAGGCCGACTCCCATGTAGTTGTAGACACGCAGCATGTGCTTGCGCAGGCCTTCGTCGAAGACGGCCCCGGTTTGGGCTCCGACGCCCGTGCGGTATCCTAGATTGGGGGTATTCATGCGAGTTCTCCTTGGTGAGGGTCAGTAAAGCGTTTTGGCGAGCGTTTCAGCGGTGCGATCGAGATCGCGGATACCGCTTCGGGCGACGACTGCGTAGGCGACTTCGCCGATCTGGAAATAGGCCGAGGAAATTTCGCCCGAGGGGGCGACGGTCGGCTTGACCACATCGAACGTTCCGGGCCTGATCGCGAACAGCGAGACCAGCCCGAGATCATTTGTTTCGACAGCCATTTCGACGCTCGGGCCGAACCGCGACGGATAGATCTGCACGTCACGGACCTTCCAGCCCTTCGGCAGCGACGGCATGACGATCGCCGTGGCGGCGCGGATTTCGTCCGCATCGTAGTTCGGCGCCTCGGGCTGCGATGACATAGCCTCGCGCACGATCGTCGTCCCATGCGCCCGGATCGCCTCCTCCAGATAGGCAGGCGGCTGGGTCGAGGCGACGACTTTCGTCACCGATATCGGTCCGATGATGCCGTTCGCTAACCAGCCTGCGGCCAGCAAGACTGCGACCGTCGCGGCTCGGCGCAACGTGCCTAAAACACGACCCCGGGCCAGCCCGCGCTCCAGCCGCCGCGCTGCATCGGCCGTTGCCGGCCGCGCCATGCCCTTGGATCCGGCAAGCGCCACGCGCAGTTCGTCGCGCGTCCTGAGGTCGGACATCACGCGAGCGGCCGCCTCCGGACGGGCGGAGAGAAAGGCCTCGACCTCGATGCGGCGGGCAACGTCCAGCTGATCGTCAACATAGGCGTCGAGGTCGGCATCGGTCACCGGGTCGCGCAGTTCATTCATCACGGACATCACGGGCCTCCCACGATCCTGAGGTGGCTGTTCGATCGCGCCGGCAATTTGTCCTCCATTTCACGGAGCGCCGCGCGCGCCCTGCCGATGCGCGACATCAGCGTCCCCAGCGGCACGCCGCTGGCCTCGGCTGCCTGGCTGTAGGTAAGGCCCTCGATGGCGACGAGATGCAGCGCCGAACGCTGCTCTTCCGGCAATTTGAAAAAAGCTTCGCGCACCTGTGCCAGGCGGACGGAATGTTCCTGGGGAGCCTGCATGCTGGCGTCGGCAAGATATCCGGCCTGCTCGACGCGCGCCGCTTCAGACTTGCGGGACCGCAAGCCGTCAACGAAAGCGTTGTGGACGATCGACAGCAGCCACGCGCGCAGGTTTCCGCCGGAGCGGAACGTGCCGCGCCGCTCATAGGCACGCACCAGCGCGTCATGCACCAAATCTTCCGCTTCGGCGCTGTCGCGGGTCAGCGAGCGCGCATAGCGTCGCAGGGAACCGAGCTGTCCTACGATATCGAAGCGTGGCATCGACCCTCTCATGTCCGGTTTACGGAGCATGGCAGGTTTTTAATCCCGCACCTTGAGTTTTTTTCTCGATCCGGAAGGTCTTACCCCCTCACAGTCGCCGGTTGCGGCTTCCCGTCCGCGCCTCTCAGCGCCACAACGCGCCGCGCAGTTTAGCGCCAGTGGATTTCAATGTTTATACCTGAATTAATTTGTGACGCGGGAAATCGCGAAGGTGTCATCTTTTTCGGGGCACTAGCGAGTTATAGGCAGGAAACATTCACCGCCGAATCTTCCCTCGCCCACGGTCCTCTGGGTCCGCTTTGTTCAACGAATTATCGACCCCACATGACAAGCCCAGACACGACAAGCCCCGACATGACAGGCAATGTGCTAACCCAGCGGGATACCCGCATCGATGTCTTCCGAGCGCTAGCGCTACTGACGATCTTCATCAACCATGTCCCGGGCACGATCTACGAGCATTTCACGCTTAAGAACTTCGGCTTTTCCGACTCGGCCGAAGCCTTCGTGCTAATTTCAGGGATTGCCGTTGGGCTCGCCTACGGATTGAAGTTCCAGCCGGGGAACCGGTTGCTCACGACCCTGAAAGCCTGGCGGCGTGCCGGTGTCCTCTATGTCACCCACATCATGACCACGGTGGCGACGCTGGCGATCTTCTCGGCGGCTGCATTGCATTTCTCGCGGCCCGATCTTTTGAAGCTGATCAATATCCAGATGATCATCGAGGACACGCCGGAAGCGCTGCTCGGCATCGCGGCGCTCGGGCATCAGATCGGCTACAACAACATTCTTTCCATGTATGCCATCGTACTTCTGACGGTGCCGCTTTTCCTGTGGATCGGCACTTTCAGCCTGCGCCTGATGCTTGCTGCGTCCGCTGTCCTCTGGCTCATCGCTGGCATTTTCCAGATCGCGCCTTCGGATTATCCCGGCGATGGCTTCTGGTTCCTGAATCCCCTCTCCTGGCAGTTTCTGTTCGTCATCGGGATCGCCGGCATGCTGCATGTCAAGCGCGGCGGCGAAATCCGCTTCAACTGGATGATGGCGAGCGCGGCCATCGGGTATCTGGTCGGCGCGCTGATCTGGGTGCGGCTGCCGCTGTGGGGCACCGAGACGGCCTCCGGCCTGCCTACCGTGCTGACCGGCTTCGACAAGACATTCCTGTCGCTGTCGCGGCTCATGCACATTCTGGCGATCGCCTATCTGATCGTCGCGATCCCGGCGCTTTCCAACTTGGCGAGGACCAGGCCCGGACACCCGCTCGCGGTCCTCGGCAAGCATTCGCTGCCAGTCTTCATCGCCGGAACGATCCTCGCCATGATCGCGCAGGTCATGAAGGTCGTCAGCCCGGGCGGGCTCCTCTACGACACGATCCTGATCTCGACAGGCATCGCGCTGCAGTTCGGCTTCGCCTATTATCTCGAATGGCTGCCGCGGATCGGTTGGGGCACCACCAAGAAGCAGCAATCCATCGCCGCCTTGCCGTCTGCCGCCACCCTCAAGCCGGCGTAATGGCATGACCGGCTGTCGTGCGGTAAGCCGCGCGGTTTGGCGGTTTTCAGCCTGGTGCAAATGAAAACCGCTGGCGCGGCACGGCCGATTTGCGTATCACACCGCGGCCAACGGAACCGCGCCAAATGTTCGAAGACCTCCAGCCTGCCCCAGCCGACAAGATTCTTGCCTTGATCGGCCTCTATCGCGCCGATCCCCGCCCCGACAAGGTCGACCTCGGCGTCGGCGTCTACAAGGATCTCGATGGCAAAACGCCGGTGATGCGCGCCGTGCGCGAAGCCGAAAAGCGATTGCTGCAGAGCCAGGACACCAAGACCTACCTCGGCCTTGCCGGCGATACCGGCTTCAACACGGCGATGGCAAGGCTTGTCTTTGGCCCTGCGGCCGAGTTGACGCGCATCCGTGCGGCGCAGGCCCCTGGCGGCTCAGGCGCTCTGCGGCTGGTGGCCGAGCTGCTCAAGAGAACGCGATCGGACGCGACGATCTGGCTGTCCGACCCGACATGGCCGAACCACGTGCCGGTGATGCGTGCCGCCGGCTTGCAGATACGCGAATATCCTTACTTCGACGCGGCCTCAGGTGCTGTTCGCTTCGCCGACATGATGAGCGCGCTGGCGACCGCCAGGAGCGGCGACGTGGTGCTGCTGCATGGTTGCTGTCACAATCCGACAGGCGCCAATCTGGACACGGCACAGTGGGCTGAAGTAGCCGACCTTCTCGTCGAGCGGGGCCTGCTGCCTTTTGTCGACATTGCCTATCAGGGTTTTGGTGAAGGCCTGGACACAGACGCCGCCGGCTTGCGCCTCTTGGCTGAAAAAGTTCCGGAAATGGTTGTTGCTTCGAGCTGCTCGAAAAATTTTGCCGTGTATCGCGACCGCGTCGGCGCGGCGATGATCCTGGCAAAAGACGGCGCGCAGGCGGATGTGGCCATGAGCCAGATGCTGTCGGCGGCGCGCGCCATGTACTCGATGCCGCCGGACCATGGCGCAGCCGCAGTGCGCATCGTGCTTGAAGACGCCACGCTGCGCGCCGACTGGGAAGCGGAGCTCGAGGAGATGCGCCTGCGCATGCTGCGGCTTCGGGTGCAGTTCGCCGAAGCGCTGCGGCGACAGTCCAATTCCGATCGCTTCGATTTCGTCGCCAGCCATCGCGGCATGTTTTCCCGGCTAGGCCTGTCCGAAGCGCAAGTCGAGCGGCTGCGCGCCGAGCACGGCGTTTACATGGTCGGCGACAGTCGCATCAACGTCGCCGGCCTGCCGGAGGACGGCATGGAGGCGCTCGCCAAGGCGATCGTCTCCGTGCTCGATTGAGACGCTGAGCAACGCTGTGGACAATCGCCCCTCGCCGTCCGACGGCGTTGGCTACACGGTCGGACGCAAGCTAGCATCCGGCCGATGAAACCCTCGAAGGACATTTCCCGGCTGATTGAGATCATGGCGGCGCTGCGGGCGCCCGAAACCGGCTGCCCGTGGGACATCGAGCAGGATTTCTCGACCATCGCGCCCTACACGATCGAGGAAGCCTACGAGGTGGCGGACGCCATCGCGCGCGGCGACCTGGACGATCTGCGCGACGAGCTCGGCGACCTTCTGCTGCAGGTCGTCTATCATGCGCAGATGGCCGAGGAGGCCGGTGAATTTGCCTTTGGCGACGTGGTTCAGGCCATCACCACAAAAATGATCCGCCGCCACCCGCATGTCTTCGGTGACGAGAAGGCGCGCAGCGCCGGCATGGCCAAGGGCATGTGGGAGAAGATCAAGGCCGAGGAAAAGGCGGAAAAGCGAAGCGCCCGCCTCGCCCGCGGGCTAGACCCTGAAGATAACGGCAAAGGCTTTCTCGATAGCGTGCCGGTCGCCCTGCCCGCGCTGACCCGAGCCCTGAAGCTGCAGGAAAAAGCGGCCCGTGTCGGCTTCGACTGGAGCGAGGCCACGCCGATCCTCGACAAGATCGAGGAAGAGATCGGCGAATTGCGCGAGGCCCTTGCCAAGGACGATACGGCTTCGATCAAGGATGAGTTCGGCGACATGCTGTTTGCCGTCGTCAATCTCGGTCGTCATCTCAAAGTTGATTCCGAAGCGGCGCTCAGTGGCACCAACGAGAAATTCCGGTCGCGGTTCCACCATGTCGAGCAAGCACTGGAAGCGTCGGGAAACACGCTGGAAAGGGCGACGCTTGACGAGATGGAGGCGCTTTGGCAGCAAGCCAAGCGCGCGAAGTAACGGCGATTACCCGTTGTTTTTACGGTGCAATCGGCTTTCTATCTCTTCATGCGCGCTTTGCGTCGCCTTGAGCGCGACTGTCACACCACCATCTTCATTGTCGGTGCGCGAGACGACGTCGCCATTGCGGTAGAGCCAGTCGACGAGCCCGAGTTGCTCAGGCTTGAGCGTGATAGTCAGCGTTTCCAGTTCGCCTGACACTCTTGTCTCGATGATCGCCTTCAGCACATTGATGCCCTCGCCGGTGGCGGCCGAGATCGCGATCGGCGGCGTCTTGTTGCCATCGACGCCATCGGCAAGAAGCCGAGCCCTGTTGCTTTCATCGAGCAGGTCGATCTTGTTCCACACTTCGATGACGCGGCTGGTGTCGCCGGCGTCAACGCCGAGATCGGACAGGATGCGCTCGACATCCTCGGCCTGGGCAGCCGTGTCGGGATCCGAAATATCGCGCAGATGGATGACGAGATCGGCCTCGACCACCTCTTCCAGCGTGGCCCGGAACGCCGCGATCAGATGTGTCGGCAGGTCCGAGATGAAACCGACCGTGTCCGAAAGGATAACCGGCGTGCCGTGCGGCAGTCGCACCCGGCGCAGTGTCGGATCGAGCGTGGCAAACAGCATGTCCTCGGCCAGCACCCCTGCTCCGGTCAGCCTGTTGAACAGCGTCGACTTGCCAGCGTTGGTATAGCCGACGATCGCCACCACCGGAAAAGGCACCTTCTTGCGCTTGGCGCGGTGCAGGTCGCGGGTGCGCCGCACTGTTTCCAGCTCGTGCTTCAGCTTCTTGATTTTATCCTGCAGAGCACGGCGGTCCGATTCTATCTGCGTTTCGCCAGGGCCGCCGAGAAAGCCGGCGCCGCCGCGCTGGCGTTCGAGGTGGGTCCAGCTTCGCACGAGCCGGCCCTTTTGATAGTTAAGGTGCGCAAGATCGACCTGCAGCGTGCCTTCTTTGGTCCGCGCGCGCTCGCCGAAAATCTCCAGGATCAGCCCGGTGCGATCCAGCACCTTGGCGTTCAATTCCTTTTCCAGGTTACGCTGCTGCACCGGCGTCAGCGGATGGTCGACAATGACCAGTTCGGCATGACCCTCTTTGACGATCTCGGCGAACTCCGCGACCTTGCCGCTGCCGAGCAAGGTCGCAGGGCGCGGATCGTTGACGGTCACCACCGCGGTATGGATCGGGTCGAGGTCAATGGCTTGGGCAAGGCCAACCGCCTCGTCGTGGCGAGCTTCGGCGGACCGAGTCAGGCGCGGACGATTCGTCTCTTCGTCGCCTCGCGGCTGGCGGGTAAGCACCGGCACGATAACCACGGCCCGAGTCCGGCCTTCGGCTTCCGTCCCCGGCTGATATGCTGGTTTTTCGCGAACGCTGCGGTCCGCGTCTTTTTTACGTGCCAATCAGGCGCCCTGGCTTTCCTCGCCATCGAACATCTGAACCGGCTGGCTCGGCATGATCGTGGAAATGGCGTGCTTGTAGACGAGCTGGGAATGACCGTCCCGACGCAGCAGAACACAGAAATTGTCGAACGAAGTGACCACACCGGTCAGCTTCACGCCGTTGATGAGAAAGATGGTGAGTGGGTTTTTGCTTTTACGAACTGAATTCAGGAACAGGTCCTGAAGATTTTGCGATCGTTCCGCCATTGTTCTTGTCTTTCGCCGATCCCCTTCGGTTTGCACGCCAATGCGCCAAATTGTCAGGCACATGTCAAGCACGCAAACACCATCTTGCCGTCAATAACGACAAGCAGAACGAGATATATTGATGTTCATTCCACCTGTGCGGTTATCAGGCTGGACTTTTTTCCGCAACGTCAAAAAAGGCTTGCCGCAAGGAAAGTGTTATTGAGCCCGGATGACCGTTGGCGACGGGAGCGCCGTCGATCGCCACGATCGGCATGGCAATCGTGGTCGCGGAGCTGATGAAAGCCTCGCGCGCGGCCTTGGCCTCGGCGACCGAAAAGCCGCGCTCCTCGATCTTCAGGCCGAGCTTGGCAGCCACCTCGAACAGCGTGGTGCGGGTGATGCCGCGCAGGATCCCGTGCTCGGCCGGACGCGTCACCAGCACGCCATCCCCGGTGACGATCCAGGCGTTCGACGATCCACCTTCCTTGACGGTGCCATCGGCATCGACGAACCAGGCTTCCTGGGCGCCGGCTTCCTTGGCCTTCTGCTTGGCGAGCACATTTGGCAGCAGCCCGACGGACTTGATATCGACGCGGTCCCAGCGATTCTCCGGCACGGTGATGACCTTGATCCCGCTTTCGGCTCGTTTCGCGGCAGCAGCCGGGTCGGCTTTCCTGGCGGTCACCACCAGCGACGGCTTCGTGTCCGCCGCAGGGAAAACAAAGTCTCGGCTGGCGACGCCACGCGTCACCTGAAGATAGACCAAGCCGTCGGTGACATGGTTGCGGCGGATCACCTCGCTCAAAATAATCGGCAACACGCCACGCGTGACCGGCCAGTCGATCGACAATTCGGTCAGCGAGCGGTTCAGCCGTCCGAGATGGCGAGGCATGTCGACGATGAAGCCGCGCGCCACCTCGCAGACCTCGTAGACGCCATCGGCGAACTGATAGCCACGGTCTTCGATATGCACGAAAGCGTCGGCGTGAGCGACATAGCGCCCGTTCACATAGGCAATGCGCGGCATGGGTCACCCCTGGAGAAGTCAGCGCATGACCCCGAAAATCGAAATGGTTTTCGGAAAGGGATCATGCGCCAAATCAAACTGCTACAGCGTCCTTTGTGCGTGCCAAAAGACGCGGCGCTGCAGCACTTTCTTATGTGATTCCGCCGCGGCCGTAACCGATAATTGCGTAGGCCACGATTGGATTTGGCTGTCAGACGCCCAGCGATTTTAGCTTCCGATGAAGCGCGGAGCGCTCCATGCCGATGAACTCGGCCGTTTTCGAGATGTTGCCGCCAAAACGATTAATCTGGGCGATCAGATAGTCCTTCTCGAACTGTTCGCGCGCCTCGCGCAACGGCAGTGCCATGATGTGCTGATCGGACTGATTGGGCGTGCGCGGCATCACGTCGCCGATCTCAGCAGGCAAGAGGTCGGCGGTGATCGGTGCATCGGCATCGTCGCCACGCGCCAGGATCATCAGTCGCTCGACATTGTTGCGCAGCTGACGGACATTGCCTGGCCAGTTATGGGCCTGCAGCACCGCCAGCGCGTCGTCGCCGATGCGCCGCGGCCGGATGCCGGCCTGGCGGGCGATCTGCTTCATGAAGTTGTCGACAAGATAGGGAATGTCCTCCCGCCGCTCGGCCAATCCCGGCACCATGACCGGTACCACCGCCAGGCGGTGATAGAGATCCTCCCGGAAACGACCGTCGGCGATCATGGCCTCGAGGTTCTGCGACGTCGACGATATGATCCGCACATCGACCTTGACCCGCTTGGTGCCCCCTACCCGCTCAAACTGCTGTTCGACCAGCACGCGCAGGATCTTGTTTTGCGTTTCGCGCGGCATGTCGGCCACTTCGTCGATATAGAGAATGCCGCGGTGGGCTTCCTCAAGGGCGCCGACCTTGCGTTCGACACCGTTTGATTCGGTACCGAATAGCTCGACCTCCATGCGTTCGGGCGTGATGTTGGCAGCGGTCAGCGCCACGAACGGCGCGCTCTTGCGCGCTGACAGCGCGTGGATGGCGCGTGCGGCGAGTTCCTTGCCCGATCCGGACGGGCCGATGATCATGACGCGGCTGTTGGTCGGCGCGACCCGTTCGATTGTCTGGCGCAATTGGCTCATCGCCGAGGACATGCCGATCAGGTCGAAGGTTTCGCCGCTGCGCAGCTTGAGATCGGAAACCTCGCGTTTCAGCTTCGAGGTTTCAATCGCGCGCTCGGCGATGAGGATCAGCCTGTCGGCCTTGAACGGCTTCTCGATGAAGTCATAGGCACCGCGCCGGATCGCCGAGACCGCTGTTTCGATGTTGCCGTGACCCGAGATCATCACGACCGGCAGGTTCGGGTGCATCGTCTTGATCTCGTCCAGCAGCGCCAGTCCATCCAGACGTGAGCCTTGCAGCCAGATGTCGAGGAAAATCAGCCTCGGTGCCCGGTCGGCGATCGCCGCCAGGGCGCTGTCGGCATCGAATGCCGTGCGGGTTTCGTGACCTTCGTCGCTTAGAATACCGGCGACGAGTTCGCGGATGTCTTCCTCGTCATCGACGATGAGAATGTCAGACGCCATTACCGACCTTTTCAGTTTCTCTTTCGTGTTCCGTCCTGCCTTCGCCGCGCGACGGCACGGTGGCGGCGGCAAGCGGCAGGATGATGCTGATCATCGCGCCACGCCCGCCGTGGAAATCCGCCGGCGCGTCATGCAGCTCGAGCTGACCGCCATGGTCCTCCACTATCTTCTTGACGATAGCGAGGCCAAGTCCCGTGCCCTTCTCGCGCGTCGTCATGTAAGGCTCGAGCAATCGCTGACGGTTCTCGCGCGGCAGGCCCTTGCCATTGTCGATGACGTCGATGCGAATCGCGTCATTCTGGCGCCCGGCTTGAATCCGGATTATGCCGTGCGAGCGGTCCTTTTGATCAAGTCCGTCAATCGCCTCGGCTGCGTTCTTGATAACATTGCCAAAAGCCTGCGCCATCAGGCGGCTGTCGAAAGTGCCTTTGAGCGGTTCGTTGCCGAACACGCGCTCGAAGGTGATATCGGCGCGGCTCACTTCGACGAGGAACGAGGCTTCGCGCAGCGACTCGCGCAAATCGAGGGCCTTCATTTCAGGTTTGGGCATGCGTGCGAAAGCGGAGAACTCGTCGACCATGCGGCCGATGTCCTCCACCTGCCTGATAATCGTATCGGTGCACTGATCGAAAACCTCGCGGTCTTCGGTGATGACTTTGCCGTAGCGGCGCTTGATGCGCTCGGCGGAAAGCTGGATCGGTGTCAGCGGGTTCTTGATCTCGTGAGCGATGCGTCGCGCCACATCCGCCCAGGCCGAGGAACGCTGCGCCTGGACCAGATCGGTGATGTCGTCGACCGTCACGACATAGGATTTCTCCTCCGAACCGTTGTCGCCGGCCTCGACCGTGATCTGCACGTTGAAAGTCCGCTCCGCGCCGGCGCGATAGAAGGTCACCTGCTCGCGGTGGACAGGCTTGCCCGACTTGCGGCCGATCTCGAAGACGCGGCCGACATGCGGCAGCACGGCGGAGAGATTCTGCCCTAGTGCGGCGGTGGAGGATATGGCCAGCATCGTCTCGGCCGACCGGTTGACGATGGTGACGATGCCGTACGGATCGACGCCGATGACGCCGGCGGTGACGCCGGCAAGCACGGCTTCCGAAAAACGCCGCCGCTCGTCGATCAAATCTTTGGCGGACAGAATCTCGTTACGCTGCGATTTCAGTTCCAGCAGCATCTTGTTGAAGGTGTCGCCGAGCGAGGCGACGTCGCCGTCGGAGGGCCGAACGGGCACGGCAACGTCGAGATTGCCGGTCGCGACCTCGTCAGCCGCGCCGATGAGCTGGCGAATGGGCCGCACCAGGCGGTCGGCGACCGCAATGCCGGTCCAGATGGCGGACAGGATGATGATCAGCGTCAGCGACAAATAGGGAAGCGCGAAGGCCACTTGCGAGGTGCGGCGATTGTCTTCGAGGCCGCGGTATTCGTCGGTGTTGGACCTGACGATCTGCCGAGCCTTGATCACCTCGGGGTCTACGAGGCGGATGGTATAGAGATAGAGCCCTTCGATCTCGCGCAGCTTGACGATGGCGCCCATGATGTTGCGCGTCTTCGGCTCGATCAGCACCGGCCTGCCGTCGGCGGCACTGCTCATGGCGCCTTCCGGCGGCTCCGGCATGGCAAAGTCCGCATCGGTCTTGGCGCTCATCACGAACGAACCGTCCGGCTTGACCAGTGCGGCATGGGCCAGCGAGCGCCCGACCGCTTCCTTGTTCATGAGATCGAGGAAGCCGGTTCGGTCGAGGCCGTAGAGCGTGCGGGAGGCGTCGAGATCGTAGGCCATCGACAGCGTCGTTCCCTGGAGATTGCGCGCGTTCTCCTGCACATAGGCGTCCGCAATCGACAGCGATGAATTGACGATCGTCTTGGTGCGGATCTCGAACCAGCGATCAAGGCCGATGTCGAGTGTGATCGACGCGATGATTGCCACCATGATGGCGGGAATCGCAGCGACCAGCGCGAACATCGCGACGATCCGTACATGCAGCCGCGACGCCGCCTTGCCGCGCCGCCGCGCCATCAGGATACGATGCACTTCGCGGCCGACCAGCGCGATCAGGAACAGGATGAACGCCGCATTGAGGGCGATAAGCGCCAGCGTCGTCCTCTCGTCCGGCGTGATCGGCGTGGCACCAACGAGAATGGCGAAGGAGATCGCTGCCGTAACCAGCGCACCGACAACGGCCACCACGCCTGGCAGCGCAAGCAGCCGGCGTCCGTCCCGTGTTCCGGGTTCGCTGAAAAGCGGTTCGCTCAGTGTCGGTGCGTGTGAAGCCATGTCGCCGTCTAGAGCCAGTGATTGCGTCGGATCTATGCAACGCATTGTGGCGATTATGCAACAAGTGTGGCCTGGACGGAAATCTTTCGGCGATCGATCCCCTGGAAAGGCGCCGCTCCACCGGATCGGGCCGAAAAAACCGGATCGATGGAAAGCATGATGCGAAGTCAAAGCGTTAGAGCGAACTTTGTACGTCCGAACCGACGTAGGTCGCTCTATGCCTGCCTGGACGATTTGTAGACGTTGACACCGAGTTCGCGGATCTTCTTGCGCAGCGTGTTGCGATTGAGCCCCAGGAGTTCCGCAGCCTTGATCTGGTTGCCGCGCGTTGCCGTCATCGAGGCGAGGACCAACGGGTATTCGACCTCGGAGAGAATGCGCTGATAGAGGCCGGCGGGGGGCAATTCGCCGGCGAACGAAGCAAAGTAGCGCTGCAGGAAATGTTCCACCGCCTGGCCGATCGACAGGTCGTCGGGAATAAGGTTGCCGCCACCGGGAACGACCGGCCTTTCGCCGGTCTTCAGCTCCGCCTCGATGATCTCGGCGGAAATCTCATCCTGCGAATAGAGCGCGGCCAGCCTGCGGACAAGATTTTCGAGCTCGCGCACGTTGCCGGGCCACGGATAACGCTTCATCAGCTCGATGCCGCCGGTGGAAATACGCTTGGTCTGCAGGCCTTCGCTGGCACCGATCTTGAAGAAGTGGCGGACAAGATCCGGAATATCCTCTGAGCGCTCGCGCAGCGCCGGCAGCCTGAGCGGCACGACGTTCAGGCGATAGAAGAGATCCTCGCGGAACAAACCCTGATTGATCAGCGTGCGCAGATCCTTGTTGGTGGCGGCGACGATGCGCACGTCGGTCTTGATCGGCGTGCGGCCGCCGACGGTGGTGTATTCGCCTTGCTGCAGGACGCGCAGCAGACGCGTCTGCGCTTCCATCGGCATGTCGCCGATCTCGTCGAGGAAGAGCGTCCCGCCTTCGGCCTGCTCAAAACGGCCGGTGGAGCGGTTCTGCGCGCCGGTGAAGGCGCCCTTTTCGTGACCGAACAGTTCCGATTCGATCAGGTCTCGCGGGATCGCCGCCATGTTGATGGCGACGAAAGGGCCGCCGCGGCGGCGGCCGTATTCGTGCAGCGCGCGCGCCACCAGTTCCTTGCCGGTGCCCGATTCGCCTGAAATCATCACCGTCAGGTCGGTCTGCATCATGCGCGCCAGCATGCGGTAGATGTCCTGCATGGCGGCCGAGCGACCGACCAGCGGCATCGTTTCCGGCGGCTCGTCCGCCCGCGCATCGATCTTCGGCCGCCGGGGCTCGGAAAGCGCCCGGTTGACGATGTTGAGAAGCTCGGTGAGGTCGAATGGTTTCGGCAGATATTCGTAGGCGCCGGTTTCGGAGGCGCGAATTGCGGTCATGAACGTGTTCTGGGCGCTCATGACGATGACCGGCAGTTCCGGTCGCGCCTTCTTGATGCGCGGCAGCATGTCGAAGGCGTTCTCGTCCGGCATGACCACGTCGGTGATGACGAGATCGCCCTCGCCCGCCGCCACCCAGCGCCACAGTGTCGAGGCGTTGGACGTCACGCGCACCTCATGGCCGACGCGCGAAAGCGCCTGGTTGAGGACGGTGCGGATGGCCGCGTCGTCGTCGGCGACGAGAATATTGCCGCGAACCGTCATTTGCGGTCTCCTTCGCCATCGTCGTCCGTTCCGAACGGCGTTTCTTTCCAGGCTGGCATCAGAATGCGGAAGGTGGTTCCGCGCGGCGTCGAATCGCATTCGATGATGCCGCCATGCTCGCCGACGATTTTCGCGACCAGCGCGAGACCAAGCCCCGACCCGTTCGGCTTGGTGGTGATAAATGGGTCGAACAGGATCGGCAGGATGTCTTCGGAAACGCCGGAGCCGTTGTCGCGCACGCAGAACTCCAGCGGCAGCGACACGCGGCCCTGCGATCCCGGAACGGAGACACGGATGCCCGGCCGGAACGCAGTCGACAGGGTGATCTCGCCTTGCGGATCGCCGCCAATGGCCTCGGCAGCATTTTTGACCAGGTTGAGGAACACTTGGATGAGCTGGTCACGGTTGGCGAAAACCGGAGGTAATGATGGATCATAATCCTCCAATATTTTGATCCGACTGGCAAAACCGTTCTTGGCAATCGCCTTCACGTGGTCGAGCACGACGTGGATGTTGACCGGATAGCGGTCGATCGGCCGCTCGTCGGAAAACACCTCCATGCGATCGACCAGCGACACGATGCGGTCGGTCTCGTCGGTGATCAGCCGGGTCAGCGCGCGATCTTCGTCGGAAGCCGATAGTTCGAGCAGTTGGGCAGCACCGCGGATGCCGGATAGCGGGTTCTTGATCTCGTGGGCGAGCATCGCGGCCAAGCCGGTCACCGAGCGTGCCGCGCCACGATGCGTCATCTGCCGGTCGATCTTGTCGGCCATCGATCGTTCCTGGAACATCACCACGACGGAGCCCGGAAATTCCGGCACCGGCGCGACATAGAGGTCGACGACTTTCTCGATGCCAAGGCGCGGCGACGACACATCGACCCGATATTCGTTGACGGGTGCCCGGCGCTCGCGCACCTGGTCGACAAGCGTCAGCAACGGGCTGCCGAACGGAATGAGCTTATGTAGTGTGTTGCGGGCGAGCATGGTCGCGCTCGAGCGGAAGAAATCCTCTGCATCGGCATTGGCGAAGGTGATGAACCCCTCCGCATCGACCATGATCACCGGGCGGCGGATGGTGTTGAGTACGATGTGGGCGGCGTCCGCCATGTCCATGCTCTGTGCAACAGTGGCGTTCATGCCGCGCTCCGCAGGTTCATCGCCTCGGGAGCGCGTGAAAACACCTCACGCAACGCGGCAATGACACGGACGGGCTCGAAGGAGGTGAGGATGGCCTTTCGCTGCTCATCAATGACGCCGGCCTGGCGGTCGAGATACCAGCCAAGATGCTTGCGCGCCTGGCGCACGCCGCTTTCGGTGCCGTAGAGCGTCAGCATGTCCTCGTAATGGGCAACGACGTAGTCGGCCAACGCCTCAGGGCCTTCGGGCACGCCAGGCGTTGCCTCCTTTGCCGCGGCTGCCGCGATGCTGCCTGCTGTCCAGGGCGCGCCATAATGCGCGCGGCCGATCATCACCGCGTCGGCGCCCGACTGGTCGAGGATCATTGCTGCCTCCGCCGGCGAGCCGACATCGCCATTGGCAACGACCGGGATCGATACAGCCTGCTTGATGCGGGCGATGGCGCGCCAGTCGGCCTTGCCCTGGTAGAACTGGCAGCGCGTGCGGCCATGCACAGTCACCATCTTGACGCCCGCCTGCTCGGCGCGGCGCGCCAGCATCGGCGCGTTGAGCGCGGTTTCGTCCCAGCCGAGCCGCATCTTGACCGTGACCGGCACTTCGACGGCGCCGACCACCGCGTCGATCAGCGACAGGGCGTGATCGAGATCGCGCATCAGCGCCGAGCCGGCATAGCCGCCCGTCACCTTCTTGGCCGGGCAGCCCATGTTGATGTCGATGATGTCGGCGCCCTCGCCCGCGGCTATGCGGGCGCCCTCTGCCATATGCGTCGCCTCACGGCCGGCAAGCTGGACCATGTGAACCGGCAGCCCGGAATGACGGATGCGCAGGCCGCAGCCGGCCCTGCCCTTGGCAAGCTCGCCGCTCGCCACCATCTCCGACACGACCAGCCCGGCGCCGTGCGCGTGCGCGCGTTGCCGGAATGGCTCGTCCGTTATGCCAGACATGGGTGCGAGAAACACGCGGTTACGAATATTCACGCCTCCCACATCGAGCGGCGAAGCCAATTTGGTCGAATCAACTTTGGTCAAATCAGGCATGCACAAAAACCAAGCATCTTTGATTGCTGCACATTCTGTAACCAGAATGGTGACGATGTGCAACGCGCAATGACGTCACATTGAGGCGTATTTGGGAAAATGCTGGCCTTCGGCCTTGGCCGCGACTAAGCGTCTCGGCATGACAGATGCAAGCGAAAAGCAAGCTTCGGCTGCGGACGACAGGGTCGCCGTGGTTATCGTCGCCGCCGGGCGTGGCGCGCGCGCCGGTCAGGCCGACGGGCCGAAGCAATACCAAAGGATTGGTGGCCGTGCCGTCATCGCGCGCACATTGGACATGTTTTTGGCGCATCCGAGGATCGGCCCCGTCGTCGTTGCCATCCATGCCGACGACAGCGCGCTTTTTCGCAGCGCCGCCGGAGCTAGCGCCGATCGGGTCGTCACGGTCACCGGTGGCGCGTCCAGGCAGGACTCCGTTCGGCTCGGGCTGCTTGCGCTGAGAGGCCATGCGCCGGGCCAGGTTCTGGTCCATGATGCCGTTCGCCCGTTCGTCGACATGGAATTGATAGATCGTACGATCGCCGCTATCGGCGAGCGCCAGGGAGCACTGCCTGCCCTACCAGTCGCCGACACGCTGAAACGTGAATCAGCCGCCGGCATGATCGGCGAGACGGTTTCCAGGAACGGTCTTCATGCCGCCCAGACGCCGCAAGGCTTTCCGTTCTGGCCGATCCTGGCGGCCCACGAAAAGGCCCATCATCTCGGCAAGGCGGATTTCACCGACGATGCCGCGATTGCCGAATGGGCGCATATTCCCGTGAAAATCGTTCCGGGATCTCCAGACAACGTCAAACTCACCTGGGCAAGGGATATTTCGATGGCGGATCAGCGGCTTTCCGGCGAACGGCCGCGTTTTCCAGATATCCGCACCGGCAATGGCTACGACGTCCATGCCTTCGAGCCGGGCGACCACGTCACCCTGTGCGGCGTCTCCATCCCGCACGACAAGAAACTGTCCGGCCATTCGGACGCCGATGTCGGCCTGCACGCCTTGACCGACGCGCTGCTCGCCACCTGCGGCGCCGGCGACATCGGCACGCATTTCCCGCCATCGGATCCACAGTGGAAAGGCGTGGCCTCGCGGATTTTCGTCGAACATGCGGCAAAGCTGGTGCGCGCGCGCGGCGGGCGCGTCGCCAATGCCGACATCACGCTGATCTGCGAGGCGCCACGAGTCGGCCCACATCGTGAAACGATGACTGAAACCCTTTCGGCGATGCTGGGAATTTCCCGGGACCGCATCTCGATCAAGGCGACAACCAACGAAAAGCTCGGCTTTGTCGGCCGCGAGGAAGGCATAGCCGCCATCGCGACCGCCAGTGTCGTGTTTCCAGGGGAGGTCCCAGAATGAGCGACAATGATCTCGCAGATGCCCTGCTTCAAGCCTGCCAGCAGCGCGGCATCATGCTGGCGACGGCCGAGAGCTGCACCGGCGGCATGATTATCGCCGCCCTGACCGACATCGCCGGCTCTTCCACGGTAGTCGACCGCGGTTTCATCACCTATTCCAACGAGGCCAAGATGGAGATGCTCGGCGTTTCCACCGCCGCGCTTGAAGCGCACGGCGCGGTCTCGCGGGAAACGGCGGTCGAGATGGCGCAGGGCGCCCTCACCCGTTCGCGCGCCGGACTGAGCCTTGCCGTTACCGGCATTGCCGGTCCAGGCGGCGGCTCGACGGAAAAGCCCGTCGGCCTGGTCTGGTTCGGTGTCGCCTTGACTGGCCGGCCGGTCGTCAGCGAATGCCAGATGTTCGCCGATAAGGGCCGCAATTTCATCCGCCGGGAGACGGTCAAGCATGCGCTTGAACTGGGCTTGCGCGCACTCGCTGCGGATCAGGCCGCCGGCGCTGCCCCATAGATGACGTCGGCGCGCTTTTCGAACGCCTCGGAGAACATGCGGAAGGCGCGATCGAACATCGCCCCCATCACCGCTCCCAGAATGCGGCTCTTGAATTCGTAGTCGATGAAGAAGCAGACATTGCAGCCGCCATCCGCCGGTTCGAAACGCCAGACATTGCTCAGATATTTGAACGGACCGTCGATGTATTTGACGTCGATGGCGTTCTCGTCAGGTTTTAGCAGCACCTGCGTCGTGAAAGTCTCGCGAATCGCCTTGTAGCCGATGCTCATGTCGGCGATGAGCAGGGAGCGCCCGTCGCGTTCTTTGCGCGAGCGAACCGTCAGCGCCTCGCAAAGCGGTAGGAATTGTGGATAGGATTCGACATCGGCGACCAGCGCGAACATCTGTTCCGGCGTATGGGTGACGCGACGATGAGCTTCGAATTGTGGCATGAAACCAGTGTGTTAGGCGGACTTCTTCAGAAATGCTTCCCGCGCTGCGCGCAATCTGGCGAAATCGTCGCCGGCATGGTGCGACGAGCGCGTCAGGGGGCTTGACGCCACCAGCAGGAAGCCCTTGGTCTTGCCGATGGTCTCGAAGGATTTGAATTCCTCCGGCGTGACGAAGCGGATCACAGGATGGTGCTTCTTCGACGGTTGCAGATACTGGCCGATGGTCATGAAGTCGACATTGGCCGAACGCAGATCGTCCATCAGCTGCAGGATTTCGTTCCGCTCCTCGCCGAGGCCAACCATGATGCCGGATTTGGTGAATATCGACGGATCGAGCTCCTTGACCCGCTGCAACAGCCTGATCGAATGGAAATAGCGGGCGCCCGGCCGGACCGTCAGATAGTTCGACGGCACGGTCTCCAGATTATGGTTGAAAACGTCGGGCTTCGCCGCCACCACGATCTCCAGCGCGCCTTCCTTACGCAGGAAGTCGGGCGTCAGGATTTCAATTGTCGTCAACGGCGTTGCCGCTCTGATAGCGCGGATGACGTCGGCGAAATGTTGCGCGCCACCATCGGCGAGATCGTCGCGGTCGACGGAGGTGATGACGACATGGCTTAGGCCCATTTGCTTGACAGCGTGTGCTACGCGGGCCGGCTCGTCGGGATCGAGCGCAGTCGGTATACCGGTAGCCACGTTGCAGAAGGCGCAGGCGCGCGTGCAGATCTCGCCCATGATCATGAAGGTGGCGTGCTTCTTTTCCCAGCACTCGCCGATATTGGGGCAACCGGCCTCTTCGCACACCGTCACCAGCTTGTGCGACTTCACGATCTCGCGCGTCTCGGCATAGCCTTTCGACATCGGCGCCTTGACGCGGATCCAGTCGGGCTTGCGCAGCACGTCCTGGTCGGGCTTGTGCGCCTTTTCAGGATGCCGCAGGCGCGGCGCATTGGCGATCGTGTCGAGGACGGTGACCATCTTAAATCCGGTTCGTTCGCGATCGCCTTCCGGCGTTCGCTTTCCAAAGTCATCTAGGACTTTTCTCTGCAAAGAAAAAGCCTGTGGCGGCGCATGCCGCCACAGGCTTTTTCGCATAGCAGGTGGCTATAGGGACTAACGGCGCACCATGCGACCTACCCAGATCAGCAGGCAGGCGCCAATGAAACCGGTGATCAGATAGGCGATCCAGCCGGCGCCGAAGGCACCGATGTTGAGCGCCTGCAGGATGGCATTCAGCACGATCGCGCCGACGATGCCAAGAATGATGTTCATCAAGATGCCGGTGTTGCTCTTCATGAACATCTCGGCAAGCCATCCTGCCAAACCGCCGATGATGATAGCTGCTACCCAGCCCACGCCGTTCACGTCCATATGCCCTCTCCTCTGGTGATGCATGCATCCGGAAACGAGTTACCTTGCCGTCGAGTTCCCTGGCTCTCGCGTGTTGAGTCTCACGCCGCCAATTTATCATGCGTTCAGCGCACGGCCATAGGCGTCCAGCACGCTTTCCTTCATCATCTCCGACAGCGTGGGATGCGGGAAGATCGTGTGCATCAGTTCTTCCTCGGTGGTCTCCAGGTTCATCGCCACGACAAAACCCTGGATCAGCTCAGTCACTTCGGCGCCAACCATATGCGCGCCAAGCAACTGCCCGGTTTTCTTGTCGAAAATGGTCTTGACGAAGCCCTGGTCCTCGCCAAGCGCAATGGCCTTGCCGTTGGCGGCGAACTGGAAGCGGCCGACGCGGATGTCCTTGCCCTCGGCCTTCGCTTTTGCTTCGGTCAGCCCGACGGATGCTACCTGCGGATTGCAATAGGTGCAGCCCGGAATCTTCAGCTTGTCAGTGGCGTGCACGCCGGGGAAATTGGCGATCTTTTCCACGCAGACCACGCCTTCATGCTCGGCCTTGTGGGCGAGCATGGGCGGGCCGGCGACATCGCCGATGGCATAGACGCCGGGTACATTGGTCTTCCCGTAGCCGTCGACGACGACGCAGCCGCGTTCAGTCTTCACACCGAGCGCTTCGAGGCCGAGATTCTCGATATTGCCCTGCACGCCGACAGCCGAGATCATCCGGTCGGCGGTGATCTTCTCGACCTTGCCGTCCTTCATCTCGACATGCGCGGTGACCGAGTTCGCTGATTTCTCGACCTTGGTCACCTTGGCTTCGAGAATGATCTTCATGCCTTGCTTCTCGAACTGCTTCTGCGCGAATTTCGAGACCTCGGCGTCCTCGACCGGCATTACCGCCGGCAGCAGCTCGACCACCGTCACCTCGGCGCCCATGGTGCGGTAGAACGAGGCGAACTCGATGCCGATGGCGCCCGAACCCATCACCAGCAGCGATTTCGGCATCTCCTTCGGCACCATCGCCTCGAAATAGGTCCAGATCAGTTTGCCATCGGGCTCGATGCCGGGCAGCGCGCGCGGCCTGGCGCCGGTGGCCAGGATGATGTGCTTGGCGGTGTAGGTGCCCTCGCCCTTGACGCCCTTGGGCGCTGGCGGCTGCGGCTCCATCGGCTTCTTGGAGGATTTGGACACGACGATCTCACCCGGTTTTGTCAGTTTGGCTTCGCCCCAGATCACATCGACCTTGTTCTTTTTCATCAGGAAGGCAACGCCGCCGTTGAGCCTGAGCGAGACCTTTCGCGAGCGGTCGACGACGGCAGCGGCGTCGACGCTGACCTTGCCGTCGAGCTTCAAGCCGTAGTCCTTCAGATGGTCCGAATAGTGCATGATCTCGGCCGAGCGCAGCAGCGCCTTGGTCGGGATGCAGCCCCAGTTGAGGCAGATGCCGCCGAGATGCTCGCGCTCGACGATTGCCGTCTTGAAGCCGAGTTGTGCGGAACGCACCGCCGTGACGTAACCGCCGGGGCCGGAGCCGATGATGATGACGTCATAGTTCTCAGCCACGGATCTTCTCCTTCACAATTCCAGCATGACGCGCACGAGCGGCGCCAGCGCATGTCCAATCTTCCGCGTGTTCTCCGCGTCGAGATGGACGCCGTCGAGCGGCGTGGTCTCGGCCACCGTGCCGGCATCGAAGAAGCCGCAGCCGGCCTCGTCGGCAAGGGCGGAATATTGCGCCGCCAGCCGCTTCGACGCCTCGTCGCCGCCGGCGAACATTTCCTTGAACTCGGCATTCTCGGTGCGGCTGACAGCGGGCGGGGAAACGATGAGGATCTGCGGCGCCGGCCAATCGAATGGGTAGTCGTGGCCCCGCACGATATCGACCAGGCGCTCGATGCCTTGCTTGGCTGCGACCGGATTGCCGTGGATCCACGGCTTCATGTCGTTGGCGCCGAGCATGATGATGATCAGGTGGATCGGCGCGTGCGTCATCAGGATCGTCGGCAGCATTCTTGCGCCGTTACGGTCGGCGCCGGCCAGATGATCGTCGAAAGCCGTTGTGCGGCCGTTCAAGCCTTCTGCGATGACCTCGATACCGTCTCCCAGCGCAGCCTGCAGCACGCTCGGCCAGCGGTCCTCGAGCGGGTGGCGATCCAAGCTTGCCGCATCATAGCCCCAGGTCAGCGAATCGCCGTAGCAAAGGACTGTCTTCATGCGTTTGCACCGCTCCTGCCAAAGCCTTTTTGGACGCGTTCCGTCAGCCGGCCCACGAACAGCCCCTGCATAATGATCGTTGCGACACCGGGGCCGATGAAGGCAAAAAGGCTGGTGAAGAATTTCCGCACCGCCTTCGTCCTTCCTAGACCAGCATACCCATCGGATTTTCGATCATGCGTTTGAAGGCGACGAGCAGTTCGGCGCCGAGCGCACCGTCGACGGCGCGATGATCGGTCGATAGCGTCACCGACATGATGGTGGCGACCTTGATCTCGCCGTTCTTGACCACCGCGCGCTGCTCACCAGCGCCAACGGCCAGGATCGTCGCATGCGGCGGGTTGATGACCGCGGCAAAGTCCTTGATGCCGAACATGCCGAGGTTCGACACCGCCGTGGTGCCGCCTTGATATTCCTCCGGCTTCAGCTTGCGGCTGCGGGCACGGCTGGCAAGGTCCTTCATCTCGTTCGAGATGACGGACAGCGTCTTTTCGTCGGCACGGCGGATGATCGGCGTGATCAGGCCGCCGGGGATCGATACGGCGACACCGACATCGGCATGCTTGTGCTTGACCATGGCGCTCTCGGTCCACGAGGCATTGGCATCCGGCACCGCCATCAGCGCCATCGCCATCGCCTTGATCACCATGTCGTTGACCGACAGTTTGTAGGCCGGCGCCTCGCCCTTGTCGGTCTTCTTCACCGGGGCAGCCGCATTGATCTGCGTGCGCAGCGCCAGAAGCGCGTCGAGCTCGCAGTCGAGCGTTAGGTAGAAATGCGGGATGGTGGTCGTGGCCTCGACCAGCCGGCGCGCAATGGTCTTGCGCATGTTGTCGTGAGGGACAAGCTCATAGGAGCCTTCGGCGAATAGTTTCAGCACCTGGTCGTCCGACATTGGCTTGGCTGCGACAGCGGCTGCCGGAGCGCCGGCGGGCGGCGCTTTTGCAGCGGGTGCTTTGGCGCCCCCGGAAGCAATCGCCGCTTCGACATCAGCCTTGACCACGCGGCCATGCGGGCCGGAACCGGTCACCGCGGAAACATCGACACCGGCCTCGTTGGCGATACGGCGGGCCAGCGGCGAGGCGAAGGTGCGCTCACCGCTTGCATGGCCATTGGCGACCGGAGCCGCTTCCGCCTTGGGCGCAGGTGCGGCGGCAGGTTCCGGCTTCGGCGCTTCGGGCTTTGGTGTTTCAGCTTTAGGGGCATCCGCTTTCGGAGCCTCGGCCTTTGCCGGCGCAGCGCCATCACCGCTCTTTGCGGCCGCCGCCGCATCCTCGCCCTCAGCCGCGAGCACGGCGATCAGCGCGTTGACCTTGACGCCTTCGGTGCCGGCCGGAACGACCAGCTTGGCGACCGTGCCCTCATCAACAGCTTCGACTTCCATCGTCGCCTTGTCGGTCTCGATCTCGGCGATCACGTCGCCCGGCGAAACCTTGTCGCCCTCCTTGACCAGCCATTTGGCAAGATTGCCCTCTTCCATCGTGGGCGACAGGGCTGGCATGGTGATGTTGATCGGCATTTTGTCCTCCCGCCCTGCTCAGCGATATGTGACGGCTTTGACCGCCTCGACGACCTCGCCGACATTGGGCAGCGCCAGCTTTTCAAGGTTCGCCGCATAGGGCATCGGCACATCCTTGCCGGCAATGGTGATAACCGGCGCGTCGAGGAAGTCGAACGCGCGCTGCGACACCTGGTTGGCGATATGGTCGCCGACCGAGTTCTGCGGAAAGCCTTCCTCGACGACCACCAGCCGATTGGTCTTCTTGACCGAGGCGATGATGGTGTCGAAATCGAGCGGACGGATGGTCCTGAGGTCGATGATCTCGGCGTCGATGCCCATGCCGCGCAACTCGGCCTCGGCCTTGATCGCATAGGTCATGCCAATGCCGAAGGAGACGATGGTGACGTCCTTGCCTGATTTATGGATGCGCGCCTTGCCGATCGGCAGCACGAAATCATCCATCTTCGGCACTTCGAAGGAGTGGCCATAGAGGATTTCGTTTTCGAGAAAGATGATCGGGTTCGGGTCGCGGATCGCGGCCTTCAGCAATCCCTTGGCGTCGGCGGCGGTGTAGGGCATCACCACTTTCAGACCGGGAATGTGGCTGTACCAGGCGGCGTAGCACTGCGAATGCTGGGCGGCGACACGGGCAGCCGCGCCATTCGGCCCGCGAAAGACGATGGGCGCGCCCATCTGGCCACCGGACATGTAGAGCGTCTTGGCGGCGGAGTTGATGATCTGGTCGATCGCCTGCATGGCGAAGTTGAAGGTCATGAACTCGACGATCGGTTTCAGGCCGGCCATCGCCGCGCCCACGCCGACGCCGGCAAAACCGTGCTCGGTGATCGGCGTGTCGACGACGCGTCGCGCCCCGAATTCCTGCAGCAGCCCTTGCGTGATCTTGTAGGCGCCCTGGTACTCGGCAACCTCCTCGCCCATGACGAAGACGTCGCCGTCGCGGCGCATTTCCTCGGCCATCGCGTCGCGCAACGCCTCGCGCACGGTGGTCGAGACCATTTCGGTGCCCGCCGGGATGTCCGGATCGGCGGCAATTTCGGTTCTCGGCGCGGCGGCGACAGGTGCTGCTGCCTCGCTCTTGGCCGCAGCAGGCGCTGGCGCTGCTGTTTCAGCTTTGGCAGGTTCTTCTTCGCCAATGCCTTCGCCGGCCTTGTCGATGTCTTCGCCATCAACGGCGAGCACTGCGATCAGCGCGTTGACCTTGACACCTTCGGTGCCGGCTGGAACCACGATCTTGGCAAGCGTGCCTTCGTCGACGGCCTCGACTTCCATCGTTGCCTTGTCGGTCTCGATCTCGGCGAGGACGTCACCGGCGGCGACCTTGTCACCCTCTTTCTTCAACCACTTGGAAACGTTGCCCTCTTCCATCGTCGGCGAGAGAGCGGGCATGAGAATTTCGATCGGCATGTCCTTGCCCTCTCGTTACAGTACGATGTCGGTCCAGAGCTCGGACGGATCCGGCTCTGCGTCGTTCTGGGCAAATTCGGCGGCGTCGGCGACGATGTCGCGAACCTCCTTGTCGACGGCCTTGAGCTCGTCCTCATCGGCCCACTTCTTCTCGATCAGGCGTGCCTTGACCTGCTCGATCGGGTCACGCTCGGAGCGCATCTTCTGCACTTCTTCCTTGGAGCGGTACTTTGCCGGATCGGACATCGAGTGGCCGCGGTAGCGGTAGGTCTGCATTTCGAGGATCAGCGGCCCCTTGCCGGCGCGGCACCATTCGGTGGCGAGATCGCCGGCTGCCTTGACTGCGCGAACATCCATGCCATCGACCTGGATGCCGGGGATCTTGAAGGAGGCGCCGCGGTGCGAAAAATCCGTCTCGGCCGACGAACGCGACACCGAGGTGCCCATGGCATAGCGGTTGTTCTCGATGATGTAGATCACCGGCAGCTTCCACAGCGAGGCCATGTTGAAGCTTTCATAGACCTGGCCCTGATTGGCGGCGCCGTCGCCGAAATAGGTCAGCGTCACATTGTTGTTGCCGCGATAGCGGTTGGCGAAGGCGAGGCCGGTGCCGAGCGACACCTGTGCGCCGACAATGCCGTGGCCGCCGTAAAAATGCTTCTCCTTGGAGAACATGTGCATGGAGCCGCCCTTGCCCCTGGACAAGCCGCCGCGGCGCCCCGTCAACTCGGCCATCACGCCGCGCGGCGACAGTTCCATCGCCAGCATGTGACCGTGGTCGCGGTAAGCGGTGATCATCTGGTCGCCATCGACCAGCGCCATCTTCATGCCGGTGACGACTGCTTCCTGGCCGATATAGAGATGGCAGAAACCGCCGATGAAGCCCATGCCGTAGAGCTGGCCGGCCTTTTCCTCGAAGCGGCGGATGAGCAGCATGCGCCGGTAGGCGTCAAGCTCCTCTTGCTTGGTGAAGTCAACAGGCTTGGGGGCTGAAAGCCCCGCCGATTTGCCGTCGGATCTGGATTTGGATTTGGCAGGCGCTTTTCTGGCGGCGGTGGCCATGCATCACTCCCTGTTGGCGTCTCTTGCGGACACTGAGGGAGATCAGCTCTCCCCACCGATTTTGGGGAGGCTAACACGCGAGAAGACGTTTCGCCATGCTGAAAATGCATGGCTGACATGCGTCTAAGCGATTAAAATCATTGAAAATATTGTCGATTAACTGAAATATGGTTATCTCACCGTAGGCGGTAACATGATGGTGATTTCGTCGGCATGGGACATATTGAGCGCCTTGCGCGCCTGCTCGTCGAGCATGTCCTTCTCCAGCGTGCCCTGATGCAGGAGCTGAACGCGCCGCTGCAGGTCGAGCCGGCGCGCCTTGACGGCATCGAGCTTACCTTGCAGGTCGACGGTTTCGGCTTCCAACCGGTATTTGGAATAGATGCCGAATTCACCGTGATAGGCGTGGAAGCCGAAATAGGCCAGGAACGCCACGCAGAGCGAAGGAATGATCAGCCGCCCGGTATTTCTCTGCTTGTGCTGACGTGTCCACATGATCCAAACCCCTTAGAGTGCCGCGCATCCTCTTGGATGCGCAAAGGACGCTCTAACACTCTGTGACCTACCCCCTTTCTCGCCCGATTGTGCTTAATGGACGGTTACGGGCAGCGGATTTGGCGGTGTTAAAAGCAAAAAGGCGGGGAATGCCCCGCCTTCTCATTCCGGATAGTTTTGGAGGCTCAGCCTTTGACGATCGACTTACCGGCGTAGCGCGCCTGTTTGCCGAGCTCTTCCTCGATGCGGATGAGCTGGTTGTACTTGGCCATGCGATCGGAGCGCGACAGCGAACCTGTCTTGATCTGCCCGCAATTGGTGGCAACGGCGAGATCGGCGATGGTCGAATCCTCGGTTTCGCCCGAGCGATGCGACATGACAGCGGTATAGCCGGCCTTGTGCGCGGTCTCGACAGCGTCGAGCGTTTCGGTCAGTGAGCCGATCTGATTGACCTTGACCAGGATCGAATTGGCGACGCCCATGCGGATGCCGTCGCGCAACCGCGCCGTGTTGGTGACGAACAGATCGTCGCCGACCAGCTGGGTCTTCTTGCCGATGAGATCGGTCAGTGTTTTCCAGCCGTCCCAGTCGTCTTCGGCCAGCCCGTCCTCGATCGTGATGATCGGATAGTCGGCGGCGAGCTTGGCCAGATATTTGGCCTGGGTCTTGGGATCGCGGGTCTTCTTCTCGCCTTCATAGACATAATTGCCGTCCTTGAAGAATTCGGTCGCGGCGCAGTCGAGGCCGAGCGCAACCTCTTCGCCCGGCTTGAAGCCGGCCTGCTCGATCGATTCCATGATGAAATCGAGCGCAGCGGGCGCGCTTTTCAGGTTAGGAGCGAAACCGCCCTCGTCGCCGACATTGGTATTATGGCCGGCGTCCTTCAGCCGCTTCCTCAACGTATGGAAGATTTCCGAGCCCCAGCGCACGCCGTCACGCAGTGTCGGCGCACCGATCGGCAGGATCATGAATTCCTGGAAGTCGATCGGGTTGTCGGCATGGGCGCCACCGTTGATGATGTTCATCATCGGCACCGGAAGCACATGCGCCTTGGTGCCGCCGACATAGCGGTAGAGCGGCAGGCCTGCCGCTTCCGCAGCAGCTTTCGCCACTGCCAGCGACACGCCGAGGATGGCGTTGGCGCCGAGCCGGCTCTTGTTGGGCGTGCCGTCGAGCTCGATCATGGTCTGGTCGATATGGATCTGGTTTTCGGCCTCCATGCCGCCGATCGCCTCGAACAGCTCGCCATTGACGGCCTCTACCGCCCGCAGGACGCCCTTGCCGAGATAGCGGGCGCCGCCGTCGCGCAACTCGACCGCCTCATGTGCGCCGGTCGAAGCGCCGGAGGGAACCGCTGCGCGGCCCATCGAGCCGTCTTCGAGCACGACGTCGACCTCGACGGTCGGGTTTCCGCGGCTGTCCAGGATTTCACGCCCGACAATGTCGATGATGGCGGTCATAGCGATGTCCCCGATTTGATCTGACGAAGCGTCGCGCACGTCTTAGCCAAAGTGCTGCAAAACGCAATCGGGGCGTCCCCAAATATTGCCGCCACCTCCGCCATGCCGGTTCACAAACCAAAAATTGCTGTCATCATCAGTCTTGGCGGGATGTGGCTTTCTGGTTATGCTCGCAGCTGCGCGGGGCGAAACTGGAGGAGTTTCGCCATGTCTCAGTTAAGCGGTATCGTGAGTTTGTTCCTGATCGCGGCGGCGTTTCTAACGTCGTGTGACACTCAGCAGCCTCAACAAGGCGCGGTAGAGTTGTCGACCCTTCAAGCGGCGGAGTAGATATCCTGCAGAAAAGGCCCTCGGTTGAACCGGGGGCCTTTTTGATTCCATCAGGTCAAGATCAATGCCAATAAGGCTCGACCTTGTAGTAGCTGTATGAAGCATCACGCGCGGCCTCGCCGTCGGCGCCCGTCAGTTCGTTGATCGAATAGGCGGGAGCGGTCTTCAGTTGGTCCTTGGTGAACGGCACGACGTAGCCGCCCTTGTCCTCGTCATAGTCGAGGGTCGCCCACGGAATGGCGTGATATTTCTCGCCGATGCCGAGAAATCCGCCAAAGCCGATCACAGCAAACATGATTCCGTTCGACAATTTGTCGAGCATGACATCTTCGATGTCGCCGATATGCGTGCCTTCCGTATTGTAGACGGATGTGCCGATGACCCGCGAGGCGGCGATGGCTTCAGTGTGTCCGGTCTGGGTTGTCATTTATGTACTCCTCGTTGTCGTTGACGCTATGCTTGACAATGAGGGGCGCGGGTGAAGGTTCCAGACTTTTCGACGCTAATCGATCACTCGGCGAGGATGAAGGTGACCTTCATGTTGACGCGGTAGGCGGAGATCTTGCCGTCCTCGACGACGACCTTCTGGTCCTGGATCCAGGCGCCTTCGACGTTCTTCAAAGTCTTTGCGGCGCGCGCAATTCCCAGTTCGATAGCGTCCTGAAAACTCTTCTTCGACGATGACGTGATTTCGGTGACGCGGGCGACGGGCATGGCTTCCTCCTCCAAGGTACTCAGTTGCCTGGACAGCGTACAATCGGCAGTTGCTGGCCACAACCCCTTTAGGAGTCGGGATCTAGCTCCGGATCCTGGGCATTCTCAGCCCTTGGCGACGCGGTCGAATGCCATCAGCCTTTCAAGCAGGGCCGGAAGATCCTTCAGCGGCACCATATTGGGGCCGTCGGAGGGTGCGTTGTCGGGATTCTGGTGCGTCTCGATGAAGACGCCGGCGACACCGACCGCAACCGCGGCGCGCGCCAGCGTCTCGACAAAGCGCCGATCGCCACCCGTAGAGCCGCCCTGCCCGCCTGGCTGCTGCACGGAATGCGTGGCGTCGAAAATAACCGGTGCGCCGGTCTCGGCCATAATCGGCAGGGCGCGCATATCGGACACCAGTGTGTTGTAGCCGAAGGACGCACCGCGCTCGGTAACCAGCACGTTGGCGTTGCCGGAACCAGTGATCTTGGCGACGACGTTCTTCATGTCCCACGGCGCGAGGAACTGGCCCTTCTTCACATTCACGACCTTGCCGGTTCTTGCCGCCGCGATCAGCAGATCGGTCTGGCGGCTGAGGAAAGCCGGAATCTGCAGGATATCGACATGCGGCGCCACAACCGCGCACTGTTCCTCGGTGTGGATATCGGTGAGGATCGGCAGCGAAAACGCCTTGCGCAGATCGTCGAAGACCGGCAGCGCCGCATCGAGCCCGGCGCCGCGCGTGCCGCCAAGCGAGGTGCGGTTAGCCTTGTCGTAGCTGGTCTTGTAGACGAGACCCAGCCCCAGCTTCTCAGTCAGTTCCTTCAGCGCGCCCGCCATGTCGAAGGCGTGCTGGCGCGATTCAAGCTGGCACGGGCCGGCAATCAGCGACAGCGGCGCGGAGTTGCCGAAGACGACATTGCCGACGGTTACAGACGAATTGGGCTTGCTCATGCGATCTCCCGGAAGATGAAGGCCGCACCCTGCCCGGGTGCCGGCCGCACGACAATATCGTTGCCGCGTATGTCGTATTCGACGGAACAGGCTGCAAGCAGCCCTGCGACCGTGTCTGCGCGGCGAACTGAGAAGACCACCGCCGCAAAGCGGAGTTCCGATGGCGCGCCGGCAGGTATGCCGAAGCGCGCTTCGAAAGCGGCGGGCTCAAGCAGGGTCAAGGTCGCGTTCGGCAGGCCAATCGCGGTGCTCCCCTGTCCGGACGCGGGACCCCGCGCCACGATCGAGATCAATCGATGCTGTTCGGATGGCTGGTCGCTGACCGCCACGACTTCGATGATGCCGGTTGCGCCATTGGCATGGGCCTGCAATGCGGTGCGGTCCACTTTCGGTGGATTGATCCGCTCGCAGGCGAACAGGAATGCGTCCTTCGCCCCGGCACCGGAGGCGAAGGCCAGTTTGAACGATGCTGTGTCGCTCTTTCCAGCTGCGTCAGCGAAGGCGCGTGAAAAGCTCAGCATGTCTCCGGCCGACAGGCCGGCTTCGACATAGCGCATATGATCGGCATCCGCATTTCCGGTGCCCAGGACAAGGGCGGAAAATCCCTCGTCGCCGCGCTTGTCGCGATAGGCGCGATCCCGCGCGACGAAGACGTTGCCGTCCGCAATCGCTTTCGCCGCCGCTTGCGCGTTGCCCACCGCCAGCGGCTCGAGATAGGTGGCGTCTTCAAGGAAGACGCAGCAGTTTTCCGTCCCGAAAGGATGGACACCGGTCGGCGCCACGACAAAGCCAAGCGAATTGAGCCGCGCCCGTGCCCCATCGAGGCTCGCGGTAGGCAGCACAAGATGGTCAAGCGGGTAAGGGCCTGGCGGATAAGCGCTCGGCGAATGAGGGCCTGCTGGCATTGTCTCGGTCATTCCGGCGCGGTGTGCATCATTCTGGAGGTTGGTTCAAGAGCTTCGCCTGACGCGCCAGGATCCAGATTGCCGATTGCGCGGCATCGGTACGCGAGCCCCTGAATACTTGCCGCCGCTGGAAATCAACCTACGTGATCCTAATGAGAAAGACATTGTTCGTAGCGGCAGCGGTCGTCGCAATGGCTGTTCTTGCCATGCTGGTCTGGAACGCGCCGAAGCGGCCCGGCGCCGATCTGACCGAACCGACCGCCGCCCAGACAGAGTAAGCGACGCGCGTTCGGTTGCTTCTCCCTTCAGGGCGCCGCCACGACATCCGCCGAATATCGCAATTCGCGCAACGGTTTGACCTGGCTGGTCGTCTCGGCATAGAGCGGATGCGCCTTGTAGGCGGCCAGAGCGGCATCATCTTCGAACTCGGCATAGACGACCACGTCGATTTCGTCCGAAAGCGGGTCGACCTTGGTGTTGAGCGTCACTTCGAAAAGACGGGAATGCGGGATATTGCCAAGCGCCAGCAAACCCGTGCGTACGGCCTCGACATCCTCTTTGTGCCGCGCGCTGAAGAAAACGATATGCCGGATCAACCCAGCCTCCTCGATCGATGTGCAAGCGTGTTCTGTGTGGGCAAAGCGGTCGCGTCAACCGGCAACGATGTCGCGGCGACACGCGTCGAGCGGGAAAGGAAACCTACACCAGGCTGGTGATGTAGCGCACGGTACGCGTTATCTCCCTGACCGTCGTGTCAAGATAGCGGCCCTGATTGTAGAGCCCGTCCCAGATCAGGAAGAACGTGAGGGCGCAGATGACGATAACGTAACGCATGGCTAAAACTATCGCATGGCAGTGGCTACAGCCATAGTGATTTCGGCGCTGGTCGTCGCTCTCTCCGAACGTCGCCGATCCTTCTCGCTTTGCCGTGGTGAATGTCCGCGTCGGACACCCCGAAAGCCAGGAACGCCGCCGCTTGGCACAGTCAGTTCCTGGCCTGCCCCTTGAAGTTCGCATCGGGGACGTGAGAGATTATGTCGGGGATTCATCGGGAGCCGCGTTCGCGGCCTGGCGAATGAACTACGACAGAGTGTGGAAACTGGCCATTGTTGCGCCGGCTCCGCAGAAGTTCGGGGGCGTGACATGGCTCATAAGGAAGGCACCAGCGTTGCGTCGGGCGACGCTGTCAGGCTGGACGAATTCAATTTCGCCGAAACGGTAAAAGGCCTGCCGGCCAAGGCGCGCATGGTGTTGTCGGCGGCGATGAACCTGCCGCGCGGCTCGCTCAAGGTGAGGATGCCGGACGGCCGCGCCGTGCTCGTCGGCGGCAAGGCGCCAGGTCCGGACGCCGAACTGGTGCTCAAGAACTGGCGCTTGCCCGGCCGCGCCTTCACCGGCGGCACTATCGGCATCGCCGAGTCCTACATGGACGGCGATTGGGACAGTCCCGACGTGACCAGTTTCCTGGAACTGTTCGTGGTCAATTCGGAAATCGGAGAGCGCATCGCCGGCGGCGCCAGCTGGCTCATCAACGCCGCCCAGCGTGTCCGCCACTGGTTCAACCAAAACACCCGCACCGGCTCGAAGCGCAACATTTCAGCGCATTACGATCTCGGCAACGCCTTTTACAGGGAATGGCTGGATCCGAGCATGACCTATTCGTCGGCACTTTATGCGGCTGGCGCCAACGATCTGGAAAGCGCCCAAGCCGCCAAGTATCGCGCGCTGGCCAAGGACACGGGCGTCGGTGCGAAAGACCACGTGCTGGAAATCGGTTGCGGCTGGGGCGGCTTTGCCGAATTCGCCGCACGCGAGATCGGCTGCCGCGTCACCGGATTGACCATCAGCCGCGAGCAGCATGATTTCGCCAGAGCGCGCGTCCAGAAGGCTGGACTTGCCGACAAGGTCGACATCAAGCTGCAGGACTATCGCGACGAGACCGGCACCTACGACCGCATCGCCTCGATCGAGATGTTCGAGGCGGTCGGGGAGAAATACTGGCCGGTGTTTTTCGGCAAGATGAAGGATTGCCTGCGGCCCGGCGGCACTGCCGGCTTGCAGATCATCACCATCAACGAAAAGGCCTACGACACCTATCGCGCACGGCCGGATTTCATCCAGCGCTACGTCTTCCCGGGCGGCATGCTGCCGACGCCGTCGATCCTGAAAACGCTCGGCAAAGACCATGGCCTCGCTCATCTGCGCGAGCGCATTTTCCCGGACGACTATGCCCGCACGCTCGCCGAATGGCGCCACCGCTTCTGGGCGTCATGGGAAAAGATCGTGCCGCTCGGTTTCGACGACCGCTTCAAGAAACTCTGGGAGTTTTACCTGCACTATTGTGAGGCCGGCTTCCGCGCCAGCTACATCGATGTCCGCCAGGTGGTCTACAAGGCTTAGGGCAGTTCGGCGACATCATCGCTTGATTTGCGGCCACGCTATCATCTGGCTGCCGTGAAAAAGTCCGATCCCGACGCAAAATGCGGCGCCAAGAATTGGAATCACATCATGCGCAAACGGACGATCTTCCTCGTTGCCATTCTTGTCGCCGCAAGCGGCATCTGGCTCAACAACAGCTCGCTGCTGTCGAGCCGTCCGGCCGGCACCCCGGCGGTGCTTGCCCATCGCGGCATGGCCCAGGATTTCGACCGCAAGGATCTTGGCCCCGACACCTGCACGGCCGAACGCATGCTGCCGCCACGCCATCCTTTCCTTGAAAACACGATACCCTCGATGGAAGCTGCTTTCGCGCTTGGCGCGGACGCGCTCGAACTCGACGTCCACCCGACTACAGACGGCAAATTCGCTGTCTTCCACGACTGGACGCTGGATTGCCGCACTGAAGGCAAGGGAGAAACGCGCGCCCATGCCATGTCCGAGTTGAAGACGCTCGATGTCGGCTATGGCTATACGGCGGATGGCGGCAAGACCTTTCCGTTTCGCGGCAAGGGGATCGGCATGATGCCATCGCTGGACGAGGTCCTGCAGCACTTCCCGAACCGTCGTTTCAACATCAACATCAAGAGCAACGACCCCAAAGAGGGTGAGACGTTGGCCGCCTGGCTCGCCACGCTGGCGCCAGCCGAGCGCGCCGGCTTGACAGTGTATGGCGGCGACAGGCCGATCGCGGCGGTCAAGGCGGCGCTGCCGGACATGCATACGCTGAGTCGCGCATCGTTGACCCAATGTATCCTGCGTTACACGGCGCTCGGCTGGAGCGGCTACGTCCCGGAGGCCTGTCGGCAGGGCACCCTGCTTATCCCCATCAACGTCGCCCGATGGCTATGGGGCTGGCCCGACCGTTTTCTCGACCGCATGGATGGCGTCGACACCCGTATCTATTTGCTCGGCCCCTATGCCGGCGGCGGCTTTTCGCAGGGGCTCGACGATCCCCAACTGATCGACCAGTTGCCAGACGGCTATTCCGGCGGCATTTCCACGGATACGCTGGATCTGGTCATGCCCGTGATCAAGCAGCGTTTCGCGCCGCCGACGTGAAAGACAAAAGCTTCGTCTTCAGAGAGTGATCCGGTACTTGGCAAACCCCGCTTCGCCTTCGCCTCTCCAGCGACTTCACCTCAGTGATAAAGTTCTTCGCTTGGCACCGGTCTCGAACACGGCGCTGGTTCCGGGCAACGGTGCAGCGGATGAATACGCGCTGGCGGCGGCGTCAGCTCCTGTCGTCGTCGCCTTGGGTGATCAGCCGCGCGCTGCGCTGACCTGTCACGTAGATCCATAGCCAGCTCAGCGAAACCGCAAGCCGGTTACGAAAGCCGATCAGGAAGTAGATATGCGCTAGGCCCCACAGCCACCAGGCAAGCCGGCCGGTGAGCTTGATCCAGCCGAAATCGATCGCGGCGGCGCGCTTGCCGATCGTCGCCAGATCGCCGTCATGCTTGTAACAGAAAGGCCGCGGGTTCGCGTCACCGGCAAGCCGGGCCTTGATCGTGGCGGCGACATGGCGGCCCTGCTGTTTGGCGGCAGGTGCTACGCCGGGCACCATGCGGCCATCCGGCCGCAAGACGTGCGCAGCGTCACCGACGACGAAAATCTCCGGGCTGCCCGGCACGGTCAGGTCGGGCTCGACCAGCACCCTGCCCGCGCGGTCCGCCGCCGCCCCCAGCCATTCGGCGGCCGGCGAAGCGGCAACGCCTGCTGCCCACAGGATAGTCCTGGCCGGCAGGTGTGTATCACCGAAAACGACGCCCTCGGCATCGCAGCGCGTGACGGGCCGGCCGAGTTCGACCGTCACGCCGAGCCGCTCGAGCGCCTTGCTGGCGTAATCGGAGAGTTCCGGGGCGAAATTGGGAAGGACGCGGTCGCCGGCCTCGATCAGCACCACGCGCGTCTGCCGCGTGTCGATATTGCGGAACTCGCCGCGAAGCGTGTCGTGCGCCAGTTCGACGATAGTACCCGCCAGTTCCACGCCGGTCGGCCCGCCACCGACGATCGCCAGCGTAAGCAGCGCCTGGCGCTTGGCGGGGTCGGCTTCCCGCTCAGCCTGCTCGAAAGCGAGCAGAATGCGCCGTCGAATGGTGGTGGCGTCCTCCAGCGTCTTCAGCCCCGGTGCAAAAGGCTCCCATTCGTCATGGCCGAAATAGGCGTGGCGGGCGCCGGTAGCCAGCAGCAGCGTGTCGTAGGCAACCGCATTGCCATCATCGAGCAGTACGCGTTTGCCGGCACGATCAACACCTCTGACCGTGGCGAGCAGCGTCGTCACGTCCTTGCGCTTGCGCAGAAGATGGCGGATCGGCCAGGCGACTTCCGAGGTCGCCAGCGCCGTGGTGGCCACCTGGTAGAGCAGCGGCTGGAAGAGATGGTGGTTGCGCTTGTCGATCATGGTGATGCGCACCGGCGCATCGTCAAGCGCGCGGGTGAATTCGAGCCCTCCAAAACCCGCCCCGACGACCACGACATGATGGCTGGATTGGTTCATCTCATTCACTCCGGGAGATCAGGTTGGCCGGGAGAGCAGGTTGGCCGGGAGAGCAGTTTCGCCAAGACTTATGTAGATACTTTTGTGCACCGCAACAACGCCCGGCTTTGCCGACTGTCCGCCCGAGGATGTCGCGAATGTACATGCCCTGTCCTGCCGTGGGGTATAATTTCAACGAAACAGACGACAGGAGTGGAACGTGGACAGCGATCATGACGACGGTCCGGCGCAATACGCCTCGCCGCCTTGCTTCATGCATGAGCTAGACCCGGAATTCCACGCGCCACTATCCGACTGGACTGACGTAAGACGTTGGCGCAAGGCCGAACGCGAACGGCTGATTGCGGCCCGCCTTGCCGTCCCCGCTGACGTACGAACGGCAATGTCACAGCGCATCGCCGAAGGGCTTGATGCCGTGATCGGCGACATTGCCGGGCGCATGGTCAGCCTCTACTGGCCGTTCCGCGGCGAGCCGGATCTGCGGGCCTGGATGACTTCCGTCAATGAGCGCGGCGGCCGTACCGCACTGCCTGTTGTCATTGAGAAAGCCCGCCCGCTTATCTTTCGTGCCTACGTTCCGGGCGATCGGCTGGAAAAAGGTGTCTGGAATATCCCGATCCCGGCTGAAGGCGATCCGGTGCTGCCCGACATCGTCATTTCGCCGATCGTCGGCATCGATCCGGCCTGCTATCGCCTGGGCTATGGCGGCGGCTTCTTCGACCGCACCTTGGCGGCGATGCCATTCAAGCCGCTGGTCATCGGTGTCGGCTACGAGCTGCAGCGCATCCCCACCATCTACCCGCAGCCGCATGATATCCCGATGGGCCGGGTGGTGACGGAGGTCTTCGAGGCTTAGGCAAGTTCCGGCTTCATCCCCACAGCCGTCCGGTCGACGATCTCTCGCAAGGCGAAGGACGAATTGATTTTTGTCACATGCGGCATCGCCGACAGCCACTCCTTGTGGATGCGCTCATAGTCGACCAGATCCTTCGCAGCGATGCGCAGGATGTAGTCGTATTCCCCCGACATCAGGTGGCAGGACAGGACGTTCGGGCAACGTTTGATCGCCGCCTCGAAATCCGACAGCGTCTTTTCGAACTGTCCCGACAGCGATATATGCACGATCGCCGTCATCTGGTGGCCAAGCGCGGCATTGGAAAGCCTGGCGTGGTAGCCGCGGATGGTTCCGGATTTCTCCAGATTGTCCAGCCGCCGCGAGCAGGCCGACTGCGACAGGCCGACCTTCTCGGCGAGCGCCGCATTGGGTATGCGTCCATCTTTCTGCAGCGCTTCGAGAATGGCGATATCGATCCTGTCGAGCGGCATTTTTCGGGATTCCTGCGATAATCCAGCTATTTTGCGCAACGATTATCGAGCCGCGCCTTTCTGCGCAAGCGCATTCGCAAACACTTACGGGACGATTCGTGGTTCACTATCTCTAAACAGGGAACACGCCCCAAAAGGGCTGGATCAGGAGAAAAACATGCGCGTCGGCTGCCCTCGGGAAATCAAAAACCACGAATACCGCGTTGGTTTGACGCCAGGTTCGGTCCGTGAATATGTCGCGCATGGCCATGAGGTGCTGGTCGAGACCGGTGCTGGCGCCGGCATCGGCGCCGACGACAACGCTTATCGCGCCGCTGGCGCCACCATCGCCAAGACAGCCGCCGACGTGTTTGCCAAGTCCGACATGATCGTCAAGGTCAAGGAGCCGCAGCCCAACGAATGGGTTCAGCTTCGCGAGGGCCAGATCCTCTACACCTATCTCCATCTCGCGCCGGACCCGGAGCAGACCAAGGGCCTGCTGGCCTCGGGCGTGACGGCCATCGCCTACGAGACCGTCACTGACGACCGCGGCGGCCTGCCGCTGCTGGCGCCGATGTCGGAAGTCGCCGGTCGGCTGTCGATCCAGGCCGGCGCTACCGCCCTGCAGAAGGCCAATGGCGGCCGCGGCGTGCTGCTCGGCGGTGTACCCGGCGTATTGCCCGGCAAGGTCACTGTGCTCGGCGGCGGCGTCGTCGGCCTGCATGCCGCCCGGATGGCGGCTGGCCTTGGCGCCGACGTTACCATCATCGACCGCTCGATCCCGCGCCTGCGCCAGCTTGACGATCTCTTTGCCGGCCGCGTCCATACCCGCTATTCGACCGTCGAGGCACTGGAAGAGGAATGTTTTTCGGCCGACATCGTCGTCGGGGCCGTGCTGATCCCGGGTGCCGCTGCGCCGAAACTCGTCTCGCGCGAGATGCTGTCGGGCATGAAGAAAGGCTCCGTGCTGGTCGACGTCGCCATCGACCAGGGCGGCTGCTTCGAGACCTCGCACGCCACGACCCATGCCGAACCGACCTATGAGGTCGACGGCGTCATCCATTATTGCGTCGCCAACATGCCTGGCGCGGTGCCGGTCACCTCGGCCCATGCGCTCAACAACGCGACGCTGCATTACGGCCTGCAGCTCGCCGACAAGGGCCTGAAGGCGCTGATCGACGATCATCATCTGCGCAACGGCCTGAATGTCCACAAGGGCAAGATCACCAACCGGGCGGTGGCCGAAGCACTCGGCTATGAATTGGTTGAGCCGAAGGCCGTCCTCGCCGCCTGATCGCCGCTGATCCCTCTCCCAACAGAGCCGCCCCTGGCGGCTCTGTTTTCCACCAGCAGATTTCACGGTTTGCGATTCATTGAGCGACTTTGCCCGTGGCTTTTTTGTTACAGCCGCCAGCGCGGGCAGGTGCTAGTATGAGTTCAACTAGAGCCGTCCAGACAACAGTAAAAGCCCGCCGGAAAGACCGGTGGGCTTTTTCTTTGGGGGAGGAGAAATCCGGGGCGGTAGCGCGGGGCAACAAAAAAGCGGAGCCAAAGCCCCGCTTCCTCGGATGTCGAGACTTCCCGCCGGTTCATCCGCGGTCGGCAAATCGATCGACAGTGTTTTTCTAACGCGAGATTGCGACAGGCGTACGACAGCTGAATACCGCCGGCTCGTTACGCGCGCTCGATCCGGCACTGATAGCAATTGTTGCGCGCCGAGCGGACATGCACATAGGCGATGTCGTCGCGCTCGAACAACGTCTCTGCCCGCGCAGCGATAGCGCCCGTTGGAATGACGCCGCCGCTGCCATAGACGATGCGGTCGTCCTTGCCGTAGCCGCGCACGATGTAGTCGGTGCTTTCGAGCATTTCGGGAAGCGCCTCGACTTCGGCAGCGCGCTCGCATTCCTCGGCATGCAGGAAGATCGGCCCGGTCTCGGCATAAGGCTGCAATTCCGGGAATGGCCGATAGGCCAGGATCAGATAGGCTTCGCCGGCGGCCACGTTGTTCAGACAGTGACGGCAAGGCACGCCATCACCGTCGGATATTTTCCGTTCCGGTGTCAGGCCGTAGGCGTCCGGCCCGCCGCGCTGCAAGGCTCTGACATCTTCCGTGGGCAAGGCTTTGAACTGGATAGTCATGGCGAAATCTCCGGTGTCGTCGACCGGAAATTACGCCGCTGCGCCAGCGCTTCCCACCCGATTCCTGCCAAGCTGGATCGGTCCATCAGGGCATCGAGACCGCGCCCAACCCTGTGATCCCTGCCAGCTCCATGGCACCGGCAGCGCAGAAGACGCCTCAGATGGCCGCCAATGCTGTTTTTCGGACAGGCTCAGCGGATGAAGTCGTCGAAGCGGCGCAGCGTCACCCGGCGATTGCGCCAATTCTCGTTCTGCGTTTGCACCAGCAGAAACTCCTCGCCGTAGCCGACGGTTTCGAGCGCATAGCCTGGCACGCCGAATTCGCGCACCAGGGTGCGCTTCAGGGCGGCGGCGCGCCGTTCGGACAGGATCTGGTTCGACTGGAAGGAGCCAACCGCGTCGGTATGGCCTTCGATCAGCACGCGGGCACCGGGATCGCGCCGCAGGATGCGCTGAAGCGCATCGGCGATGTTTTCGATCTTGCCGTATTGCGAGCTGGAAATGGCTGCCGAGCCAAACGCGAAATTGATCGACTGGATATCGATCGAACGGGCCATGCGCCGCAGGTCCGGCCGCCTCTTGAATTCGCGGATGGTGACACGCTGGTTCGGGCGCAGCTTAACTCGGGGCGCTGCCTCGAGCTGACGCTCGATCGTCGCTGCCGAAGGCGTGGTCGCCTGGGCGGCGGCAACGGTCGGCACGGCAAGTGCCGCAATCAGCGCGGCGGCAAATCTGCGTCGGGTCAGCATGTCTTTCTCCTTCGGCCTCGGCCGCATTGATCATTCCGGCAAGATGGCAAAGACAAGCTGAAGCATTGATGAACAACAAGTTCAGTTTTCGGGAGAAATCACGGTCGCATGACACTGGCCGCCCGCTCGGCGAAGGCCATTGGATGAACGATCTCCTTCTTTTGCGCCACCGGCGCAAAGCCGAGTTTCTGGTAAAGCGGCAATGCCGCCGGATGATCGAGCGTGCAGGTCTGAACCGTCACCCGCCTTGGGCCGTGCGACCAGGCGGCGGCGATCGCCGCACCGAGGAACCAGCGGCCGATGCCTTGCCCGGTCGCGTGCTCCATCATACCGAAATAGGCGAGTTCCACTTCCTCCGGCAGATGCGGCTTGAGGTCGAAGAAACCGGCCGGCGCGCCATCGAGATACAGCACCCTTATGTCGCGGTCCTCGCGGTGAATGCCTGCGGACAACTCCTCGTCGCTCAGCCGCAGCACGTTGACCCAGTGCCATTTGCGGCCCACCCGATCCATCAAATAGCGGTAGAAATGCAGCGGAATGTCCTTGGTCTTCAGCAACGCGATCTGGCGATTGTACGGCAGCGGCGGCGAATAGGCCGGCGGCACATGCATTTCGAGAAACGTTACCGTGACCTCGATGTCCTCAAGCGCTCCGTTTTCCATCACCGTCAGTCCTTGCCCGTCACCACGGGCGTATCGCCAAGCCCGCCCCATTCGGTCCATGAGCCGTCGTAGAGCCTATTGTCGGTATGGCCGAGCGACTCGAGCGCCAGCGTGATCGCTGCCGCGGTGATGCCTGAGCCGCAAGAGGTGATAACCGGCTTCGACAGGTCGATGCCGGCGTCCTCGATCACCTTGCGCAAACGGTCTTTCGACAGCAATTCGCCGTTCTCGGCAAGTGCCGCAACCGGCACATTGTGCGCGCCGGGCATGTGGCCTGAACGGATGCCGGCGCGAGGTTCAGGCTCGGTACCGGCAAACCGGCCAGGCGAACGTGCATCGGCGATCTGGCTTTCCCCGGTCTCGACGATCCGGCGCATGTCGGCAAGGCTGGCGACGCGAGCGGCATCGAAGTCGGCATGGAACACCCCAGGCGCGATCTTCGTCGGCTCCGACGTCACCGGCCGTCCGTCTGCCTTCCAGCGGTCGAAGCCGCCGTCCAATATGTAGACTTGGAACACGCCCATGACGCGGAACATCCACCACGCGCGCGGCGCCGAGAAAAAACCCGGACCGTCATAGACGACGATGGTGTCGTCGACCGAAACACCCATGGCGCCGACATATTGGGCGAAATGCTGCGGCGACGGCAATGTGTGCGGCAGCGGGGAATCGGGATCCGAGATCGCATCCTGGTCCAGGAAGCGGGCGTTTGGGATGTGCGCTGCATCGTATTCGGCGCGCGCGTTGCGCTTCTGTGCCGGCAGATACCACGAGGCATCGACGATGGTCAGGCCAGGCTCGCCGAGGCGCTTCTGCAACCAGTCCGCATCGACGGTGAAAGGACTGTCTTCGGCCATTTTTCTTCTCCTGCCCCGCCTTCGGCAATCTATATATCAAGCCGTGGGCATCGGACCAAAGCGTATTCGGAAGCGCCGGTTTTCGCGACCCTTCTTCTCGATTTTGCCGATATGGATCTCGCCGACTTCTCCAGTGCTCATCACATGGGTGCCGCCGCAAGGCTGGCTGTCGATCGAGGCGTTCTCGCCGATGCAGACCAGGCGGATCTTGCCGGTGCCGATGGGTGGCCGAACATTCTTGGATTTCACCAGTCCCGGATTGGCCGCCAGTTCCTCGTCAGTGATCAGCCTGACAAAGACCGGGTGGTCGGCTCGCACCAGCTCCATCAGCCTGGCCGTCACGTCTTCCTTAGTGAAGCCGGCATCCGGAATATCGAAGTCGACGCGGCTGTCGTCCTCGGAAACCGAGGCGCCGGTGATCGGGAATGGGCATGCGACGGTAAGCAAATGACAGGCTGTGTGCATGCGCATCAGCAGATGCCGCCTCTCCCAATCGACGGCGAGCTTTACCGGCTCGCCGATCTCAAGCACCGCCTGCTCAGGCGGCGGCACATGAATGATCTCGTCCTTGGTCTCGCCGGTAATGGTGGCGGCAACAGCGATCAGGCTGCCGTCGGCGCGTTCGAGAGTGCCAGTATCGCCCGGCTGCCCGCCCGACGTGGCATAGAAGATCGTCCGGTCCAAAATGATGCCGCCACGGTGGTTGACGGCGACAACGACGGCATCAGCCGCCCTGAGATAGGCGTCGTCGCGAAACAGGGCATCCGTCCTGTAAGCCATCACGCCACCTTTTCGAACGGCACCGAAATTGTGCTTCGCTGTTCCATCCAACCCGGCACCGGCAGTTTCTTTTCGCGCAGGAATTCCGGGTTGAACAATTTCGACTGATAGCGCGTGCCGTAGTCGCAAAGCACGGTCACGATGGTGTGGCCGGGACCCATTTCACGCGCCAACCGGATCGCGCCGGCAATGTTGATGCCGGTCGAGCCGCCGACGCACAGGCCCTCCTCCTGGATTAGGTCGAAGACGATCGGCAGCGCATCCCCGTCCGGAATTTGGAAGGAGAAATCCGGCGTGAACCCTTCCAGATTGGCGGTGATCCGCCCCTGCCCGATGCCTTCGGTGATCGAGCTGCCTTCCGATTTCAGCTCACCGCTGGTGTAAAAACTATAGAGTGCGGCACCCAGCGGATCGGCGAGCGCGACCTTCACGTCCTTGTTTTTGGCTTTCAGCCCGAGCGCAACGCCGGCCAGCGTTCCGCCAGACCCGACGGCGGAAACGAAGCCATCGACCTTGCCGCCGGTCTGGGCCCAGATTTCTTCCGCCGTAGTGCGGATGTGGCCGTCACGGTTGGCGACGTTATCGAACTGATTGGCCCAGATCGCGCCGTTCGGCTCGGACCTCGCCATCTGCTCGGCCAGACGACCCGACAGTTTCACATAATTGTTAGGGTTCTTGTAGGGAACGGCAGGCACCTCGATCAGCTCGGCGCCGAGCAATTTGATCGTGTCCTTCTTCTCCTGGCTCTGCGTGTCGGGAATGACGATCACGGTGCGATAACCAAGTGCCTTGGCAACCAGCGTCAGTCCGATACCGGTGTTGCCAGCCGTTCCCTCGACGATGATCCCGCCTGGCCTCAAGAGCCCGCGCTGCTCGGCGTCGCGAATGATGAACAGCCCGGCGCGGTCCTTGACCGACTGGCCCGGATTCATGAATTCGGCCTTGCCCAGGATCTCGCAGCCGGTTTCTTCCGAGGCTTTGTTGAGGCGAATCAGAGGTGTGTTGCCGATCGCTTCGATCACAGAACGGGGCATGGAGATTCCTTTATGCTTGCGGCGGAACCCTAGAAACCCGAAGCTTCGGTTTCAAGGCAAGAATTTGTCTGGTCCAGCGGCATTTCTGGGGTGCAATTTCCTGAAAGCAGACGTCGCGTTCCGGTATTCATTTGAAGCTCGCGCTGAAAAGCGCTCTTTCCATTCGATTTCTTCACCGCTAGAGCACAAGCTAAGACAATGTCGCAGGGCATAGCATGACACTCTATCGGGCCAACCCGAAGCACGGCGTCGCCTGGGTCACGGGCGGCAGCAGCGGCATCGGCCGTTCATTGGCCAAGGACCTTGCGGCTCAAGGCTATACCGTCGCGGTGACGGCGCTCGACGACGATCCGATCGACTCGCTGGTTGTCGAGACGGCGCAGATGCCGGGCCATGTCACGGCCTATCCCTGCGACGTCACCGACGAGACGCGCATGGCAAAGACGGTCGCGGCGATCGAGAAGGATCTCGGCCCCATCGTCTTGGCCGTCTTCAATGCCGGGAACTATATCGCGACCCCGGGCGAAGACCTCACCGTCCGCGGGTTTCGCCAGTCCTTCGATGTCAATTACTTCGGCATCATCAATGGCCTGGTGCCGGTCATAGAACGCATGCGCGTCCGCGCCCGCGGCCATGTCGTGCTGGTCGGTTCGGTCACCGCCTATTTCGGCTGGCCGACTACGGCCGCTTATGGCGGCACCAAGGCGGCGATCAATATCCTGGCGGAGTCGCTGAAATACGACTTTGATAAGATGAACGTGCGCATTCAGGTGATGAACCCGGGCTTCGTCGACACGCCGCTGACCGAGAAGAACTTGCTGCCGATGCCCGCGCTGATGCCCGTCAATCGAGCCTCGCGCCGCATCGCGCGCGGCATCAAATCCGGCGGCTTCGAAGTCACCTTCCCGCGTCGCCTAAGCTGGGGCCTGAAGCTGCTCAGCATCCTGCCGCGACCATTCTGCCGATGGTTCATCAGCACCGCGACCCGCTGGAAGTCACGTCCGCTGAATTTCGACCGCAAGCCTCCGAGCGAATAGGCCGGCCATAAAGTTGGCGATCCCGCCCCGGGGCGGGATCCCGTTGCCTGTTTGCATTTTGCGGCCATAGATTGAGAATTGATGCGTGGAGTCTGCGATGGGGCGACGGATCGTGCTTGCGATATTGGGTCTCGCCCTCATCCTCGTCCTCGCTTTCTCGCTTGGCCCGCGTGTACCGGTCGACACCACGATACGCTTCAATGCCTCCGCGATCGGCGACGATCCGCAGGCCTATCTGGCACGCAACGAGGCTGCCTTACCGGACATTTACGATGGGCTGGAGAAGGAAATCATCTGGGCCAACCCGATGGTTCGTGCCAGGACGCCGCTCGCGATCGTCTATATCCACGGCTTTTCGGCGTCGAAGGGCGAGGTTCGTCCGCTGCCCGACGAGGTGGCCGACCAGCTGGATGCCAATCTTTACTACACCCGGCTCACCGGCCACGGACAGGGCGGTGCCGCAATGGCCGAAGGCAGCGTCAACGCCTGGATCAACGATTATGAGGAAGCGCTCGCCATCGGCCGGGCGATCGGCGACAAGGTGATCGTCATCGCGACCTCGACCGGCGGCTCGCTGGCGGCCTGGGCCGCGACGCAGCCAGGCGCATCGGACGGGGTGGCGGCAATCGCGTTCATCTCTCCGAATTTCGGTGTCAAGGCTTCCGGCGCCGAACTTCTGACCATGCCGTGGGGCCGAGCAATCGCCGAGCTGGTCGCCGGCAAGGAGCGCAGCTTCGTGCCACGCAACGCGCTGCACGAGAAATTCTGGACCTACCGCTATCCGGTCGCGGCTGTGTTACCGATGGTGGCGCTGACCGAGCTTGCCTATGGCGCGCCGGTGGAGAAGGCGACCATCCCTGCCCTGTTCATCTTTTCGGATTCGGACACGATCGTGCGGCCCGACCGCACCCGTGAAATTGCCGGGCGCTGGGGCGCCGCGCACGAACTGGTGCCGGTCGATGATACCGGCGATCGGGATAACCACGTCATTGCCGGTGACGCGCTGTCGCCAGCAACGACAGCTTTCCTTGCGCAGCGCATTGTGGTGTGGGTGGAGGCGGTGGTGAATTAGCCTCAGCACTCATTGCCTAGAGCCAGGAGATGACGGTTGCAGCGATGCAGATCACCGATCTTGAATCTGATTTGCAGCCCTTGGAAATCCCTCCGATCCGAGGGAAGATCATCCCGCTCTAACTCTCGGGGGTTCTCATGGAAAATCACGAGCCGTTTCTGCGCGGGGCGATTGCGCTCTCGAAATCCGCGATGGCAAACGGCGACGAACCATTTGGCTCGGTGCTGGTAAAGGACGGCGAAGTTATCCTGCGCGCCGAAAACAGCGTCTTCACCGGCCACGATATGACAAATCACGCCGAGATGAACTTGGTTAAACTGGCGGCGCAGCACTACGACCCTGCTTTTCTCGCTGACTGCACGCTCTACACCAGCACTGAGCCGTGCGCGATGTGCTCCGGGGCGATCTACTGGTCGGGTATTGGGCGTATGGTGTTTGCGTGCTCCGAAACGCGGCTCGGCGAGATTGCTGGGATCGGGTTAAATGTGCCTAGCCGGGCAGTGTTGCAGACCGGCGCGCGTGCCGTCACTGTAGTTGGCCCGACGAACCTCGAAGACGAAGCCGCCGAAGTCCACCAGGAATTCTGGCCAAAGCATCTGGGCAAGGTTTAGGCCTCAGGCGAAAAAGGCGACCGAAGCATCGCTCCGATCGCCTTTTTTATTGTGAGCAGCCGAGCCGATAGGCTCGGCCGGGTGCACCTATGTGATTACGCAGCCCGCGCTGCCGGGCGCTTGCCACCGAAACGACGCTTGTTGTTGCCCTTGAAAGGCTTGGCGCCTTCCGGCTTGCGCTCACCGGCAAAAGCCGGCTTGTCGCCGAAGCGCTTCTTGCCGAAGCCGTTGTTCTGGCCCCCGGGCCGCCGGCCGTCGCGACGGCCATTGTGGTCGTTGCGGTCATTGGCCGGCTCGAAGCGCTCGTTCTTTTCAGCCGGATTGCGCACTGGGTCGGGACTGCCGAGATGGTCGGCGACGATCGGCAGCTTGGTGCGGATGATGCGCTCGACCTGGCGCAGCTTGCTGTTCTCGGACGGATCGCAAAGTGTGATCGCGATTCCGTCCATGCCGTTGCGGCCGGTGCGGCCGATGCGGTGAACATAGCTCTCCGCCTCGTCCGGCAGGTCGAAATTGACCACGTGGCTGATGCCGGGCACGTCGATGCCGCGCGCCGCGATGTCGGTCGCCACAAGAATGCGCACCGAACCCTCGCGGAAATCGTTCAGCGCCTTCTGGCGGGCGTTCTGCGACTTGTTGCCGTGGATGACGGCGGCCTTGAAGCCGTCGCGCTCGAGGTCCTTGGTCACCCTGTCGGCGCCATGCTTGGTGCGCGAAAAGATGATGACGGACTTCATCGCCTCGTCGGCGAGCATCTTGGACAGCACCTGGCGCTTCTGCTTGGTGCGGGCGAAGACGACGCCCTGCACGATCTCGGCCGCCGCGGTGCTTTGCGGTGCCACTTCGACGCGGATCGGATTCTTCAGCAGGCCTTTCGCCAGCTCGGCGATTTCATTCGGCATAGTCGCAGAGAACAGCACCGTCTGACGGTCGGGCGCGGTCGCCTTGGCGATGCGCTTGACGTCGTTGATGAAGCCCATGTCGAGCATGCGGTCACCCTCGTCCAGCACCAGCCATTTGGTGTCGGAGAGAATAAGGTCACCCTCGCGCACTAGATCGGTCAAGCGGCCCGGCGTGGCGATCAGGATGTCGACACCGGGTGCAACCTTCTTGACCTGGCTGAAGCGTGAGACGCCGCCGAGCACGAGCGCGGTCGAGACATGCGCCCCCTTGGCGAGAATCTTGATGGTGTCTTCGATCTGTACGGCGAGCTCGCGCGTCGGCGCCAGGATCAGAGCACGTGTGGTCTTTGCACGGCGCTTGGTGCCGAGCGCGATGATTTTCGACAGGATCGGCAGCGCAAAGGCCGCCGTCTTGCCGGAGCCGGTCTGGGCGATGCCGAAGATGTCACGGCCTTCCATCTGGGGCGGGATCGCCTGGGTCTGGATCGGCTTCGGCTCGGTAAAGCCGGCGCCATGGGTCGCCTTGAGCAGCGCGCCCGAAATTCCAAGCGCTGCGAAACCGGTGAGTTCCGCAGTGTTACCGGTCGAAGTCGTGTTACCGGCAAAAGTGTTTTCGTTGGTCAAAATAGTCTTCTTTCACGCGGCCTGTGGCCGCAAACATCGATGGCGGCAGGGCGCAACCTGCCGTCGAAAAAATTGATATGAAACGACAAGGCGGGCGGACGTAAACGTCCACTCGGCTGCGCTGTCGTGCCCGCAGGCATCATGCCACGGGGCTTTTTCACCGCCTTGCCGATATGTCGGAAAGAGGGAAAACAGACGCAACCAGTCTCATTCGTCGAGAAGGCCGGAGACTCCCGGCCCAAGCGCCTATGTCGCCGCATATGGCCCAGTTCGCCGCGGAATGCAAGGGGCATCATGTTGCAGCGCAGCAAATCGATGACAAAAGCGGCGCTTGCGCTCCCTTGCCGCCATGACTACCACAAATCAGCTTTCCGTTTTGAGGATCGACCGATGAAGGACGTGCTGAAGGAACTCGAGCGCCGCCGCGACATGGCGCGCATGGGCGGCGGCCAGGCCCGTATCGACGCTCAGCACAAGAAGGGCAAGCTCACCGCGCGTGAACGCATCGACGTCTTTCTCGACGAGGGCTCGTTCGAGGAGTTCGACATGTATGTCGAGCATCGCTCGACCGATTTCGGTATGGAGAAGACCAAGATCGCCGGCGACGGCGTCGTCACCGGCTGGGGTACCGTCAACGGCCGCCCGGTCTATGTCTTCGCCAAGGACTTTACCGTGTTCGGCGGCTCGCTCTCCGAGGCCCACGCCGAAAAGGTGGTCAAGGTGCAGGAGATGGCACTGCGCAACCGCGCGCCGATCATCGGTCTCTACGACGCCGGCGGCGCCCGCATCCAGGAAGGCGTGGCGGCACTCGGCGGCTATGCCGAGATTTTTCAACGCAATGTGCTGGCCTCTGGTGTCATCCCGCAGATTTCACTGATCATGGGCCCTTGCGCCGGCGGCGACGTCTATTCGCCTGCCATGACGGACTTCATCTTCATGGTGCGCGACACCTCCTACATGTTCGTCACCGGGCCAGACGTGGTGAAGACGGTCACCAACGAAACGGTGACCGCCGAGAGCCTTGGTGGCGCCTCAGTCCACACGACGAAGTCCTCGATCGCCGACGGCGCTTACGACAATGACGTCGAGGCGTTGCTGCAGATGCGCCGGCTGGTCGATCTGCTGCCGGCCTCCAACACGGCTGATATCCCTGAGATCGAATGCTACCAGTCGGTCACCGATCACGATCTGTCGCTCGACCGGCTGATCCCCGACAATGCCAACAAACCCTATGACATCAAGGAGTTGATCCTTAAAGTTGCCGACGAGGGTGACTTCTTCGAGATCCAGCAGAATTTTGCGAAAAACATCGTCACCGGTTTCGGGCGCGTCGAAGGCCGCACGGTCGGCTTCGTCGCCAACCAACCGATAGTACTGGCCGGAGTGCTCGATTCGGACGCCAGCCGCAAGGCGGCGCGGTTCGTGCGCTTCTGCGACTGCTTCTCGATTCCGATCGTCACCTTCGTCGACGTTCCAGGCTTCCTGCCCGGCACCGCACAGGAATATGGCGGGCTGATCAAGCATGGCGCCAAGCTTTTATTCGCCTATGCCGAAGCGACGGTTCCGAAGATCACCGTCATCACCCGAAAGGCCTATGGCGGCGCCTATGACGTGATGGCGTCAAAGCATCTGCGCGGCGACATGAATTATGCCTGGCCGACGGCGCAGATCGCGGTCATGGGCGCCAGGGGCGCGGTCGAGATCATCTATCGCAAGGACATCGGCGATGTGGAGAAGATCGCAGCGCATACAAAGGCTTACGAGGATCGCTTCCTGTCGCCTTTCGTCGCCGCCGAGCGCGGCTATGTCGACGAGGTGATCATGCCGCATTCGACCCGTCGCCGCATTGCGCGTGCGCTCCGCATGCTGCGCAACAAGGATATGCAGAACCCCTGGAAGAAGCACGACAACATTCCACTGTGACATCGCTGGCAGCGCGAAGGCGGCTGCAGCAAAAGCTCACTCTGCTGCCGCCGCTCCGAACCCAGCTCCCATCGTCGCGCGGACGGCGCCCGCCCAAGGCGTCGCGTGGTTGTCGATGCGCATCTGGAAGATGAAATAGGTCGGCGAGCAGAAGCCGATGCCTTTCACCTTAGCGGCGCCCGGCGTGTCCGGAGGTAGCGACTGGCACATATAATCCTCGCGGCAGAAATGATCGGCCGAGCAGGCCGGCCGGTTGCCGCGATTGACCGCGCCGCCGAGGCACTGGTCGAAATTGTTGGTCGCCACGCAAATGTCGAATTTCTTGCCGCCGACCAGCCCACAGATCTCGTTCGGCATCGGCTTGCCCGGCTTGAAGCCGGCAAAGGCACGATCCTTGTCGTCGCAGCCGCGATAGGCGATGCCGGCCGGCACGCCGATCTTCGGAGGGCGGCAGGTATAGGCGGTGCGCGAAATGTCGGTCGCGAAGGCGGCGAACTGGCCTGATATGCTGTAGCGATCGTTGAAAGGCTGCGCCGGATTGCTGGTGATCGAGCCGGTCAGGCATGGATGGCCGGAAAACATCTTTTTACTATCCTTGGGCAGCAGGCACTGCGCCAATTTGGTCCGCAGCCCCGACGCAGTCGCCAGCGGCGTGCAGACGGTGCCACCGCCGCATTGCCAAGTCGTGCCGAAACGGGCCGCATCCTCCGGCATCAGACATGGCATCGCCATCTCGGCCGGTGCGTAAGCGACCTCGCCAGCGTCCTTCCATGCGGCCGGCGGCGCGAAGGACAGCGGGCGGAAGCGGTTCGGCTCCTTGCCTTCGGCGGTCGCGCGCAGCCAAGCCTCGCGCCGCGGCACGTCGGCATGAAGATGCGGCGAGATGCCGACCTCGATGCGGTTCAGCGGCGAGGTCGTCTTGTCGTCGAGACCGATGAAATGGAAACCGGCGGTCGAACCCGCCTGATGGCAACCTTGGCAGGCGCCATTGTCCAGCCGCTCGACCAGCGCTTCCGGCGTGCGCACCAGTCTCAGCGCGGAATAGTCTAGCCCAGAAAAATCCGCGGGCTGGAAAAGCGGCGTGAATGGGTGGTTGGCCTGCCTTGCGCTGCCAAAGGTCGACCAAGAGATGATTTTCTTCGCCAGGAATTCATCCGGGATTTCGTAGACGCCGAGATCGACTGCCGTGAGATTGGCGCCGATGTAGTCGGCGAGTCTTTGCTTCAGCGCGGCGTCTTCCGACAGCAGCGCCACGTCAGGCGTGTTTTCCAGCGGCCTGTCGCTGACTTCGGCGCCGTCGATGCCGAAAATCCGCATGAGATAGGCGGCCTGTCCGCCGAATTCGGTCTCCTGGCCGGAGGGAAAGCGCACCACCTGGGCGTTGAGCTCGAGCTGCTTGAAGCTCAGCCCGCCCTTTTCAAGCGGCCCGCCGATGAGCCAGCCGGTATCGACGGTTTCATCGAGCTGCGGCGTCCATCGCCCGGCAACGCCGACGCAGCCGCCATCGGCGTCCGGCGCGGCGCTGTAGATGGCATTGAAATTAAACGGCAGGCGCGAGGCCAGAACCTTGCCGTTTTTCTTGAAGCTGTAGGCAAGGCGATAGATGAAACGCACCTCGCCGCAGCTTCCGTCACCCCGCATCTCGGCGAAATCGCGCCGATCGAGCCGGTTGACGACACCGACCAGCCGGAAGCGCGCGGCGTCGGTCTTCAGCCAGCGCATGTCCATGATGCGGCCGACATTGCCGTCGGTGACTTCGTAGAGCGGCCGCCCGCCAGCCTTCATCTCGGCCCGCAGCGCAGCGACATCGCCGGCAACCGTTTCGACGATCTGGTGATAGGCCGGCGCCTTGTCATAGAGCGTCTTCAGGTCGCCCTTGCCATCCACGCCGAAAATGCCGGCGAAACCAAAGCCTCTACTGTCGAGGGCCGCAAGCACGGCCGGATCGTCTACGATGATCACCGGACCTTCGGCACGCGCGAAATTGGCTGTGAAGAGGGCGGCGAAAATTACAGCGATCAAGGCGAGCCAGCGGTTCATCCAGCGATCATCCCATTGCGATTTTCTGCAAGCTCGCGCAGCACCGGCAGCAGCGCCAGCGGCAAGTCTTCGGCGATCAGCCCAGGTCCGAAACGGCTGCCGGCCTCGGCATGGATCCAGACCGCCGCGCAAGCGGCTTCGAAAGCCGGCATAGTTTGCGCCAGGAGGCCGGCAATGATGCCCGCCAGCACGTCGCCCGACCCGGCGGTGGCCAGCCATGGTGCGCCATTGCCGTTGATTGCCGCTCTACCATCGGGCGTCGCGATCACGGTGTCCGCGCCCTTGTAGACGACGATGGCGCCGGCGCGCTCGGCGGCAGTGCGCGCCTTGGCCAGCTTGGAAAGGTTGTTGTCTCCGGCGATGTCCGGAAACAGCCTGGCGAATTCGCCCTCATGCGGCGTCAGCACCAGCGCCGGCGCGTTCGAACGACGGGCGGCTTCGAACAAAGCGTTCGGCGCATCGCGAAACGATGTGATGCCATCGGCATCGAGCACCAGCCCGTCGACCTTTCCGTCTGGCCGCTGCTCGGTGGCCAGCACGCCGAGAGCAAAATCCCGTGTTTTTTCACCAACGCCAAATCCGGGTCCGAGGACAAAAGCCGACGGCCGGTGGCCGATGAATTCCTTCACGTCCGCGATTGTGTCGGCCTTATGCAGCATGATCGAGGTCAGATGCGCGGCGTTAACCTGCATGGCGTTCGCCGGCGATAGCACGGTCACCGCCCCTGCCCCGCTTCTGGCCGCGGCAAGCGCCGACAGCCGTGCGGCGCCCGTCGCCGATGGCCCGCCGGAAAAAACGCCGACATGGCCGCGCTTGTACTTATGGGCGTCGACGGCTGGAACCGGGAAATTCCCTATCCAAAGCAGCGGGGTGTTCTCGAAGGTTCGCGGTTCAAGCTGCGCAATGATGCCGTCGCCGATGCCGATGTCGGCAAGCACCAGCTCGCCGCACATTTCGCGCCCAGGCAACAGCAGATGGCCAGGCTTTTTTCGCGCGAACGTCACCGTGATTCGGGCGCGGAATGCCTGCCCGAGACTCTGGCCGCTCTCGCCTGACACGCCCGAGGGGAGATCGACCGCGACGACAGGCAGGTTCAGTTCTGTCGCGACCTCGACCGCCCTGGCGGCATCACCGGACAGCGGCTTGGACAGCCCTGCCCCATAGAGCGCGTCGACCACGATCGAACCTGCCTCGGCAATAAACGCCGACAGCGGCCGAGGCCTGACCGGGCACTCCGAAGCAGCGAGCGCCGCGTCGCTGCCAGGCCTAGGTGAGCCGGACGCCCACGCGGCTACGTCGACGCCGCTGTCATGCAGCAATTTGGCGACGACGTAGCCGTCGCCGCCGTTGTTGCCGGGACCGCACAGGACGTGGACCCGTCTGGCAGCCGGGAAATGGGCGAGCACCACCGCAGCGACCGCGGCCCCTGCACTGCGCATCAGGCCGATGCCGTCGCGTGGTCCGGTGGCGATCGCCAGCCGGTCGGCCTCGGTCATCTCGGCCGGAGACAAAAGCTCGTTGTTCATGGACTGCCGATCCGCATTGGCTCAGGCCTGATCCCTGTGTTCAAACCCCGGTGCTTGTGTTCAAAGATTGTCCAGTTTTCGGCTCTAAAGCAAACGGGCGCCGAGATGGCGCAATCTATAAGCACTTCGTTGGGGACAATGACGCCGCCGATACAGAATTTGCCTGCGATGTGTCCGATCTGCTCAATTATTGTGCAGACGGAAGCGCCGACAATGTGTAGGTTCCCAATATCCATGACGCATCCAACGCAGCGAATGACGCGAAATCACATCCTGACGCGGCATGGCACCGAAATCGCGTAATACCGCTTCGAATCCCCTCAAATTGGCACAGTTCGTGCTTGAAGGAGGCGCAAGCGGGGCTCACAACCCGTCTTTTTGGCAGTGGAGGCCACTTTTTACATGAAAAAGATCGAAGCGATCATCAAGCCGTTCAAGCTAGACGAAGTGAAGGAAGCGCTTCAGGAGGCCGGGCTGCAAGGCATAACCGTTACGGAGGCCAAGGGTTTTGGCCGCCAGAAGGGCCATACCGAACTCTATCGCGGCGCCGAATATGTCGTCGATTTTCTGCCAAAGGTGAAAATCGAAGTCGTGCTCGGTGACGACGCGGTCGAAGGCGCGATCGAAGCCATCCGCAAAGCCGCTCAGACCGGTCGCATCGGCGACGGCAAGATCTTCGTCTCCAACATCGAGGAAGTCGTGCGCATCCGCACCGGCGAAACAGGGATGGACGCGGTCTGAGGTTTCTGATTTCAGATCATTTCCTCGAAACGTCATCAGACAGGGAAACATGACATGACGACAGCCAAAGACATCATGAAGCAGATCAAGGACAACGATGTGAAATTCGTTGACCTGCGCTTCACAGATCCGAAGGGCAAGCTGCAGCACGTGACGATGGATGTCGTTGAGGTCGAGGAAGACATGTTTGCCGACGGCGTCATGTTCGACGGGTCCTCCATCGCCGGCTGGAAGGCGATCAACGAGTCCGACATGGTGCTGATGCCCGACACCGAGACGGTGCACATGGACCCGTTCTTCGCCCAGTCGACGATGGTCATCCTGTGCGACATCCTCGATCCGATCTCCGGGGAATCCTACAACCGCGACCCGCGCGGCACCGCCAAGAAGGCCGAAGCCTACATGAAGGCGGAAGGCATCGGCGATCAGATCTTCGTCGGCCCGGAAGCCGAGTTCTTCGTCTTTGACGACGTCAAGTACAAGGCCGACCCGTACAACACCGGCTTCAAGCTCGACTCCACCGAATTGCCGTCCAACGACGACACCGACTATGAAACGGGCAATCTCGGTCATCGTCCGCGCATCAAGGGCGGCTATTTCCCGGTGCCGCCGATCGACTCTGCGCAGGACATGCGCTCGGAGATGCTGACCGTGCTCGCCGAAATGGGCGTGCGCGTCGAAAAGCATCACCACGAAGTGGCCGCTGCCCAGCACGAACTCGGCATCAAGTTTGATACGCTGGTCCGCAACGCCGACAAGATGCTGATCTACAAGTACGTCGTGCACCAGGTCGCCAATGCCTATGGCAAGACGGCCACCTTCATGCCGAAGCCGGTCTTCGGCGACAACGGCTCCGGCATGCACGTCCACCAGTCGATCTGGAAGGGCGGCAAGCCGACCTTCGCCGGCAATGAATATGCCGGCCTCTCGGAGAGCTGCCTGTTTTACATCGGCGGCATCATCAAGCATGCCAAAGCGATTAACGCCTTCACCAATCCGCTGACCAACTCCTACAAGCGCCTGGTGCCCGGCTATGAAGCGCCGGTGCTGCTCGCCTATTCGGCCCGCAACCGCTCCGCCTCCTGCCGCATCCCATTCGGCTCGTCGCCGAAGTCCAAGCGCGTCGAGGTCCGCTTCCCCGACCCGGGCGCGAACCCCTACCTCGCCTTTGCCGCCATGCTGATGGCCGGCCTCGACGGCATCAAGAACAAGATCCATCCCGGCCAGCCGATGGACAAGGATCTCTACGACCTGCCGCCGAAGGAACTGAAGAAGATCCCGACCGTCTGCGGCTCGCTGCGCGAAGCCCTGCAGAGCCTCGACAAGGACCGCGGCTTCCTGAAGGCCGGCGGCGTCTTCGACGACGACCAGATCGACAGCTACATCGAGCTCAAGATGGCCGAAGTGATGCGCTTCGAAATGACCCCGCATCCGGTCGAGTACGACATGTATTATTCGGTCTGATCGGACGAGCTAACGATAAACAAAAACCCGCCGGAGCGATCCGGCGGTTTTTGTTTGGGCTGGAGAAAGCTCAATCGAGCAATTGGCCTCCCAAAGAGCGATCCACTCCCCAACGAGGTTGACGAAGGCGCTTTGGGATGAAGCGTGCCGGCGGGCGGATGCGATCCGTGACTTCCTCAAGCGCCGGACCGGCAGCACGACAACCGGAGATGTTGCAGGGCTCGCGGCCGAGCTCGGTCTTAGCCAGGCGACAGCGTACCGGCTGATCAAACTGTTCCGTACAGGCGGGACGGTCTTGTCGCTGGTGGATCGCAAACGCGGGCGGGCGGAGGGACACCGTACGCTTGACGGGAATCGCAATGGCTTGTCAGATCCGCTTTAGCTCGAGCGCATGGCGATGCCTACGCACGCGAGATGTGCGTTCGCGCTCCCCGCGTAGCCGCTTCCTTGTCAACGTTGATGATGTTCGATGTTTGTTCCAAGGCAAGCTGTCGGTTGTGATGGTCAGTTCAAAAAATTGACTTGTGCGGCACACCCGCTGCCTAGATGTTACGGACTTCGCATGAAGAGCCGATTACGAGGGGTAACCATGGTTCATACTGCACGCCTCCGCCACGATTCTCTGGCCGCCCCCTCAAGTAGAAACGTCGCTGTAAAATGGCTCGCCGCCGTGGCCTTCGCGGCGATCAGCTTGCTCGCGGCCCCGGCCGCACAGGCGCAGGAAGCGCCTCCCGCGCCCGTCGTCACGGTAGCCAAGCCGGTGGTGCGCGATATCGTCGAGGACGATGAGTTCGTCGGCCGTTTCGAAGCCGTCGACCAGGTTTCGCTGCGCTCCCGCGTCGGCGGCTATCTCGACCAGGTCCATTTCCAGGACGGTACGCTGGTCAAGCAGGGCGACCTCCTGTTCACCATCGACCAGCGGCCGTTCAAGGCGGCGCTGAACCAGGCGCAGGCGCAGGTCGACTCGGCCAAGACCCTGGTCGAATTCAGCAAGATGCAGTTTGAGCGCGCCGAGACCCTGTCGCGCGAAGGCAACATACCGGTTTCGACACTGGACGACCGCCGCCGCGAATATCTCGCCGCCCAAGCGCAACTGGACGGCGCGGAGGCGGCACTTGAAAACGCAAGTCTCGATCTCGAATTCACCGAGATCAAGGCGCCATTTGCCGGCCGGGTCAACCGCCGGCTCGTCTCGCCGGGCAATCTGGTGCAGGCCGACCAGACCGTGCTGACCACCATCGTCTCGATCGACCCGATCGACTTCTATTTCGACATCGATGAGCGGTCCTACTTCGCTTATGCGCGCGACGCCCGCGAGCGCGGCGGCGTCATGCAGGAGGGCGCCGGCGGCGTCGATGTTGTCGTCCGTGTCGCCGACCGTGATGAAGCAACGTTCAAGGGCAAGCTCGACTTCGCCGAGAACCGTCTGGACGAAGCTACCGGCACAATGCGGGTCAGGGCGCGCTTCGACAACAAGGACGGCGTGCTGCAGCCGGGCATGTTCGGCCGCATCAACGTGCCCGCCTCGCTGCCGCATCCGGGCGTGCTTCTGCCTGACGATGCGATCGGCGCCGACCAGAACCGCCGCATCGTCTTCGTTGTCGACGAGGCAGGCCTGATCTCGGCCAAGCCGGTTCGCACCGGCCCGCGCATCGACGGCTATCGCGTTATCCGCGAGGGCCTCACCGGCGAAGAGACCGTGGTAACCAACGGGCTGGTGCGAGTGCGGCCGGGCGTCACCGTCAAGCCCGAGATGACCACATTGCCGCCCAAGGTTGAAGCCGAAGGGCAGACGCAATGAACTTCGCCCATTTCTTCGTCAACCGCCCGATCTTCGCGGTGGTGCTTTCGATCGTGCTCGTGCTCGTCGGCGGCATCGCCTATACGCAGCTTCCGGTCGCGCAATATCCCGAAATCGCGCCACCGACCATCGTGGTGCGCGCCTCCTATCCGGGCGCCGACGCCGAGACGGTCGCCGCGACCGTGGCGACGCCGATCGAACAGGAAATCAACGGCGTCGAGCACATGCTCTACATGTCGTCCTATTCCTCCGGCGAAGGCTCGATGTCGCTCACCATCACCTTCCGCCCCGGCACCGATCTCGACGCGGCGCAGGTGCTGGTCCAGAACCGCGTCTCGATCGCCGAAGCGCGCCTGCCGGAAGAGGTGCGCCGGCTCGGCATCACCACGGCGAAAAGTTCGCCCGACCTGATGATGGTCATCCATATGCTGTCGCCCGACGACACATATGATCAGCTCTACGTCTCCAATTATGCGCGTTCGCGCGTGCGCGACGTCCTGCTGAGACTGGACGGCGTCGGCGACGTGCAGATCTTCGGCGAGCGCGAATATTCGCTGCGCGTCTGGCTCGACCCGGAAAAGCTGTCCGCCTACGGCATGACCGCAGGCGACGTAGTCCAGGCGCTGCGCGACCAGAACGTCCAGGTGTCGGGTGGCTCGATCGGCGCGCCGCCGATTGGCGACGGCTCGGCCTTCCAGTATACGGTCACCACGCAAGGGCGCTTCGAAGACGCGCGCGACTTCCGCTATGTCATAGTCAAGTCGACCGAGGACGGCCGCTTGATCTCCCTGCAGGACGTGGCGCGCATAGAGCTCGGCGCCAGGGACTACGTCACCAATTCCTATCTCAACAACAAGGCGGCGGTGGCGCTCGGCATCTTCCAGCGGCCGGGCACCAATGCCTTGGCCTCGGCGGAAGAAATCCAGGAGACCATCGCGGCGCTTTCGGAGGATTTCCCGAAGGGGCTGGCCTACGAGATCATCTACAATCCGACCGAGTTCATCGCCGAATCTATCAACGAGGTCTATGTCACCATCGCCGAGGCGATCCTGCTGGTGGTGATCGTCATCATCGTATTCCTGCAGTCGTGGCGCATGGCGATCGTGCCGATCGTGGCGATACCGGTCTCGCTGATCGGCACGCTTGCCGTGTTGCTAGCCTTCGGCTTCTCGCTCAACATGCTCACTCTGTTCGGGCTGGTGCTGGCGGTCGGCATCGTTGTCGACGACGCCATCGTGGTTGTGGAAAATATCGAGCGGAACATCCGGCTGGGGCTCGCTCCGCGCGCCGCTGCGCACAAGACCATGGATGAAGTGGGAAACGCGGTCCTCGCGATCTCGCTGGTGCTGATCTCCGTCTTCGTTCCGGCGGCCTTCATTCCCGGGATTTCCGGCCAGTTCTACTTGCAGTTCGCCATCACCATCGCGGTCTCCACCGCGATCTCCGCATTCAACTCACTGACGCTTTCGCCGGCTCTCGCTGGCGTGCTTTTCAAGCCGCACACCGAGGAACATTCGAACTTCTTCCTGGCAAGGTTCGGCCGCGCTCTGGCGAACGGGTTCAACAACGGGTTCGACAGGATGGCGGACGGCTATGCGTGGCTGGTGCACAGACTGGTCGGCACGACTCTGGCGCTTGCCGCCATGCTGCTCGTCTTCGCAGGCCTGCTCTACGCGACCTATCACATGCTGCAGACGGTGCCGCGCGGCTTCATCCCGAACATGGACCAAGGTTATGCGATTGTCGTCGTGCAATTGCCGGAGGGCTCGTCGCTCGCCCGAACGGACGCAATCATCCAGAAGGCGTCGGATATCATCCGCGAGACGCCGGGTGTCGCCAATGCCGTCGCCTTCGCAGGATTCAACGGCGCGACATTCACCAACGCCAGCAATTCCGGCGTGATCTTCGCGCCATTCAAGAGCTTCGAGGAACGGCTCGAGAGCGGCGATACTTCCGACAAGATCATCGGCACGCTGTTTGGCAGCCTGCAAAGCATCCAGGAGGCCTTCATCATCGCGCTGCCGCCGCCGCCAGTGCGGGGCATCGGCAACTCCGGCGGCTTCAAGATGATGCTCCAGGAGCGCAACAGCGCCGACATGCGGCCGATTCTGGCGCTGGCCAACGAAATCGCCGGCAAGGCCAACCAGACGCCCGGGTTGACGGGCGTCTTCACCACCTTCTCGGCCTCCAGCCCGCAATTCTTCCTGGCGATCGACCGCGACAAGGCGCGCATGCTGAACGTGCCGATCCCCAACATCTTCGAGACGCTGTCGATCAATCTAGGCACCGCCTATGTCAACGATTTCAATGCATTCGGTCGCGTCTACCAGGTGCGGGCGCAAGCCGACCAGGCTTTCCGCATCGATCGCGACGACATATTGAAGCTGAAGGTGCGCTCGGCGGCCGGCGACCTGGTGCCGCTCGGCACACTGGTCGAGATCCGCGACGTCACCGGTCCCTCGCTCGTGCAACGCTACAACATGTATGTCTCCGTGCCGCTTCAGGGCAATGCAGCGCCGGGTGTCGCCACGGGCACGGCGCTCGACCTGATGGAGGGGATCGCAGCCGAATCGCTGCCGCAGGGCACTTCCTTCGAATGGACTGAACTCGCCTTCCAGGAGCGACAGACCGGCAACACGGCGGTGTTCATCTTCGGCCTGTCGGTTCTGTTCGTCTTTCTGGTGCTCGCCGCGCTATACGAAAGCTGGATTACGCCATTCGCGATCGTGCTTATCGTCCCGCTCAGCGTGCTGGCCGCCCTCTTGGGCGTCGCCTTCCGCGGTCTCGACAACAACATTCTCGTGCAGATCGGGCTGATCGTGCTCATCGGCCTGGCGGCGAAGAACGCGATCCTGATCGTCGAGTTCGCGCGCCAAGGTGAGGAGCGCGGCCTTGACGCCGTCGAGGCGGCTGTCGAGGCCTGCCGGCTGCGGCTGCGGCCGATCCTGATGACGGCATTCGCCTTCATCCTGGGCGTGGTGCCGCTAGTGATCGCCAGCGGGCCTGGCGCGGAAATGCGCCAATCGCTCGGCACGGCCGTGTTCTCCGGCATGCTGGGCGTGACGTTGTTCGGCCTCTTCCTGACGCCGGTCTTCTACGTTGCTCTGCGCAGGACATTCCGGCGCAGGCGGCCTGAAGCCGGCCCGACCTTGGCTTCCGAGAGCGGCGCAGCCGAGTAGAGGCCGAGTTCAGGCTGAAAGTGGACCGACGGTATCGCTTGGCAGTTAATTTGAGACTCTCATGTCGATCATTCTCATAATTAACTGCCAAAATGAGCGAAACGAGCGCATTCTTACAATTAACTGCCAAGCGACAGTAGTCGCCTTGGCAAAACGCCGACGCGACGAGAGCGAGACACAGCGCAGACACGAAGTCTACGCTGTGACTGCATGATCAAGCGGCGGCCGAAACCTCGGCGCTGGTCGGGACGGAGGCAATCGTCTTCAGGATCTGCGAAGCGATCTGGTAGGGGTCGCCCTGCGAGTTCGGGCGGCGATCTTCCAGATAGCCCTTGTAGCCATTGTTGACGAAGGAATGCGGCACGCGGATCGAGGCGCCGCGATCGGCGATGCCATAGCTGAACTTGTTCCATGGCGCGGTCTCGTGCTTGCCGGTCAAACGCTTGTCGTTATCCGGCCCGTAGACGGCGATATGATCCATCAGGTTCTTGTCGAAGGCAGCCATCAGAGCTTCGAAATAGGCCTTGCCACCAACTTCGCGCATATAGGCAGTCGAGAAATTGGCGTGCATGCCGGAACCGTTCCAGTCGGTGTCGCCGAGCGGCTTGCAGTGGTATTCGATGTCGATGCCGTATTTCTCGGTGAGGCGCTGCATCAGATAGCGGGCCATCCACATCTGGTCGGCGGCCTTCTTGGAGCCCTTGCCGAAGATCTGGAATTCCCACTGTCCTTTGGCCACCTCGGCGTTGATGCCTTCATGGTTGATGCCGGCAGCGAGGCAAAGGTCGAGATGCTCCTCGACGATCTGCCTGGCGACGCTGCCGACGTTGCTGTAGCCGACGCCGGTATAGTACGGGCCCTGAGGCGCCGGGTAGCCGCTTTCGGGGAAGCCGAGCGGCCGGCCATCCTTGTAGAAGAAATACTCCTGCTCGAAGCCGAACCAGGCGCCCTCGTCATCGAGGATGGTGGCGCGCTTGTTGGAAACATGCGGCGTCACGCCATCCGGCATCATGACTTCGCACATGACGAGCACGCCGTTGGTGCGCGCGGGATCCGGATAGATGGCGACCGGCTTCAGCACGCAGTCGGACGAATGGCCCTCGGCCTGCATGGTCGAAGAACCGTCGAAGCCCCACAGCGGAAGCTGGTCGAGCGTCGGGAACTCGGCATATTCCTTGATCTGTGTCTTTCCGCGAAGGTTGGGAACCGGGGTGTATCCATCGAGCCAAATGTACTCGAGCTTGTATTTCGTCATTCTAGCCTCTCGTTGCTTTGATCACCGAACCCTGGACGGCGCCGGCGTGCCAGCCACCCTGCAGCCGACCTGCCGGATTATTAAAAAGCAATTCGTGTGCCATTCTCGCCGGCAAAGGATGCGACAAAACTGAAGCCGCACCCAACAAACTCGTCGTGCCGTCACCGCAATGCGTCCGGATCAATCACAAGCATATTTCGCCTAAATAATAGGCATTTACTGTTCTTTTTGTAATCATATTGCCTAACTCGGTTGCATAACCTATCTTTAGGAAAGATTGAATCGGCAAGGCTCTGCAGAAGAAAGGAGACCGACAATGGAAATCACTCCTGCTCGTCAGTCGGCCAAAATCCTGATGTTCCCGGTGGCAGCGCGCGCTTCTGCCTCAAATTTAAGCGGAAAGGCTAAGTTCGCGGCAGAACTTGCTTCATTGCGCAACCGTACGGATTTCGGAAGCGGCTGGTATCACGAAGCGGCCATCGATGAAGAGAAACAGGACCGGAAGAGCTAGGCCCTTCCTTCCGCATCGCTTCTGACGAATTGCAAAGCCCGGCGCGATCGCTCGCGCCGGGCTTTGCATTGTTGCTATCAGGCCAGGATCAGCTCTTGGCGTGCAGGTCCGTTCCCAGCGTATCCCTGACGAAGACCATACCGATGATCAACGACATCGCCGCGATCACCACCGGATACCAGAGACCGTAATAGATATCGCCCTTGTAGGCGCTGAGCGCGAACACCGTTGCTGGCAGCAGGCCACCGAACCAGCCATTGCCAATGTGATAGGGCAAAGACATGCCGGTATAGCGGATGCGGGTTGGGAACATCTCGACCAGGATCGCGGCAATCGGTCCGTAGACCATGGTCACGTAAAGGACCAGGATGAACAGGATGCCGATGACCTTTGCCCAACTGACCTGTTCAGGGTCGGCAAACATCGCAAAGGCACCGGCCTCCGGGACGGTGTAGACGGTGATCTCGGGCGCTCCCGCGGTCTCGTCGGCCGTCAGCAGCTTGTCCTTGATCGCCTGGTCGGCCGGAACCGTCGTCTTGTCGCCGGCGCGGATGGCGGCGGCGTCGAGCTTCAGTTCCGGATTGGCCACGGCGAAGGCGTCAAGCTTCTGGTCGGCGACCTTGGCCGCAGCACGCTTGAGCGGATAGCCGCCGTCCTGCAACGCGATGTTGATTGCCTTCTTGAACGCAGCGTCGCTTGACGTTGCCTTGTCTGCGGCTGCCACGGCGTCATAGGACGTCACCGTTGCGTTGCCGATCTTGACACTGGCCGCGGTCCCCGGTGCCGCTGTTGTGACAATGTCATAGGGCACCGAGCTCTTGGCAAGGAAGTCCGTCGCAATATCGCACGATGTGAGAGGCTTGCGCGTGCCGGTCGTATTGAACTGGAACTTGCAGTCGCCAGGCGCAGCGGTAATCGTGGCACGGGTGTTTTGCTGCGCGGTGGCTAGCGCCGGGTTGGCTGCCCAGGTCAACGCCTTGAACAGCGGGAAGGTGGTGACGATCGCCAGCGCCAGGCCCGCCATGATGATCGGCTTGCGGCCAATCTTGTCGGAGAGCCAGCCGAACACGACGAAGAAGATCGTGCCGAGCGCCAGAGCGATGGCAATCATGATGTTGACCGACTGAGGATCGACCTTGAGCACATTCGCCAAGAAGAACAGCGCGTAGAACTGGCCGTTGTACCAGACCACAGCCTGGCCGGCGGTGAGGCCGAGCAGCGCGAGCAGTGCGATCTTGGCATTCTTCCACTGTCCGAAGGCTTCCGTCAGCGGTGCCTTGGAGCCCTTACCCTCGTCCTTCATGCGCTGGAAGGTCGGCGATTCGGCAAGTGACAGGCGAATCCAGACCGATATGCCGAGCAGGATGGCTGACAGCAGGAATGGAATACGCCAGCCCCAGGCCGCGAAATCCTCCTTGCTCAGCGAATTCTGCACGATCAGGATGACGATCAGCGACAGGAACAGGCCGAGCGTCGCCGTCGTCTGGATCCACGACGTGTAGAAGCCACGGCGGTCGTCGGGCGCATGCTCGGCCACATAAGTCGCCGCGCCACCATATTCACCACCGAGCGCCAGGCCCTGCAGCATGCGCAGCGCAATCAGGATAATGGGCGCCGCAATGCCCCAGCTCGCCGAACCCGGCAGCAGGCCGACCAGGAAAGTCGAAAGGCCCATGATCAGGATGGTGACAAGGAACGTGTATTTGCGGCCGACCAGATCGCCGATGCGGCCGAACACCAGCGCGCCGAACGGGCGTACGAGGAAGCCGGCGGCGAAAACCAGCAGCGTAAAAATGTTGCGCGTCGCCTCTGGATAAGAGGCGAAGAATGTCGCACCGATCGCGGCCGCCAACGCGCCATAGAGATAGAAATCATACCATTCGAAAACGGTGCCGAGTGAGGAAGCGAAGATGACTTTCTTCTCTTCCCGCGTCATGCCGCGGCTTGCTCTGCCGGCGGTCGCTGCCATTACCATGAATTCGTCCTCCCGTGATATCTCGCTGTGCTTGATGCTGCGCGGTGTCGTGCCTCTGGACACGAACTCGGGCAGCTATCGCCGCGAGAAATGACAGAAAGCGCCGCCCAGAGGCAGCCCGCCTTTGGGATTATGACTTTGGTTCAATGCATCGGCCCGAAGATCGGAATTGATCTTCGGAAAGCACGATGCATAGATTCAAAGTGTTAGAGCGTACTTTGTGCGTCCAACTGGACGCACGTCGCTCTAACGTGCGGACGGCGATTTGCGGTCAGGCCTTGAGCGCCTCGAGCAGGCCGACGGTGGCCATCATGTCGCGCTTGCGGGCCGAGCGGCGGGCGACAGCTTCCGCGTCATGGCCCCAGTGCTCGGCCTGCCAGTCCTCGTCGACATGGCCGGCAGTCCAGGCTGCTTCGCCGTCGATCTCGCCGAAATCGACGGCCAGCGCCAGCAGGGCCGATCCCGTCAGCGACGTCATGACGTGGATGGCCGCCAGCCGTAGCGGGTCGGCACGCTGGGCAAGATGAACACCAAGCACCGCGATGCTCTCACGCGGCTGCTCGACATGGATCACCCCTTCGGCGAGATGAAATCGGGCGCCGAGCGCGCTCCGTGCCCAGTCGATGATGGGATCCCAATGTTGGTTCTGCCGGTCGACAAGCCCTTGTGGGGTCTCGGCGCGATAGCAGAGCAGATCGGACGAGGCGAAGCGCAGGATGTCCTCCAGCACCGCTTGCGGATCGCTGGCGACGCCGTCGATGGCCGTATTGACCAGACGCATGACCGGCATCGTCACCGGGTCGATGGTCTCACCTTGCGCAGCGAACTCGTCGGCGACCAGAGCGGCCGCTTTTTCGGTCGGCAGCACCAGCAGCGCCTTGCCCGGCGTGCGGACCGGCTTGCCATCGAGATGAACGGCAAAACCATTCTCGGCCGGCGCAACCGATACGGCTTTGTAGAACCGTTTCGGCAGGTGCGTCTTCATCTGGATTTGGGCGCGACGCACCGGATCCGGATCGGAAAGCTGCTTTCCCGCTTCGAGGTCGTTGAGAATATCGCGCATGCCGGAGCCTTTCATCCGGGAATCTGTTTTCGGATCGGCCGGTTCACAATGATCAGACCGGCTGCGATGAGGCCGAGTGCCAGGAAAATACGAACGCTCAGCGGCTCGTTCAAGAAGATGGCGCCGCATATCACGCCGAACACCGGCGACAGGAAGGTGAAACTCGATAGGCCCGACGCCGGATAGCGCCTGAGCAGCCAGAACCACAGCACGTAGGTGAAGGCGACGACGTAGACCGCCTGGAAAAGCAGGGCCAAGGTCGGCAAAGCGGCGAAGTCGCGGACGGGCGGGCCGGCGAAAGGCAGCACCAGGGCGCCGACCACGGCAGCGCCGGCCAGTTGATAGAGCAACAATTTCTCGGCGCTCGTTTCCGCCAATTTCGTCCGCTTGATGACGATGTAGGTCAGGGCCCAGAGAATGCCGGCGCCGAGACTGAGCAGATCACCGGTCAGTGTCGCGCCGTTGTCGGCGCTCAACTGGTCGGAGAACACCGCAACCAATCCAGCGAATGCGAGCAGGAGGCCGACGAGCCGGCGCGCGGTGATGGGTTCGTTCAGCAGGAAATGCCCGCCGACCAGCACCCAGAACGGCATCGTGTTGACCAGCAAGGTGTTGCGCGCGACGGTCGTCTGTTCGAGTCCGATATAGAGAAACAGGAACTCGAGACCAAAAAGCGCGCCCGCCAGAATGCCGGCGACAAGCGTTCCGTCACGGGTAAAAAGCACAATGCCGCGCCAGCGGCACCAGACGAGAACGCACAGACCGCCAATGACCGATCGTGCGATCGACAGGAAAACGGGATCGTAGCCGGCATAGGAGATCTTGGCGGCGACGTAGTTCAGCCCCCAGGAAAAAGTCAGCCCGACCATGATGGCGGCGGCCGCCATATCGACCGTGTCGCGGCGGTCGAGCGTATCGGTGGCGATACCCACTGGACCTAGTCCTCCGCGCTCGCGTCGTCGAAACCGAGCAGGTTCCAGCTCTGGCGCATATGCGGCGGCATCGGTGCGGTGACGTCGATAAAACCCTTGTCGGGGTGCGGGATAACGATGCGGCGCGCGTGCAGATGCAAGCGGTTTTGCATGCCGCCGGGGAAATCCCAATTGGTGTCGGCCTCGAAATATTTGGGGTCACCGATGATCGGGCAGCCGATGTGAGCCGCGTGGACGCGAAGCTGGTGGGTGCGGCCGGTATAGGGTTCCATCTCCAGCCAGGACAAGGTCTGCGCCGCCTGCTCGACGATCCGGTAGTAGGACACCGCGTGGTCGGCGCCCTTTTCGCCGTGCTTGGCGACGCGCACGCGGTCGCCGTCGGGCGTCGGCTCCTTGATCAGCCAGGTAGAGATCTTGTCCTCGCGCTTCGGCGGCACGCCCTTGACCAGCGCCCAATAGGTCTTCTTGGTTTCACGCGCCCGGAACGCCTCGGCGAGCTTCATGGCAGCGAGCCTGGTGCGAGCAACGACCAGAACGCCTGACGTGTCGCGGTCGAGCCGGTGCACCAGGCGCGGTTTCTCGCCCTTCTGATTGCGCCAGGCTTCCAGCATGTCGTCGACGTTGCGGGTGACGCCCGAGCCGCCCTGGACGGCAAGGCCGGCCGGCTTGTTGAAGACGAACACTTTCGGATCTTCATGGATCAGCATCTTGGCCAGAACGTCGGCGTCGCCCTGGTTGCGGATCGAGTGGCCGGTGAGCGGGCTTTCACCCTTCTTGTCCACTTCGAGCGGCGGGATGCGGACCATCTGGCCCGGCTCGACGCGGGTATCGGCCTTCACCCTACCGCCATCGACACGGATCTGGCCGGAGCGCAGCAGTTTTTGCAGATGGCCGAAGCCAAGGCCCGGGAAATGGGTCTTGAACCAGCGGTCGAGCCGCATGCCCGCCTCGCCGGGCTCCACCGTGATCTGTTCAACGCCTGCCATTGTCTCGCTTTACCCGTTTCCAGCGCATGGCCTGAAAATCGAAACCGATTTTCTCTGAGGGATCATGCGCAAAATCAAAATGCTACGGCGTCCTCTACGCGTCCTAAGTGACGCGCGGTGTCGTAAGCGGGGGCAATAGCACTAAGGCAGGCTTCTTGCGAGCCAAAGACCCAGAAACAGGGCAGTGATCGCGCCAATCAGGCTGGCAAGCGCATATCCGAACGCCGGCAGCGTCGCACCACGCTCCCACAGCGTCGCGAAATCGAGCGAAAAGGCGGAGAAGGTGGTGAAGCCGCCGAGGATGCCGGTGGCAACGAACAACTTAAGCTCATTCGATCCGCCGTAGCGCCGCGCCAGGGTCGCGATGAACAGGCCCATGGCAAAGGAGCCGACGATGTTGATCGCCATCGTGCCCCAGGGAAAACTCGGGCCGACAAGACGCAGCGCAACGAAATTGGCGATGTGGCGAAGCCCGGCACCAATAGCACCGCCGGCGGCAACGAGGAGGAGATTGATCATCGTCGTTTACTGCCCTTACAGGGCGACCTCGGTCAATCCCTGCCGCTCAGCGTGCGTGCGGCGCCGCCCCGAGCAGAACCGTGCGAGGCTACTTTTCCCGCTCGCTTCTCAGCTTCGCCCAATAGTCCAGCCGCTTCCTGATATCGCGTTCGAAGCCGCGCTCCGGCGGATCGTAGAATATGTGGCGACCCATCTTTTCCGGAAAGTAATCCTGTCCGGAAAAAGCGTCCGGCTCATCATGGTCATAACGGTAGCCCGCGCCGTAATCCTCTTCTTTCATCAGCTTGGTCGGCGCGTTGAGGATGTGTTTGGGCGGCAGCAGCGATCCGAACTCCTTCGCCGCCCGCGTGGCAGCCTTGAAGGCGGTGTAGACGGCATTGGATTTCGGCGCGCTGGCAAGGTAGACGGTGGCCTCGGCGAAGGCGAGCTCGCCCTCTGGCGAGCCCAGATAATCGTAGGCATCCTTGGCGGCATTGGCGATAACCAGCGCCTGCGGGTCGGCCAGCCCGATATCCTCCATCGCCATGCGCACCAGCCGGCGGCCGAGATAGAGCGGATCCTCGCCGGCGTCGAACATGCGGGCGAGATAATAGAGGGCGGCGTCCGGGTCGGAACCGCGCACCGATTTGTGCAGCGCCGAGATCAGATTGTAGTGGCCGTCCTGGCCCTTGTCATAGATTGGCGCGCGGCGCTGGACGATGCGCTGCAGGCCTTCGGCGCCGAACACCTCGCCCGACTTGGCGGCGCGCCAAACCTCTTCGGCCAGCGTCAGCGCCGCACGGCCATCGCCGTCGCTCATGCGAATGAGCACCGCCCTCGCCTCGTCGTCGAGCGGCAGCGCCCTGCCCTCGGTCTCCTCCGCCCGGGCCAGCAGCTTGGCGATGCTGTCCTCATTGAGCGAATGGAAGACCAGCACGCGGGCGCGGGACAGAAGCGCCGCATTCAGCTCAAAGGACGGGTTCTCGGTGGTGGCGCCGACCAGCACGACGGTGCCGTCTTCCATGACAGGCAGAAAACTGTCCTGCTGAGCGCGGTTGAAGCGATGGATCTCGTCGACGAAAAGCAGCGTCTGGCGGCCGTTGGTGCGGCGCAGCTTCGCCGCCTCGAACACTTTCTTCAAGTCGGCGACACCGGAAAACACCGCCGATATCTGTTCGAATGCAAGGCTGGTCTCGCCGGCAAGCAGCCGCGCGACCGTCGTCTTGCCGGTCCCGGGCGGCCCCCAGAAGATCATCGAGCCGAGCGAGCCTGAGCCGATCAGCCGCGTCAGTGCGCCGTCTGGCCCGGTCAGATGCTCCTGGCCGACGACCTCGGCAAGGTTCGTCGGGCGCAGTCGGTCGGCCAGCGGCCTGCCGGGCGGCGTCTTTTCCGGTTCATCGACACTGAACAGATCGGCCATGCACTTCTTTTCGTTGGAGCGCGATCTCGTCCGACGGATCGAGGCTCGGGCTCAGTAACGCAACACCTGGCGTAGTATCTGCCCGCCGCGCTCGACGGTAAAGCGCCACCAGCGCGTCTCCTGCATGGCTGCCTGTTCCAAGGTCGCGGCGGTATCGATGGTCAAGCCATTGACCTCGCGAACGATGTCGCCCGGCTGGAAACCGAAACCGGCTGCGGGCGAACCGCGATTGATGTCGATCACGGTAACGCCCTTGGCATCGGTGCGCATGCCGAGCCGCTGAGCGAGCCGAGGCGACAGTTCAGCAACCTTGGCACCGGAAAACGGGCTGCGACCACGCAGTGTCACTTCCGCAAGTTTTGAGCCTTCCGGCGCGCGTTCCAGCGCGATGTCCATCGTCGCTTGCTGGCCTTTGCTCAAGACGGCGAAGCTGGCATTGCTGCCGATCGACAGCGTTGCCATCCGGTAATCCAGCGCCTCGATACTCTCGACCGGTGTGCCATTGAGCGACAGCACGACGTCACCGGGTTTGAGCCCCGCGGTGGCCGCCGGCCCTGTTTCTTCGACGGACGAGACCAGCGCCCCAGTCGGTGTCTCCAGACCGAGCGATTCGGCGATTTGTGGCGTCACGCGCTCGAATTCAGCGCCGATATAGGGGCGCTCGAAGAAGTCGCGCCCGGCCTTGGCCGCATCGGCAAAGGCGCGAACCATGTTGGAGGGGATAGCAAAGCCAATGCCGATAGAGCCGCCGCTGCGGCTATAGATCGCCGTGTTGATGCCGACCAGTTGGCCACCCATGTTGATCAGCGCACCGCCCGAGTTGCCGGGGTTGATCGCGGCGTCGGTCTGGATGAAGAAACTGGAATCGGAAACGCCGATGTGGCTGCGGGCAACCGCCGAAATGATGCCGCTGGTGGTGGTTTGGCCGACACCGAAGGGATTGCCGATGGCCAGCACCAGGTCGCCAACTTCGAGCGCGTCGGAATCGCCGATGGCGACGACCGGAAATGGCTTGTCGGCGGAGATCTTGAGCACGGCGAGGTCGAGCGTCTCGTCCTTAAGCAGCACCTTGCTGTCGAACTCCCGCCCGTCCGCTGTGGCGACCTTGACCTGGTCGGCGTCCTTGATGACGTGGAAGTTGGTGACCACAATGCCGGTCGGGTCGACCAGCACGCCGGAGCCGAGCGATGACTGCGCTCGCGGCTGCGAACGGCCGAAGAACTCTTCGAAGAACGGATCGCCGTCGAAGGGCGACCTCACCCTGGCCGTTTGCGAGGCATAGACATTGACTACGGCCGGCGCCGTCTGCTTGACCAGCGGCGCGAACGACAATTGCACTTCCTCGCGGCCGAACGGCACACGTTTGTCTGGACCGGAGGTTTCATTTTCGCCTTCGGCGCCGCGCAGCATGTCGGTCAGCACATCGGACAGACCGGGATCGGCCTTGGTGTCCTGCGCCAGCGCCTGCATGGTCGCCGGCACGGCTGCCAGCGCCATCAAGGCGCAGAGTAGAACAAGGGACAGCCGTTTGACACGCATTCCGAATCCTCCAGATCGGGCGCCATTGTCCCGACGATTGTGCAAAATGAAAGGCTAAGGCGATGAAATCGAATTATTTTGGGTAGCAAAGCAGCTATAGGGCTGTTTGAAACCGGAAAGCCTTGTCAGACTTCATGAAAAAACAACTCGTTTCATTCCGTGACTTTTTGAAGACCGGCACTTTGGGGCCGGTTTCCCCTTCTATGAGAATGACCGACGTTGCCAACGCACTCGGCACACCTGAGCATGCCGATCCGGTCTATTGGACTTTCGGAAAGCTCGAAATTTCCTTTGATGACGAAGCGCCTCACCAGATGAACTGGTTTCAGATCGAAGAAGCCGGTTATCTCAAAGGCGACTTCGAAGTTCTCACCGATCGCCTTGTGCTGTCACTGGATGGGCTCAGCGGGGATACGAAGCCCTCGAAATTCCTGGCTGCAGGCCTGTGGGCTTCAGAAGTCGCCAAAGTGTTCTATGCTGCTGTGAACGACGATATCCTGCTCAACATCTGCGCCGGCCCGATTCAGATACACTTCCAGGTCAATACCGACTTCATCGAGGATCAAGACGCCCAAAGGTACTTGAACGATTTCACCGTGTCGCAATTGGTCAGCGATATCGATTCCCGAGCGACCCTCGACAGTATCTATTCCTTTCCCTACCCGAGGGTCGAACAGATACCGGGTGCTTTCAATTGGAAGCTGCTGAGCGGGCGCGACTACCTAACCATTCTTCGATAGGCGACAAAGACCGGCATACGAAAGGGGCCCGCAGGCCCCTTTGAATTCCTTCAAGAAAGACCGAAGCTTATGCGGCTGCGGCTTCCTCGTCGGTGCCTTCGGCCTCGATGCGGGCACGGTCGCCGGCGCCCTTGGCCGAGGTGTCGCGATCGACGAACTCGATGACCGCCATGGCGGCATTGTCACCGTGGCGGAAGCCCGCCTTCATGATACGCAGATAGCCGCCGTTGCGGGTGGCGTAGCGCGGCGCGATCGTATCGAACAGGCGCTTGACGACACCTTCATTGCCGATCTGGGCAATCACCTGGCGGCGGGCATGCAGATCGCCGCGCTTGCCGAGCGTCACCAGCTTCTCGACGATCGGACGCAAATCCTTCGCCTTCGGCAAGGTGGTGAGGATCTGCTCATGCTCGATGAGCGACACGGCAAGATTGGCAAACATCGACTTACGGTGGCTGATGCTGCGGGCGAACCGGCGGCCTTTAAATCCGTGGCGCATGGCTCTTCTCCTGGTTTTGTGGGCGGTTGGCCCGGCTGTTTCGTTTTGTGAATGGTCAATAGTGAATGGTGAATGGAAGGGCTCTATCTCTCCGAAGTCGCCGACCGGCGACCATTCACCATTTCACCATTCTCAATTCACCGGTCAGTATTGATCTTCGTAACGCTTTGCGAGGTCTTCGATGTTTTCCGGCGGCCAGTCCGGCACTTCCATGCCGAGGTGCAGGCCCATCGCCGCAAGGACTTCCTTGATCTCGTTCAGCGACTTGCGGCCGAAGTTCGGGGTGCGCAGCATCTCGGCTTCGGTCTTCTGGATCAGGTCGCCGATATAGACGATGTTGTCGTTCTTCAGGCAGTTGGCCGAACGCACCGAAAGCTCGAGTTCGTCGACCTTCTTGAGCAGCGCCGGGTTGAAGGCAAGTTCGGTCACCTGCTCGGCGGCGACTTCCTTCTGCGGCTCGTCGAAATTGACGAACAGGCCAAGCTGGTCCTGCAGGATGCGGGCGGCGAAAGCCACCGCGTCCTCGCCCGAGATCGAACCGTCGGTGTCGATCGTCATGGTCAGCTTGTCATAGTCGAGAACCTGACCCTCGCGGGTATTCTCGACCTTGTAGGAGACCTTCTTGACCGGAGAGTAGAGACTGTCGACCGGGATGAGACCGATCGGCGCGTCTTCGGCGCGATTGCGTTCGGCCGGCACGTAGCCCTTGCCGGTGTCGACGGTGAACTCCATGCGGATTTCAGCGCCCTCGTCCAGCGTGCAGATGACGTGGTCGGGATTGAGGATCTCGACGTCGCCGACCGTCTGGATGTCGCCGGCGAGAACGGCGCCCGGTCCCTGCTTGCGCACGACCATGCGCTTGGGGCCGTCGCCTTCCATACGGATGGCAATTTCCTTGATGTTCAAGACGATGTCGGTCACGTCCTCGCGCACGCCGGCAATGGACGAGAATTCATGCAGAACGCCGTCGATCTGCACGGCGGTCACAGCCGCGCCACGCAGCGAAGACAGAAGCACGCGACGCAGCGCGTTGCCGAGGGTGAGACCGAAGCCGCGTTCGAGCGGCTCGGCGACCAGCGTGGTCAGCGTCTTCTTCTTCGAAGAAAACTCGATCTTGTTCGGCTTGATCAGTTCCTGCCAATTTTTCTGGATCATAATGCTTTCCTTCCGTTGACCCGCCACCATCCAATCGTGGCGGGCGACCTGGAATGCCGTGGAGGAACGCTACTGGCGTTCGCGCGGCGTTCGGTAATTTCCTAAAGCGCGTCGCGCTTTGGGCGACATGCCTTTAGACGCGGCGCTTCTTGCGCGGGCGGCAGCCATTGTGCGGGATCGGTGTCACATCACGGATCGAGGTGATGGTGAAACCGGCTGCCTGCAGCGCGCGCAGCGCCGATTCACGACCGGAGCCCGGTCCGCAGACTTCGACTTCGAGCATGCGCATGCCATGTTCCTGGGCCTTCTTGGCGACGTCTTCGGCAGCCATCTGCGCAGCGAACGGCGTCGACTTGCGAGATCCCTTGAAGCCCTGGGCTCCCGCCGACGACCAGGCAATCGAATTGCCCTGCGCATCGGTGATGGTGATCATCGTGTTGTTGAAGGTCGAGTTGACGTGGGCAACGCCCGACGAGATATTCTTGCGTTCGCGACGGCGAACACGTGTGGCTTCCTTGGCCATGATGGTCCTTTCAGTTGATCTCTACACCGCCGTAATGCCAGCGGCTCCACCTTTGTAAGGGAGTAGGGGAATAGGGCAGTAAGGGAGTAGGGAAAAATGCGACCCGATTGGCGGTCATTCCCTACTGCCTTACTCCCCTACTCCCTTATTCCCCTAAAAATTACTTCTTCTTGCCGGCGATCGACTTGGCCGGGCCCTTGCGGGTACGCGCATTGGTATGCGTGCGCTGACCGCGAACCGGCAGCGAGCGGCGATGACGCAGGCCGCGATAGCAGCCGAGGTCCATGAGCCGCTTGATGTTCATCGACACTTCGCGGCGCAGATCGCCCTCGACCTGATAGTCGCGGTCGATCGTCTCGCGGATCTGCAGCACTTCCGCGTCGGTCAGTTGGTTGACGCGGCGCTCAGCCGGGATGCCGACCTTGTCGACGATCTCCTGGGCAAAGTTCTTGCCAATGCCGTGAATGTACTGAAGCGCAATGACGACGCGCTTGTTGGTCGGAATGTTGACGCCGGCTATACGAGCCATGTTCTTCTCTTCTCCATGTGGGCCGGACAAGCCGGCGCTATCAAAGTTGCCCCGCGTCCGGTGGAGGCCGGCCCTTGCGGGAGTTTCCAGTTCAAAGCGGCTGCCTTGCCCTTGCGGGCAAGCAAACCTCATGCCTGATAGGAAGACGGGCCGCCATACCCCAGCGAACCGCTCCAGTCAAGCGCAATCGTTTATTTTCCGTTTGCCGCCGCTTGGGACGCTGCCGCGAGCACCGCTTCGATCTGTTGCGTCACCGCATCGATGTCGGCCATTCCGTCGACACCTCTCAGCTTGCCCTTGGCATAGTAGTAGCCGATCAGCGGCGACGTTTTCTTGTAGTACTCCCTCAGGCGCTCTTCGAACACCGCCGGATTGTCGTCTTTGCGCACGGGCTGACCCGCGGCATTGGCCTCTTCGGCGCGCTTGACGATTCGGCCAACCAGCGCCTTGTCGTCGACGACGAGTTCGATGACAGCGTCGAGAGTAAGGCCGCGATCCGAGAGCATCGATTCAACGGCGTCCGCTTGCACCAGGGTTCGCGGGTATCCGTCAAGGATGAACCCCCCGGCGCAATCGGCCTGATCGATGCGCTCGGCCACGATCGCATTGACGATGGCATCGGAAACCAGTTCGCCGGCATCCATCACCGCTTTGGCGCGCTTGCCGACTTCGGTGCCGGCCTGGACTGCAGCGCGCAGCATATCTCCCGTAGAGAGCTGGGGTATGCCGTATTTTTCTACCAGTCTTTGTGCCTGTGTCCCCTTGCCCGCCCCTGGCGGTCCAAGCAATATCAACCTCATCTGGCCTTTTTCCCCCCGCGCAGCTTCGACTTCTTGATCAGGCCCTCGTACTGATGCGCGATCAGGTGACCCTGAATCTGCGCCACCGTATCGAGCGTTACACTGACCACGATCAGAAGCGATGTGCCACCGAGGTAGAATGGTACGCCAGTCGCTGAAATCAGGAACTCGGGCAGCAGACACACCAGCACCAGATAAATGGCGCCGACGACGGTGATGCGGGTGAGAACATAGTCGATGTAATCGGCCGTGCGCTCGCCCGGACGGTAGCCCGGAATGAAACCCGAATGCTTCTTGAGCTGGTCGGCGGTGTCCTTCGGGTTGAAGACGATCGCCGTATAGAAGAAGGCGAAAAACACGATCATCGCCGCGTAGAACGCCATGTAGAGCGGCTGGCCGTGGCCGAGAGCCGCCAGGACCGTACTGGCCCAGGCAGGCATGTTGGTGGTCTGCGAGAAGCCTGCGACCGTTGCCGGCAGCAACAGCAGCGAAGAGGCGAAGATCGGCGGAATGACGCCGGCCGTGTTGAGCTTGAGCGGCAGGTGCGAGGTGTCGCCCTGGAACATGCGGTTGCCGACCTGGCGCTTCGGATACTGGATAAGCAAGCGCCGCTGGGCACGCTCGAAGAACACGATCAGCGCGATGACGACGACGGCAAGAACGATGATCGCCAGGATCAGGCCGGTCGACAGCGCGCCGGTGCGGCCCAGTTCCAGCGTACCGGAGATGGCTTGCGGCAGGCCGGCGACGATGCCGGAAAAGATGATCAGCGAAATGCCGTTGCCGATGCCGCGGGCGGTGATCTGCTCGCCGAGCCACATCAGGAACATGGTGCCGCCGACCAGCGTAATGACGGTCGAGATGCGGAAGAACATGCCGGGATCGCTGACGATGCCGTTGCCGCCTTCCAGGCCGACCGAAATACCGTAGGCCTGGACCAGCGCCAAAAGCACGGTGCCGTAGCGCGTGTACTGGTTGATGACCTTGCGGCCCTGTTCGCCTTCCTTCTTCAGCGCTTCCAGCGACGGGATGACGGAGGTCATCAGCTGCATGATGATGGAAGCGGAGATGTAGGGCATGATGCCGAGGGCAAAGATCGCCATGCGCTCCACGGCGCCGCCGGCGAACATGTTGAACATGCCAAGCACGCCCTTGCTCTGCGAGGAGAAGGCCTGGGCGAAAGCGTCGGGATTGATGCCGGGCAGCGGAATGTAGGTGCCGAGGCGGTAGACGAGCAGCGCGCCGATGGTGAACCAGATGCGCTTCTTCAGATCCTCCGCCTTGGCAAAGGCCGAGAAATTCAGATTCGAGGCTAGTTGTTCAGCAGCCGAAGCCATGCCTGATTCTCCGCTTGGTCACGCTCGATGGCCCGCACTCAGGCGGCGCGTGTCACCGAAGCTCACGAGATAAGCTCCGGACTGCAAACATGCAAGCGGCCGCGTTGACGCGGCCGCCATATTGGTCGGATCAAAACGCAATCGAAAGCGAAACGGATCCCACTCTTGCCGATCGCGCTTCAAATCGACGTTACTCGGCGGCTGCCTTTTCCGGCAGCTTCACCGAACCGCCGGCCTTTTCGATCTTTTCGATGGCAGCCTTGGAGGCGCCGGCCACGTCGAAGGCGAGCTTCGCCTTGATGTCGCCGTCCGAGAGGATGCGCACGCCGTCTTTGACGCGGCGGATGACGCCGGCAGCGACCAGCGCTTCGGCCGTCACGATCGTCTTGGCGTCAAGCTTCTTGGCGTCGAGCGCGGCCTGGATGCGGGCCAGCGACACGACCGTGAAGCTCTTGGCGAAGATGTTGTTGAAGCCACGCTTCGGCAGGCGACGGTAGAGCGGCATCTGGCCGCCCTCGAAGCCGTTGACGGCAACGCCCGAGCGCGCCTTCTGACCCTTGACGCCGCGACCGGCGGTCTTGCCCGAGCCGGAGCCGATGCCACGGCCGAGGCGCTTCTTGGAATGCGTCGCGCCGTCCTTGTCACGCAGATCGTTGAGTTTCATCTGAGTTCTCCTGCGCTCTGGCTCAGCCCTCGTCCACGACGCGGACGAGATGCTGGACGGCAGCGATCATGCCGCGCACGGAGGGGGTGTCCTCCAGCGTGCGCTGCTTGTGCATCTTGTTGAGGCCGAGGCCGACCAGCGTCGCGCGCTGCTCCTTCGGCCGGCGGATCGGCGAACCGATCTGCTCGACGGTGATGGTCTTGGTTGCTTTCTTGGCCATGGTCAAAATCCCTGGTCAGATCGACTATTCTTCGGCCGCAACGGCGGTGCCGCGGCGGGCCTGAAGGGTCGAATACTTGATGCCGCGCGCAGCAGCCACATCCTTGGGATGCATCTGGCTCTTCAGCGCGTCGAACGTGGCGCGAACCATGTTGTACGGGTTCGACGAACCCATCGACTTGGCAACCACGTCATGCATGCCGAGCGTCTCGAAGACGGCGCGCATCGGACCGCCGGCGATGATGCCGGTACCCTGCTTGGCAGCGCGCAGCAGAACGCGTCCGGCACCCCAGCGTCCCTCGACGTCGTGGTGCAGCGTGCGGCCCGAGCGCAGCGGCACGAAGATCATGTCGCGCTTGGCCGATTCAGTCGCCTTGCGGATCGCCTCCGGCACTTCGCGCGCCTTGCCGTGACCGAAGCCAACGCGACCCTTCTGGTCGCCGACGACGACGAGTGCTGCAAAACCGAAGCGCCGGCCGCCCTTGACGACCTTGGCGACGCGGTTGATGTGGACGAGCTTATCCACCATGCCATCGTCGCGCTCTTCGCGATCACGGCCGCGGCCGCCATCCCTACGTTCCTGTGCCATATCCTGTTCCTTGTTTTTTTCCGGAAGCACGGTTGATGATGATATCCGGCACCTCTGCGGGTTGCCGGGGGCGAAACTTTTTAGAAGCTCAAGCCACCTTCACGAGCAGCCTCGGCCAGCGCCTTGACGCGGCCGTGATAGATGTACGGTCCGCGGTCGAAGACGACTTCCTTGACGCCGGCCTTCGAAGCACGCTCGGCGATCAGCTTGCCGATTGCCACTGCCGCAGCAGTGTCGGCGCCGGTCTTGAGCGAACCCTTGAGGTCTTTCTCCAGCGTCGAGGCTGCAACGATGGTGTGGCCCTTGGCGTCGTCGATGACCTGGACGTAGATGTTCTTCGACGTGCGGTGGACCGACAGGCGCGGACGCTCGCCCGCGACCTTCTTGATCTGGCGGCGGACGCGCTGAGCGCGGCGTTGGGTGGATTCTTTCGAGCCCATGATATCAGTTCCTTGCCTTCAAAAAACGGGGGCAACCCTGTGCGGTAGGACAGGCCTCCCGCGACCGCTCCCCGCGGCGTTGATTTGCAGTGAATGGTGAATGGAAAAACGGTGAATGGTAGAAACGAGGTGCCACCCGGCCCCCTGCTCTATCCTATTGCCATTTTACCATTCACCATTCACCATTGACGAAACTACTTCTTCTTGCCTTCCTTGCGGACGATCTTCTCGCCAGCGTAACGAACGCCCTTGCCCTTGTACGGCTCGGGACCGCGATATTCGCGGATCTCGGCGGCAACCTGACCGACCTTCTGCTTGTCGATGCCGGTCACGGTGATTTCCGTCGGCTTCGGGACGGTGATCGTGATGTCCTGCGGCGTCTCGTAGACAACGTCATGGCTGAAGCCGAGCGCCAGCTGCAGGTTCTTGCCCTGCATGGCGGCGCGATAGCCGACGCCGGTGATCTCGAGCTTCTTTTCGAAACCGTCCTTGACGCCCTGCAGGATGTTGACGATCTGCGTGCGCGACATGCCCCATTTGGAGCGGGCGGTCTTGGTCTGGTCGCGCGGCTGGACAGCGATCTCGCTACCTTCCATCTTGACCAGAACTTCGTCGTTCACCACGAACTTCAGCTCACCCTTGGGGCCCTTCGCCGTGACGGTCTGGCCATCGACGGTCGCGGTCACGCCCTGCGGCAGCGAAACGGGTTTCTTTCCAATACGAGACATTTTGTTGTCCTCGTCACTTCTCTTGTTTCAGGTCTCTATTTTCGAGCGAGATCTTGCCCGAAAACCGGTAACCACTTTTCGGGATCTCGCTGCCAGATCAGAAGATCTGGCAGAGGATTTCCCCGCCGACATTCTGTTCACGCGCTTCGTGGTCGGCCATGACGCCCTTCGGCGTCGAAAGGATGGCGATGCCGAGGCCGTTGGCGACGTGTGGGATCGACTTCGCCGAAACGTAAACGCGGCGGCCAGGCTTGGAGACGCGGGCGATTTCGCGCACGACCGGCGCGCCGTCGAAATACTTCAGCTCGATCTCGATTTCGGACTTGCCGTTGTCGAAGTCGGTCTGACTGTAGTCGCGTATATAGCCTTCCGCCTTCAGCACGTCGAGGACGCGGGTACGCAGGCGCGAGGCCGGCGTCGAAACGCTCGACTTCTTGCGGCCGTAGGCGTTGCGGATGCGGGTCAGCATATCGCCGAGAGGATCGCTCAATGACATGTTATGTCCTCCTTACCAGCTCGACTTGACCAGGCCCGGGATCTGGCCGTTGTTGCCGAGATCACGAAGCGCGATGCGCGATACTTTGAGCTTGCGATAGTAGGCACGCGGACGTCCGGTGACTTCGCAGCGGTTGCGGATGCGTATCTTGGCCGAGTTGCGCGGCAGTGCCGCAAGCTTCAGCTGGGCGCGGAAGCGCTCTTCCATCGGCTTGGACTGATCCATGATGATCGCCTTGAGGGCCTTACGCTTGGCAGCGTACTGGTCCGCAAGCTTACGGCGCCTGTTGTTCTTCTCGACTGAGCTGGTCTTTGCCATTTCAGATTTTTCCTTTTCTCGCTGCCGTTACTGGCGGAAGGGGAAGTTGAAGGCCTTGAGCAATGCCCTGGCTTCGTCGTCCGTCTTCGCAGTCGTACAAACGATGACGTCCATGCCCCAGATCTGATCAACCTTGTCGTAGTTGATCTCCGGGAACACGATGTGTTCCTTGATGCCCATGGCATAGTTGCCACGCCCATCGAAGCTCTTCGGATTGAGCCCGCGGAAGTCGCGGACGCGCGGCAGCGCGATGTTCACGAGACGGTCGAGGAACTCGTACATGCGTTCCTTGCGCAGCGTGACCTTGGCGCCGATCGGCATCTTTTCGCGGACCTTGAAGCCGGCGATCGAATTGCGGGCGTGGGTGACGACCGCCTTCTGGCCAGCGATCAGCGCAAGATCTTCCGCCGCGATCGAAGGCTTCTTCGAATCGCCGGTCGCTTCGCCGACGCCCATGTTCAGCACGATCTTGTCGATGCGCGGAACCTGCATCTCGTTTTCGTAGCCGAACTGCTCCTGCAGCGCCTTGCGAATGGTCTCGTTGTAGACCTGCTTGAGGCGCGGCGTGTTCTGAGCAGTCGCCTGCTTGGTTTGAGCCTTAGCCATTGATGACTTCTCCCGAGCGCTTGGCGACGCGCACCTTCTTGCCGTCCTTCTGGAAGATGAAACCGACGCGGGTCGGCTTGCCATCCTTGGGGTCGGCCAGCGCGATGTTCGACAGCTGGATCGGCGCTTCCTTGGTGATGATCCCGCCCTCTTGGGACTGGGACTGCTTCTGGTGACGACGGATCATGTTGACGCCGCGCACCAGCGCGGTGTCTTCCTTCGGCTGTACCGAGAGGACTTCGCCCGAACGGCCCTTGTCCTTGCCGGCCAGCACGACGACCTTGTCGCCTTTTCTAATCTTTTGCATTGGTCCGGCTCCTTACAGCACTTCAGGCGCGAGCGAGATGATCTTCATGTGGTTCTTGGCGCGAAGTTCGCGCGGAACCGGTCCGAAGATACGCGTGCCGATCGGCTCTTTCTTGTTGTCGACGAGAACGGCCGCGTTCTTGTCGAAACGGATCACGCTGCCGTCCGGGCGGCGGATGTCCTTGGCCGTGCGAACCACGACCGCCTTCATCACATCGCCCTTCTTGACGCGGCCGCGCGGGATGGCTTCCTTGATCGACACCACGATGATGTCGCCCACGGAAGCGTATTTCCGCTTCGAGCCGCCCAGCACCTTGATGCACATGACACGACGGGCGCCGGAATTATCCGCGACGTCGAGGTTTGTTTGCATCTGAATCATGACTGGCCGCCTTCTTCTCTTCTTAACGGGACGGGCTCAAAGCCCCTCCCCGGTCTGTCCAAAATTCGTTGTTTACGCCTGGTCCGAAGACACTACGGTCCAGCGCTTATCCTTGGAAATCGGCTTCGATTCCTGGATGAACACCTGATCGCCGACCTTGTGGGCGTTGTTCTCGTCGTGCGCCTTGTACTTCTTGGTCATGCGCACGGTCTTCTTCATCACGGGATGCGTGAAGCGCCGTTCGACCTTGACGACAACCGTCTTCTCGTTCTTGTCGCTGACGACGGTGCCCTGCAGAATGCGCTTTGGCATGGTTTTCGTCCTTAAGCCTTCTTAGCCGCGGATTTTTCCGCAGCGATGGTCTTGATACGCGCAATGTCCTTACGGACCTGCCTCACGCGCGCGGTCTTCTCGAGCTGGCCGGTGGCCTTCTGGAAGCGCAGGTTGAACTGCTCCTTCTTCAGGCTGGCCAGATCGTCGGTCAGCTGGTCCTGGGTCTTGGTCCGGATGTCTTCGGCTTTCATGATCAGCCCGTCCTTATTCTGCGATGCGCTGTACGAAGCGCGTCCTGACCGAGAGCTTGGCCGCGCCGAGACGCAGCGCCTCACGGGCGGTTTCCTCATTGACGCCGTCGATCTCGAACATGATGCGGCCGGGCTTGACGCGCGCCGCCCAGTAATCGACCGCGCCCTTGCCCTTGCCCATGCGGACTTCGGTCGGCTTCGACGTCACCGGCACGTCCGGGAAGATACGGATCCAGACGCGGCCGGCGCGCTTCATCTCGCGGGTGATCGCGCGGCGGGCCGCCTCGATCTCACGCGCAGTGACGCGGTTCGGCTCAAGCGCCTTCAGCCCGAAACCGCCGAAATCCAGATTGGTGCCACCCTTGGCGGCACCGTGGATACGGCCCTTGAACTGCTTGCGGAACTTTGTGCGCTTTGGCTGCAGCATCGTTCTAACTCCAAATTCTCAACTGTCTCAGGCGTTTTCGCGACGGCGACCGCGTTCGCGCTCACCACCACCACCGCCATGGGCATGATCGCCCTCGGTCGCGCGGCGCTCCGAAGCCATCGGGTCGTGCTCGAGGATTTCGCCCTTGAACACCCAGACCTTGACGCCGCAGATGCCGTAGGCGGTATGCGCCTCGGCTGTGCCGTAGTCGACGTCGGCGCGCAGCGTATGCAGCGGCACGCGACCTTCGCGGTACCATTCCATGCGCGCGATCTCGGCGCCGCCGAGACGGCCTGCGCAGTTGATGCGGATGCCTTCGGCACCGAGACGCATCGCCGACTGCACGGCGCGCTTCATGGCGCGGCGGAACGCGATGCGGCGCTCGAGCTGCTGGGCGATCGACTGGGCGACCAGCGTCGCGTCGATCTCGGGCTTACGCACTTCGACGATGTTCAAATGCGTCTCGGACTTCGTCATCTCCATCAGCTTCTTGCGAAGCTTCTCGATGTCGGCGCCCTTCTTGCCGATGATCAGGCCCGGACGCGCCGCATGGATGGTGACGCGGCACTTCTTGTGCGGGCGCTCGATCACGACTTTCGAAATCGCAGCCTGCTTGAGTTCCTTCTCAAGATACTTGCGGATCTTGATGTCCTCATGCAGCAGCTTGCCGTACTCGCCGGTATTCGCGAACCAGCGCGAATCCCAGGTACGGTTGATGCCGAGACGCAGACCGATCGGATTGATTTTCTGGCCCATTATGCGGCCTCCACTTTTTCTTCGACTTCACGAACGACGATCGTGAGGTGCGAGAACGGCTTCTCGATACGGCTGGCGCGACCACGGCCACGGGCATGGAACCGCTTCATGACGATCGACTTGCCGACATAGGCTTCCGCCACGATCAGCGCATCGACATCGAGGTCGTGGTTGTTTTCGGCGTTGGCGATCGCCGATTCCAGCGTCTTCTTGACCGTGCCGGAAATCCGCTTGGCCGAGAATTCGAGATCGGAAAGCGCTGTCGCGACCTTCTTGCCGCGGATCAGCGCGGCAACCAGGTTCAGCTTCTGCGGGCTGATACGGATCGTGCGCAACACGGCGCGCGCTTCGTTATCAGCAAGCCTGCGCGGAGCTTTGGCCTTGCCCATGATTATTTCCTCTTCGCCTTCTTATCCGCGCCGTGACCGTAATAGGTCCGGGTCGGAGCGAATTCACCGAACTTGTGGCCGACCATGTCCTCGTTCACCGAGACGGGAACGTGCTTCTGGCCGTTGTAGACACCGAAGGTGAAGCCGACGAACTGCGGCAGGATGGTGGAGCGACGGCTCCACATCTTGATCACCTCATTGCGACCACCTTCACGAACCTTGTCCACCTTCTTGAGAAGGTAGCCGTCGATGAAGGGGCCTTTCCAAATCGAACGAGTCACTTGGCGTTACCTCTTCTTAGCTCTTGCGCTGATGGCGCGAGCGCAGGATGAACTTGTCGGTCGCCTTGTTGGACCGCGTCTTCTTGCCCTTGGTCGGCTTGCCCCAGGGCGAAACCGGATGGCGGCCACCCGAGGTGCGGCCTTCGCCGCCGCCATGCGGATGGTCGACCGGGTTCATGGTCACGCCGCGATTGTGCGGACGTTTTCCCCGCCACACCGTGCGGCCCGCCTTGCCGTCATTGATATTGCCATGGTCCGGGTTGGACACGGCGCCGACAGTGGCCATGCACGAGCCGTGGACGACACGCTGCTCGCCTGAGTTCAGGCGCAGGATCGCCATGCCCTGGTCACGGCCGACGAGCTGGGCATAACCACCAGCCGAACGGGCAACCTGGGCGCCCTTGCCCGGCTTCAGCTCGATGTTGTGGACGATCGTGCCGACCGGCATCGAGGCTAGCGGCATCGCATTGCCCGGCTTCACGTCGACCGCTTCGCCGGCCACGATCTTGTCGCCGGCAGCAAGGCGCTGCGGGGCGATGATGTAGGACAGCTCGCCATCGTCATACTTGATCAGTGCGATGAAGGCGCTGCGGTTCGGATCGTACTCGATACGCTCGACCGTGCCGACAACGTCGAACTTGCGGCGCTTGAAGTCGATGATGCGGTACGTACGCTTGTGACCGCCGCCGATGAAGCGGGCCGTGATGCGGCCGTAATTGTTGCGGCCGCCCGACTTGGTCAGGCCTTCGGTCAGGCCCTTGACGGGCTTGCCCTTGTAGAGGCCCGAGCGATCGACGATGACCAGCTGGCGGGTGCTCGGCGTTATCGGGTTGAATTTTTTCAGTGCCATTGTTCTGTCCTCGCGGTCTTGCTCAGAGACCCGTCGCGACGTCGATCGACTGGCCGTCGGCCAGCGTCACAATCGCCTTCTTGACGTCGCTCTGGCGGCCGATCGTGCCGCGGAAGCGCTTGATCTTGCCCTTGCGGACAAGCGTGTTCACGGCCATCACCTTGACGCCGAACAGCGCTTCGACGGCGGCCTTGATTTCCGGCTTCGACGCCTTTTTGGCGACGTTGAAGACGACCTGGTTCTGCTCGGAAGCCATGGTCGACTTTTCGGTGATCGCCGGCGAGACGATCACGTCGTAATGACGAAGGTCGGTCATTTGAAGCGCTCCTCGAGAGCCTCGACGGCGGCCTTCGAAAGGACCAGCGTGCCGCGGCGCAGAATGTCGTAGACGTTGATGCCCTGGATGGGCAGCACATCAATGTTCGGGATGTTCGTCGCCGCCAGCTTGAAGTTCTTGTCGAGCTCGGCGCCGCCGATCACCAGGGCGTTGGACAGGCCCAGCGTCGCGAAATTCGCGATCAGCGCCTTGGTCTTCGCCTCGGTCATCATCAACTCGTCGATGATGATCAGCGATGCGCTCTTGGCCTTGGCCGAAAGAGCATGCTTGAGGCCCAGAGCGCGCACCTTCTTCGGCAAATCGTGCTCATGGCTGCGGACGACCGGACCGTGAGCCTTGCCGCCGCCGCGGAACTGCGGAGCGCGTGCCGAATGGTGGCGGGCGCGGCCCGTACCCTTCTGCTTGTACATCTTGGCGCCGGTGCGCGCGATCTCGGCGCGACCTTTGGTCTTGTGCGTGCCCTGCTGCTTCTTGGCAAGCTGCCAGCGCACGACGCGCTGCAGGATGTCCTCGCGCGGGTCAAGGCCGAAAATCTCCTCGGAGAGTTTCACCTTGCCGGCGTCCTTGCCGCCAAGCGTTGTGATCTTGAGGTCCATTATTCCGCTCCCTCTGTGGCCGGGGCATCTACTGTGGCCGGGGCATCGTTCTTGGCGGCGTCATTGGTTGCAACGGCGCGGATTGCGGCAGGCTTCGGCGCGTTGGCCGGCAGCGCAATCTTGGCCGCATCGCGGACCAGGATCCAGGCGCCCTTCGAACCGGGAACCGCGCCGCGGATCAGGATCAGCCCGCGATCGGCGTCGGTCGAGACGACTTCGACATTCTGCGTGGTGACGCGGGTGTCGCCCATGTGGCCGGCCATATGCTTGCCCTTGAACACCTTGCCCGGGTCCTGGCGCTGGCCGGTCGAGCCGTGCGTACGGTGCGAGACCGAGTTGCCGTGCGTCGCACGACCACCACCCATGTGGTGGCGCTTGATGACGCCCTGGAAACCCTTGCCGATCGTCGTGCCCGTCACATCGACCTTCTGGCCGGCGACGAAATGCTCGACGGTGATCTCGGCGCCGACATCTATCATGTTGTCGGCGGAGACGCGGAACTCGGCAACCTTGGCCTTCGGCTCGACGGAAGCGGTCGCGAAATGGCCGCGCATCGCCTTCGACGTGTTCTTCACCTTGGCAAGCCCAACGCCGAGCTGAACGGCAGTGTAGCCATTCTTCTCCTGCGTGCGCTGCGCCACGACCTGGCAGTTCTCCATCTGGAGAACGGTGACGGGAACATGTTCCCCGGCATCGTTGTAGATGCGGGTCATTCCCACCTTCTTTGCAATCACACCTGAACGCATCGGTTCAATTCCTTTAGAGTTCCGGGCCGGGGCACCGCCCCTACCGCGCTCTCAATCCCTTAGAGCTTGATCTCGACGTCGACGCCGGCGGCCAGATCGAGCTTCATCAAAGCATCGACCGTCTGCGGGGTCGGATCGACGATATCGAGCAGACGCTTGTGCGTGCGCATCTCGAACTGCTCGCGGCTCTTCTTGTCGACGTGAGGCGACCGGTTGACCGTGAATTTTTCGATCCGCGTCGGCAGCGGAATGGGGCCGCGGACGTTGGCACCGGTGCGCTTGGCCGTCGACACGATTTCCCGCGTCGAGGCGTCGAGCACCCGGTGATCAAACGCCTTGAGGCGGATGCGGATATTCTGACCGTTCATTCGTCAATTCCTTGTTCTGGCGCGGCGCGGGCATCCCGCGCCCGCGACAGATCGGTTTAGGTCCAATTACTCTTTGATGGTGACGACGATGCCGGCACCGACGGTGCGGCCGCCTTCACGGATGGCGAAGCGCAGCTTCTCTTCCATGGCGATCGGCACGATCAGCTCGACATCGACCGTGATGTTGTCGCCAGGCATCACCATCTCGGTGCCTTCCGGCAGCGACACGATGCCGGTCACGTCGGTCGTGCGGAAGTAGAACTGCGGACGGTAGTTGGTGAAGAACGGCGTGTGACGGCCACCTTCGTCCTTGGTCAGGATGTAGGCTTCGGCCACGAACTTCTTGTGCGGCTTGACCGTGCCGGGCTTGGCCAGAACCTGGCCGCGCTCGACGCCTTCACGGTCGACACCGCGCAGCAGCGCGCCGATGTTGTCACCGGCCTGGCCCTGATCGAGCAGCTTGCGGAACATCTCGACGCCGGTGCAGGTCGTCTTGGTCGTCGGACGGATGCCGATGATCTCCAGCTCCTCGCCGACCTTGACCACGCCGCGCTCGACGCGGCCGGTCACAACCGTGCCGCGGCCCGAGATCGAGAACACGTCCTCGATCGGCATCAGGAACGGCTTGTCCAGCGGACGAACCGGCGTCGGGATGTAGTCGTCGACCGCCGCCATCAATTCGCGGATCGCGTCCTCGCCGATCTTCTTGTCGGAATCTTCCAAAGCCGCAAGCGCCGAACCCTTGACGATCGGAATGTCGTCGCCGGGGAACTCGTTCTTGGTCAGCAGCTCGCGCACCTCGAGCTCGACCAGCTCGAGCAGCTCGGCGTCGTCGACCTGGTCGACCTTGTTCAAGAACACCACGATCGACGGCACGCCGACCTGACGGGCAAGCAGGATGTGCTCGCGCGTCTGCGGCATCGGGCCGTCGGCGGCCGACACAACCAGGATCGCGCCGTCCATCTGCGCAGCACCGGTGATCATGTTCTTCACATAGTCGGCGTGGCCGGGGCAATCGACATGGGCATAGTGGCGGTTGGCCGTCTCGTATTCGACATGCGCCGTCGAGATCGTGATGCCGCGCGCCTTCTCCTCGGGTGCTGCATCAATCTGGTCGTAGCGCTTGTATTCGCCAAAATACTTGGTGATCGCCGCCGTCAGCGACGTCTTGCCATGATCGACGTGCCCAATCGTGCCAATGTTCACATGAGGCTTTGTACGCTCGAATTTACCTTTTGCCATGTGATCTCTCCATTCCTGCTCGCCCGTGCGGGCTTTGAATTAAGTTAGCGCTGCAACCCGTTTCGGGTTACGCGTATTTCTTCTGGACTTCCTGAGCGACCGCGGTCGGCACCGGCTCGTAGTGATCGAACTGCATCGTGTAGGCTGCGCGGCCCTGGCTCATCGAGCGCAAATTGTCGACGTATTTGAACATGTTGGCGAGCGGCACCATTGCGTTGATAACCACCGCCACGCCACGGGCTTCCTGGCCCTGGATCTGGCCGCGACGGCCGTTCAGGTCGCCGATGACGCTGCCGACATAATCTTCCGGCGTCACCACTTCGACCTTCATGATCGGCTCGAGCAACTGCACGCCAAGCCTGGGCGCCGCTTCACGGAAGCAGGCACGGCCGGCGATTTCGAAGGCCAGAACGCTGGAGTCTACGTCGTGGTAGGCACCATCGATCAGCGTCGCCTTGACGCCGATCATCGGGAAGCCGGCGAACGGACCCGAGGTCATGACGCTGTTGATGCCCTTTTCGACACCGGGGATGTATTCCTTCGGCACAGCGCCGCCAACGATCTTGGATTCGAACAGGAATTCGCTGCTTTCCGGATTTGGCTCGAACAGGATCTTGACGCGGGCGAACTGACCCGTGCCGCCGGTCTGCTTCTTATGGGTGTAGTCCTGCTCCTGGCTGCGGGTGATCGTCTCGCGATAGGCCACCTGCGGCGCACCGACATTGGCCTCGACCTTGAACTCGCGACGCATGCGGTCGACGATGATGTCGAGATGAAGCTCGCCCATGCCGGAGATGATCGTCTGACCGGATTCCTCGTCGGTCTTGACGCGGAAGGACGGGTCCTCGGCAGCCAGGCGATGCAGCGCAAGGCCCATCTTTTCCTGGTCGTTCTTGGTCTTCGGCTCAATCGCGATCTGGATGACCGGATCAGGGAATTCCATGCGCTCGAGGATAACCGGATGCAGCGGATCGCAGAGCGTGTCGCCCGTCGTCGTGTCCTTGAGGCCGGCCAGGGCGACGATGTCGCCGGCGAAAGCCTCTTCGACGTCGGCGCGCGAGTTCGCATGCATCTGCAGCATGCGGCCGATGCGTTCCTTCTTGCCCTTGACCGTGTTGTCGACCGAGATGCCCTTGCTGAGCTTGCCCGAATAGATGCGGGCAAAGGTGAGCGAGCCGACGAACGGATCGTTCATGATCTTGAAGGCGAGCATCGACAGCGGCTCGCTGTCGTCGGCGTGACGCTCGATCTCGGCGTCGGTCTTGGCGTCGACGCCCTTGATGGCCGGAACGTCGGCAGGCGACGGCAGGTATTCGACGACGGCGTCGAGCAGCGGCTGCACGCCCTTGTTCTTGAAGGCCGAGCCACAGAACATCGGGTAGAATTTTACCGCGATGGTGCCCTTGCGGATCAGCGCGCGGATCTCGTCATTGCTCGGCATCTTGCCTTCGAGGTAATTCTCGAGCGCCGTCTCGTCCATTTCGACGGCGGCCTCGATCATCTTCTCGCGGTATTCTTCCGCACGTGCCTTGAGGTCTTCCGGGATCTCGACGACGTCCCAGGCAGCGCCAAGCGTTTCGTCGCGCCAGACCAGTGCGTTCATCTCGACGAGGTCGACGACGCCCTTGAACTCGGTCTCGGCACCGATCGGCAGCTGCATGACAACGGCATGCGCGCCGAGGCGCGAACCGATCATCTCGACCGAGCGATAAAAATCAGCGCCGATCTTGTCCATCTTGTTGCAGAAGATCATGCGCGGCACGCGGTATTTGTCGGCCTGGCGCCAGACGGTTTCCGTCTGCGGCTCGACACCGGCATTGGCGTCGAGCAGCGCAATGGCGCCGTCGAGCACGCGCAGCGAACGCTCGACCTCGATGGTGAAGTCGACGTGGCCGGGAGTATCGATGATGTTGAAACGGTGCATCTTGCCGTCACGACCCTTCCAGAAGGTCGTGGTTGCGGCGGACGTAATGGTGATGCCGCGCTCCTGCTCCTGCTCCATCCAGTCCATGGTGGCAGCGCCGTCATGGACTTCGCCGATCTTGTGCGACTTGCCCGTGTAGTAGAGGACGCGCTCGGTGGTCGTCGTCTTGCCGGCGTCGATATGCGCCATGATACCGAAATTTCGGTAGTCTTCGATTTTATATTCGCGGGCCATGGGAGGTGCCTCTTCAGTCTCGTTCGCGCTTTACCAGCGGTAGTGCGCGAAGGCGCGGTTGGCTTCTGCCATCTTGTGGGTGTCTTCACGCTTCTTGACGGCGGTGCCGCGGTTGTTGGCCGCGTCCATCAGCTCGCCCGAGAGGCGGTCAACCATCGTGGTCTCGTTGCGGTTGCGAGCGGCGGCGATCAGCCAGCGAATGGCCAGCGCCTGACGGCGCTCGGGGCGCACGTCCACCGGAACCTGGTAGGTGGCGCCACCGACGCGGCGCGAACGCACTTCCACATGCGGCGCGACATTGTCGAGCGCCTGATGGAAGACGGTGACCGGCTCCTGCTTGGTCTTCGACTGGACTTGGTCGAGCGCGCCGTAGACGATGGTCTCGGCAACCGACTTCTTGCCGTCATACATGACGGCATTCATGAACTTGGTGACGATCAGATCGCCGAACTTCGGGTCCGGGTTGATCTCACGCTTTTCTGCACTGTGACGACGGGACATTTTTTCTCTGCCTCAATTCTGCGTGGTGGCCTGGATCCCGGATCGTCGCCTGGCGCCGTCCGGGATGACCTTGGCTACGCTTCGGTCACTTCGGACGCTTGGCGCCGTACTTCGAACGGCGCTGCTTGCGGTTCTTCACACCCTGCGTGTCGAGCACGCCGCGGATGATATGGTAGCGGACGCCCGGAAGATCCTTGACGCGACCGCCGCGGATCATCACCACGGAGTGTTCCTGAAGGTTGTGGCCTTCGCCGGGGATGTAGCCGATCACTTCAAAACCATTGGTCAGGCGGATCTTGGCCACCTTGCGCAGCGCCGAGTTCGGCTTCTTCGGCGTCGTTGTATAGACGCGCGTGCAGACGCCCCGCTTCTGCGGGTTCTGCTGCATGGCCGGGACCTTGTTGCGCTTCACCGGCGCAATGCGCGGCTTGCGGATCAGCTGGTTGACGGTAGGCATTAAACCCTCTTGTCTCTCAATTCCGTGTCTCGCCCGGTCAGGGCCGCTCAAAGCGTCATTTCCATACGCAAATTCGGGCCACAAACCGCGCCTCGCGGTCTTGCCCGAACAAATGGCAGAGGAAGCGGAAGCCGCTTCATGCACGCCGGAAATGTCTTTTCGCTCGTAAAACGAACCCTGTTTGAGGCAAACTCCAAAGCGTGTCGCTTCGGAAGGGAGAGCCTCACATCGGTTCTGACTGGCCGGCTTCTACTCGCAAGCCCGTTGCCCGTCAACCCCGGAGCACCAAATATTACGCTGTAACCGAGGCTTGGCAGCCATGCGAAAAGCGCATGTAATTTTCTTTCGTCATTTTGCAAGAGGCAGGAAGAAAGTGACTGCGTCTCCGCTGTTGCGCGGCCATGCTTCGTGCGAAAAAGAGGCATGAACAGCGCAAATCCCCTCGCCCGGAGGAATCAGCCCGTGAACGACAATGATGAGCGCCCGGTCACCATCATCACCGGCCGGGCATGGAAAAGGAAGGGCGGCAAGCCGGAAGGCGTCCACCTCATGCTGGTCGCGCCCGACGACGATTCGGCAGTACGCCGGGCGCTCGAATCGCTTTCGGCCGAAGGTTACGCCGAGGCGGAGCTCGACCAGATCGGCGACCTCGACGGCGTGCCCGACGAAGAGCCGCATTTGTCGGCCTACCAAGGCGCGCTCGAAGGCGAAGTGTCGATCGTCACCTTCGAGGTGCCAGCCTGAAGCAGGGCCAGACTGAACGAGAGGCAATGGGCGGCGGCACGTCCCCTCGCCTGGGGCGGTCATGTCCGCTTCCGCCGAGACTTGCCCGGCATCGGTTCTCTGCTAAGAACCATTCGCTGCTGACAGCCAGCGCATCCAATCCGCGGAGTCTCCCATGTCCTCGAACAGCAACCCCATCAAGCTCGGCATCGTCGGCGTGGGAAAGATCGTCCGCGACCAGCACCTGCCGGCTCTGGCGAAGGACCAGGCCTATCGCCTCGCCGCCGCCGCCAGCCGGCACGGCAAGGTGGACGGCATCCCGAATTTCCCCACCATCGAGGCGATGCTCGACGCGGTGCCGGAGCTCGAGGCCGTATCGCTCTGCATGCCGCCGCAGTTCCGCTACGACGCCGCGCGGACAGCGCTCGAAGCGAAAAAACATGTCTTCCTGGAGAAGCCGCCCGGCGCCACGGTCAGCGAGGTCGAGGACCTGAAAGCGTTGGCGGCGGCAAACGGCGTCTCGCTGTTCGCCAGTTGGCATTCGCGTTATGCGCCGGCGGTGGAAGCCGCGCGTGCGTTTCTCGGGTCGGCCAAAATCAAATCGGCCGCCATCAACTGGAAGGAAGACGTGCGCCGCTGGCACCCGAACCAGGACTGGATCTGGGCGCCGGGCGGCTTCGGCGTCTTCGATCCCGGCATCAATGCGCTGTCGATCGCGACCCACATATTGCCGGCGATGTTCATCACCTCCGCAATTCTCGATTTTCCCGAAAACCGCGCAGCCCCGATCGCCGCACATATCGCCTTCCGTACTTCTGATGGATTGCCGGTGACGATGGAGCTCGACTGGCGCCAGACCGGCCCGCAAAGCTGGGACATCCTAGCGGAGACGGACAAGGGCTCGATGGTGCTTTCGGGCGGCGGCTCAAAACTCGCGGTCGACGGCCGCGTTGTTCACGACGAGCCGGAAGCCGAATATCCGATGCTCTACAGGCGTTTCGCCGAGATCGCGCGCGCCGGCGTCTCCGATGTCGATCTCGCCCCACTGCAGCATGTCGCCGACGCCTTCATGCTCGGCAAGCGCAATGTGGTCGAAGCGTTTTTCGACTGAGCTGCGGAGCTGTAGGGGGCCTTCGCTCCGGTCCTGACCATCTTGTAAGCGTCGCGCCACCCCTCATCTGGCTGCCGCCATCTTCTCCCCGTGAACGGCAGGGGAATCGCATATGGAAGAACGAAAGAGAAACCGTCGTTCGAGAACGAAGAAATGGACTCGGTTCGGTTCGGTTTTGTTCTCTGTTCGATTCCACTGTGAAACGGCGTTTTTTCCATATGCGATTGCCCTGCCGTGAACGGGGAGAAGGACGCCGTTACCAAAGATTTCGCCAATCTCCGGCGTCGCAGAAAGAGCGCCAAGGCTACGGCCAGCTTTTTTCTCGCTGTTTACGGGGAGAAATGCCCGGCGGGGCAATGAGGGCGGCCCCGGATGATCGAGATAAGTCGCAACACTCGACGACGCCTCCTCGCAATCCGTCGCCAGCGGCCACAAGTCCCCAACTTCAACACAAGCAAAAAAGCCGCCGGGTTGCCCCGGCGGCTTTGTTGCCTGAGATCTGTACCGCCGCGTTTACTGCGCGGCGTTGACCATGTCGGTCAGCATCGGGTCGGCGACTTCGGCGCCCGATGCCTTGCGGCGCTCGTCGATGATCAGTTCGTCGCGCGAGGTGGCGATGCGCCGGATCTGGCTCATCGTGCCGCCGGTGCCGGCCGGGATCAGCCGGCCGACGATGACGTTTTCCTTCAGCCCCTGCAGCATGTCGGTCTTGCCGGCAACCGCTGCTTCGGTCAGCACTCGGGTCGTCTCCTGGAAGGAGGCGGCCGAGATGAAGGACGGCGTCTGCAGCGAGGCCTTGGTGATGCCGAGCAGCACCGGCTGGCCTTCGGCCGGCTTCTTGCCGTCCTCGACCAGGCGCTCGTTGACCTCTTCCAGCTCGATCACGTCGACGTGGTCGCCCGGAATGTAGGTCGAGTCGCCCTGCGTAGTGATCTCGACCTTCTGCAGCATCTGGCGAACGATCACCTCGATGTGCTTGTCATTGATCGACACGCCCTGCAGACGGTAGACCTCCTGGATCTCGTTGACGAGGTAGGACGCAAGCGCCTCCACGCCCTTGATCGCCAGGATGTCGTGCGGCGCTGGATTGCCGTCGAGGATGTAGTCGCCCTTCTCGATGACGTCGCCGTCCTGGAGATGGAACGGCTTGCCCTTCGGGATCAGGTACTCGACCGGCTCAAGCGTCGAATCATGCGGCTCGATGATGATGCGGCGCTTGTTCTTGTAGTCGCGGCCGAAACGGATCGTGCCATCGATCTCGGCGATGATGGCGTGATCCTTCGGACGGCGTGCCTCGAACAGCTCGGCAACACGCGGCAGACCGCCGGTGATGTCCTTGGTCTTGGCGCTTTCCATCGGAATACGCGCCAGCACGTCGCCGGGGCGAACCTGTGCACCCGGCTCGACCGAAAGAATGGCCTCGACCGAGAGCAGGAAGCGGGCATCGCCGCCCTTCGACAGCTTGCCGACCTTGCCCTTGGCGTCCAGGATGGCAATCGCCGGCTTGAGGTCGTTGCCGCGTGGCGTCGAGCGCCAGTCGATGACCTCACGCTTGGTGATGCCGGTCGACTCGTCGGCCGTTTCCTGAACGGAGATGCCGTCGACCAGATCCTCGTACGACACCTTGCCCTCGATCTCGGTGAGGACCGGGCGGGTATAGGGATCCCACTCAGCGATGCGCTGACCACGCTTCACCTTGTCGCCATCGTCCACGAAGATGCGCGAACCATAGGTGACACGGTGCGTAGCGCGCTCCTTGCCGGCCTCGTCGAGGATCAGAACCGCCATGTTGCGGCCCATGACCATCTGCTGGCCGTCGGAGTTGCGCACCACGTTGCGGTTGCGGATCTCGACCTTGCCCTCATAGGAGGCTTCAAGGAACGAGCTATCCACCACCTGCGCCGTACCGCCCATGTGGAAGGTACGCATGGTGAGCTGGGTGCCCGGCTCGCCGATCGACTGCGCCGCGATAACGCCGACAGCCTCGCCCTGGTTGACCGGGGTGCCGCGGGCCAGATCGCGTCCGTAGCAGACCGCGCAGACACCGACCCTGACGTCGCAGGTCAGCGCCGAGCGGATGCGGACCGACTGGACGCCGGCCTGTTCGATCTGCTCGACATCGCGTTCGTCCATCAGCGTTCCGGCCTTGACCAGAACCTCACCCGTGACCGGATGCGTGATGTCGTCGAGCGACGTGCGGCCGAGAACGCGCTGGCCGACGGAAGCGACGACCTGGCCGGCATCGACGATCGGCTGCATGGTGAGGCCCTTGTCGGTGCCGCAGTCGACGGAGTTGACGATGCAGTCCTGCGCCACGTCGACCAGACGACGGGTGAGGTAACCCGAGTTCGCCGTCTTCAAGGCGGTGTCGGCCAGACCCTTGCGGGCGCCGTGGGTCGAGTTGAAGTACTCGAGCACGGTCAGGCCTTCCTTGAAGTTCGAGATGATCGGCGTCTCGATGATTTCACCGCTAGGCTTGGCCATCAGGCCGCGCATGCCGGCAAGCTGGCGCATCTGGGTGGGCGAGCCGCGCGCACCGGAGTGCGACATCATGTAGATCGAGTTCATCGGCTTTTGACGGCCATTGTCCTCGAACTCGACCGCCTTGATGCGGGCCATCATCTCGTCGGCGACCTTTTCCGAGCACTTGGCCCAAGCGTCGACGACCTTGTTGTACTTCTCGCCCTGCGTGATCAGGCCGTCATTGTACTGCTGCTCGTATTCCTTGGCCAAAGCCTCGGTGTCGGACACCAGCTTGATCTTGGCGTCCGGGATCAGCATGTCGTCCTTGCCGAACGAAATGCCGGCGCGGCAGGCGTGGCTGAAGCCGAGGGCCATGATGCGGTCGCAGAAAATGACCGTCTCCTTCTGACCGCAATGGCGGTAGACGGTGTCGATCATCTTGGAGATGTTCTTCTTGGTCATCTCCTGGTTGGCGGTCTCGTAAGGCACGTTGACGTTCTTCGGCAGAAGCTCGCCAATGATCATGCGGCCGGGCGTGGTGTCATAGATCTTCGACACGACATTGCCTTCGGCATCGACCGAGCGGAAGCGCCCCTTGATCTTGGCATGCAGCGTCACCGCCTTGGTTTCAAGCGCATGCTGGAGTTCGCCCATGTCGGCAAACACCATGCCCTCGCCCGGCTCGTTCTGATTGACGATCGAGAGATAGTAGAGACCCAGAACCATGTCCTGCGACGGCACGATGATCGGCGCGCCGGAAGCCGGGTGCAGGATGTTGTTGGTCGACATCATCAGCACGCGGGCTTCGAGCTGTGCTTCCAGCGACAGCGGCACGTGAACCGCCATCTGATCGCCGTCGAAGTCGGCATTGAAGGCCGTGCAGACCAGCGGATGAAGCTGGATCGCCTTGCCTTCGATCAGGATCGGCTCGAATGCCTGGATGCCGAGGCGGTGCAGCGTCGGCGCACGGTTCAGAAGCACCGGATGCTCGCGGATGACCTCGTCGAGGATATCCCAGACTTCCGGACGCTCCTTCTCGACCAGCTTCTTCGCCTGCTTGACCGTCGAGGAATAACCCTTGGCGTCGAGGCGGGCATAGATGAAGGGCTTGAACAGTTCGAGCGCCATCTTCTTCGGCAGGCCGCACTGGTGCAGCTTGAGCTCCGGACCGGTCACGATGACCGAGCGGCCGGAATAGTCGACGCGCTTGCCGAGCAGGTTCTGACGGAACCGGCCCTGCTTGCCCTTGAGCATGTCCGACAGCGACTTCAGCGGACGCTTGTTAGCGCCGGTGATGACGCGGCCGCGACGGCCGTTGTCGAACAGTGCGTCGACGGCTTCCTGCAGCATGCGCTTTTCATTGCGCACGATGATGCCGGGCGCACGCAGCTCGATCAGCCGCTTCAGGCGGTTGTTGCGGTTGATGACGCGGCGATAGAGATCGTTGAGATCGGACGTGGCGAAGCGACCGCCGTCCAGCGGGACAAGCGGACGCAGGTCCGGCGGGATCACCGGAACCACCTTCATGATCATCCATTCCGGACGGTTGCCGGACTCCATGAAGTTCTCGACGACCTTGAGCCGCTTCAGATACTTCTTCTGCTTCAGCTCGGACGTGGTCGAAGCCAGTTCCGAACGCAGGTCGCCGGCGATCTTCTCCAGGTCCATGCCGGCCAGAAGGTCGTGGATGGCCTCGGCGCCGATCATGGCGGTGAAGCTATCCTCGCCATATTCGTCGACCGCGATCATGTACTCTTCCTCGCTAAGGAGCTGGTGCTCCTTCAGCGCGGTGAGGCCGGGCTCTGTGACGATGTAGTTCTCGAAGTAGAGGACGCGTTCGATGTCCTTCAGCGTCATGTCGAGCAGCGTGCCGATACGCGACGGCAGCGACTTCAGGAACCAGATATGGGCGACGGGCGCGGCCAGCTCGATATGGCCCATGCGCTCGCGGCGAACACGCGACAGCGTGACTTCCACGCCGCACTTCTCGCAGATGACGCCCTTGTACTTCATGCGCTTGTACTTACCGCACAGGCACTCATAGTCCTTGATCGGGCCGAAAATGCGCGCGCAGAACAGGCCGTCGCGCTCCGGCTTGAAGGTGCGGTAGTTGATGGTCTCCGGCTTCTTGATCTCGCCGAACGACCAGGACAGAATCTTCTCAGGGCTGGCGAGCGAGATCCGGATGGAATCGAACACCTGCGCAGGCGCCTGGGGATTGAAGAGATTCATGACCTCTTGGTTCATGCCGTTCTCCTTTTCGGGGTCCTCGAAAACCCCTTGCATCTAGGGCGAGCCAAACGCCCGCCGACTTGGTCGGCCACCGGCCGAAGAAACTTCTTGTTTGAGCATGATCTTGGCCGAAAACCGGTAACCACTTTTCGGGATCGCGCTCGGCGTCCGGTCACGGGAGCCGCGACCGGACGCCTTGTTCACTCGGCCGCGTCGGGCAGCCGAACCGGGCTCTCGTCCAGCTTGGTGTTCTCCAGCTCGACATTGAGGCCCAGAGACCGCATTTCCTTGACGAGAACGTTGAAGCTCTCGGGAATGCCGGCCTCGAACGTGTCGTCGCCTCTGACGATCGCTTCGTAGACCTTGGTGCGGCCGGCAACGTCGTCCGACTTCACCGTCAGCATCTCCTGCAGCGTGTAGGCGGCGCCGTAAGCTTCGAGCGCCCAGACCTCCATCTCGCCGAAGCGCTGGCCACCGAACTGCGCCTTGCCGCCCAGCGGCTGCTGGGTAACGAGCGAGTACGGCCCGATCGAACGCGCGTGGATCTTGTCGTCCACAAGATGGTGAAGCTTGAGCATATATATATAGCCCATCGTCACTTTGCGATCGAACGGTTCGCCTGTGCGTCCGTCATAGAGCTGCGACTGACCGCTGGTGTGCAGGCCCGCCTGCTCCAGCATGATGTTGATGTCGGCCTCGTGCGCGCCGTCGAACACCGGTGTCGCGATGGAGACGCCGCGGCGCATCTGCTCGCTGAGGCGAACGACGCTCTCGTCGTCATAGTCGCGGATCGGCTCGTTGCGGTCGTTGGCCGGCATGAAGCTCTCGAGCGTCTTGCGCAGCGGCTTGATGTCGCCACCTGTCTTGTACGCGTCGATCAGCTCGCCGATCTTCTTACCCATTCCGGCGCAAGCCCAGCCCAGATGCGTTTCCAGGATCTGGCCGACATTCATGCGGCTCGGCACACCCAGCGGGTTGAGCACGATATCTGCATGCGTGCCGTCCTCGAGGAACGGCATGTCCTCGACCGGAACGATCCGCGACACGACACCCTTGTTGCCGTGCCGGCCGGCCATCTTGTCGCCGGGCTGCATCTTGCGCTTCACGGCCACGAAGACCTTGACCATCTTCATGACGCCGGGAGGCATCTCGTCGCCGCGCTGCACCTTCTCGACCTTGTCCATGAAGCGCTGTTCGAGCGCCTTCTTGGAATCGTCGTACTGGCCACGCAGGGCTTCCAGTTCGCTCTGGAGCTTTTCGTCCTCCACCGCAAACTGCCACCACTGCGAACGCGGATACTCGTCGAGCGTATCCTTCGACAGCTTCGAGCCCTTCTTGAACCCCTTCGGTCCGGCGATCGCTTCCTTGCCGACGAGAACGTCGGACAGGCGCGAGTAGACGTTGCGGTCGAGAATCGCCTGCTCGTCGTCACGGTCCTTGGCGAGGCGTTCGATCTCCTCGCGTTCGATCGCCATGGCGCGCTCGTCCTTCTCCACGCCGTGGCGGTTGAAGACGCGCACTTCGACGACGGTGCCGAAGGTTCCGGGCGGCATGCGCATGGACGTGTCACGCACGTCCGATGCCTTCTCGCCGAAGATGGCGCGCAGGAGCTTTTCTTCCGGCGTCATCGGGCTTTCGCCCTTCGGCGTGATCTTGCCGACCAGGATATCGCCCGGCTGCACTTCCGCACCGATATAGACGATGCCGGCCTCGTCGAGGTTCTTCAGCGCTTCTTCCGAGACGTTTGGAATGTCGCGCGTGATTTCCTCCGGTCCGAGCTTGGTGTCGCGCGCCATGACCTCGAACTCCTCGATGTGGATCGAGGTGAAGACGTCGTCGGCGACGATGCGCTCGGACAAGAGGATCGAGTCCTCGTAGTTGTAGCCGTTCCACGGCATGAACGCGACCAGCACGTTGCGGCCAAGCGCCAGATCGCCGAGCTCGGTCGACGGACCGTCGGCGATGATGTCGCCCTTATTGACCCGGTCACCCATACGCACCAGCGGACGCTGGTTGATGCAGGTGTTCTGGTTCGAACGCTGGAACTTCATCAGCCGGTAGATGTCGACGCCCGACTTGCCGGGATCGAGATCTTCCGTGGCGCGGATGACGATACGCGTAGCGTCCACCTGGTCGACGATGCCGCCGCGACGGGCGCCGATGGCGGCGCCCGAGTCACGAGCGACGATCGGCTCCATGCCGGTGCCGACGAACGGCGCTTCGGCGCGCACCAGCGGCACGGCCTGACGCTGCATGTTCGAGCCCATCAGCGCGCGGTTGGCGTCGTCGTTCTCGAGGAACGGGATCAGGGCCGCGGCCACCGACACCATCTGCTTCGGCGACACGTCCATCAGATCGACGTTTTCGCGCGGCGCCATCATCACTTCGCCGGCGTTGCGGCAAATGACGAATTCGTCGACGAAACCACCATTCTTGTCGAGCTCGGCATTGGCCTGTGCAACGTGGTGCTTGGCCTCTTCCATCGCCGAGAGATAGACGACTTCATTGGTCAGCTTGCCGTTGACGATCTTGCGGTACGGGCTCTCGATGAAGCCGTACTTGTTAACACGCGCAAAGGTGGCCAGCGAGTTGATCAGACCGATGTTCGGGCCTTCCGGCGTCTCGATCGGGCAGATGCGGCCGTAATGCGTCGGATGCACGTCGCGCACCTCGAAGCCGGCGCGCTCGCGGGTCAGACCACCTGGTCCAAGCGCCGAGAGACGGCGCTTGTGGGTGATCTCCGACAGCGGGTTGGTCTGATCCATGAACTGCGACAGCTGCGAGGAACCGAAGAACTCGCGCACGGCGGCAGCCGCCGGCTTGGCGTTGATCAGATCCTGCGGCATCACCGTATCGATCTCGATCGAGGACATGCGTTCCTTGATCGCACGCTCCATGCGCAGCAGGCCGACGCGGTACTGGTTCTCCATCAGCTCGCCGACCGAACGCACGCGGCGATTGCCGAGATTGTCGATGTCGTCGATCTCGCCCTTGCCGTCGCGCAGTTCGACCAGCGTCTTGACCACGGCCAGGATGTCGTCCTTGCGCAGCACGCGCACGGTGTCCTCGGCCTTGAGCTCGAGGCGCATGTTCATCTTGACGCGGCCGACGGCCGACAGATCATAGCGCTCGCTGTCGAAGAACAGCGAGTTGAACATGGCTTCGGCGGTTTCGAGCGTCGGCGGCTCGCCGGGGCGCATGACACGGTAGATGTCGAACAGCGCGTCCTGGCGGCTCTCGTTCTTGTCGACGTTGAGCGTGTTGCGGATATAGGCGCCAACATTGACGTGGTCGATGTCGAGAACCTTGATCTCGTCATCGCCGGCGCTGAGAAGCACTTTTAGCGTCTTTTCGTCGATCTCATCGCCGGCTTCGAGGAAAATCTCACCGGTCGCATAGTTGACGATGTCCTCAGCAAGGTAGTTGCCGAGCAGATCCTCGTCGGTCGCCTTGATCGCCTTGAGACCCTTTTCGCCAAGCGCCCGGGCCTGGCGGGCAGTGATCTTCTTGCCAGCCTCGACGACGACTTCGCCGGTATCGGCGTCGACTAGGTCACCAACGGCCTTGAGGCCGCGGAAACGCTCGACGTTGAACGGGATGCGCCAATGGTCGCCGGCACGCTTGTAGGTGATCTTGTTGTAGAAGGTCGACAGGATCTCCTCGCCGTCCATGCCGAGCGCCATCAGCAGCGATGTCACCGGAATCTTGCGGCGGCGGTCGATGCGGGCATGCACGACGTCCTTCGAGTCGAACTCGATGTCGAGCCACGAGCCGCGATAGGGGATGACGCGCGCGGCAAACAGCAGCTTGCCCGACGAGTGCGACTTGCCCTTGTCATGGTCGAAGAAGACGCCCGGCGAACGGTGCATCTGCGAGACGATGACGCGCTCGGTGCCGTTGACGATGAAGGTGCCGTTCAAGGTCATGAGCGGCATGTCGCCCATATAGACGTCCTGCTCCTTGATGTCCTTGATCGACTTGGCGCCGGTATCTTCGTCAATATCGAACACGATGAGGCGCAGCGTCACCTTGAGCGGCGCGGCATAGGTCAGGTCGCGCTGACGGCATTCGTCAACGTCGAATTTCGGTCCTTCGAACTCGTACTTCACGAATTCCAGCATCGAGGAGCCGGAAAAGTCGGAGATCGGGAAGACCGACTTGAAAACCGCCTGCAGTCCCTCATCAGGACGGCCGCCCTTGGGCTCCTCCACCATCAGGAACTGGTCATAGGATGCCTTCTGAACCTCGATCAGGTTCGGCATCTCCGCAACTTCCGGGATCTTTCCGAAGAATTTGCGTACGCGTCTGCGGCCATTGAAAGTCTGTGTCTGGGCCATCGTCGCTCCTTAGCTCTAAACTCGGGGCGAACCTCGCCGCGGCTCGCCTTGCATGCTCGGCCACCTCGGCGGCGGCCCCTAATTTGTTCACCTGCCACCTGTCGGTGGCCGGCCAAAACGGGAGAAAACCCGTTTCCTGAAGGCCGGTTTACGGCCCTCAGGAAAGAGGTTTTCGTACTCTTCGCGTTACGCAGCCTCCCTTCGCGCCAAAGGGAGTGGCGGACGGCGCGAAGCCGCCCGCCAATATCAAACGCTTACTTCAGTTCGACCTTGGCGCCGGCTGCTTCCAGCTGGGCCTTGAACTTGTCCGCGTCGGCCTTGGAAACAGCTTCCTTGACCGGCTTCGGAGCCGCCTCGACCAGGTCCTTGGCTTCCTTGAGGCCAAGGCCGGTGATGGCGCGAACTTCCTTGATGACGTTGATCTTCTGAGCGCCCGCCTCGGTGAGGACGACGTCGAATTCCGTCTTTTCCTCGACCGGAGCAGCTGCGGCCGCAGCACCGCCAGCGGCGGCAACCGCCACCGGAGCAGCTGCGGAAACGCCCCACTTTTCTTCCAGAAGCTTCGACAGCTCGGCCGCCTCGAGGACGGTCAGCTTCGAAAGGTCGTCTACGATCTTTGCCAGATCAGCCATTGCAATATTCCTTCATAAGGTTCGAACGTGTGTTTGTGATAGCGAGGAACGGCCTCATGCCGCCTCGTCCTTCCGGGCGTAAGCGCCGATGACACGCGCGACCGAAGCCGCAGGTGCATTGACGATCTGGGCGATCCGGGTTGCCGGCGTGGCGATCATGCCAACCAGCCTGCCGCGCAGCTCATCGAGCGACGGAAGTGTGGCGAGTGCCTTCACCCCGTCGGCGTTGAGCGAGGTGGTGCCCATTGCGCCGCCGAGAATGACGAGCTTGTCATTTCCCTTGGCGAAATCGGACGCGACCTTCGGCGCCGCAATCGGATCCTCCGAATAGGCGATCAGCGTCTGTCCCTTGAACAGGTCGATGATCGATGCGGAGTCCGTGCCCTGAAGAGCGATTTTGGCGAGACGGTTCTTCGCGACTTTGACGGTGCCACCGGCGACGCGCATTTTCGACCGAAGGTCGTTCATTTGCGCGACGGTGATACCGGCGTAGTGGGCCACGACGACTGAACCAGCGCCCGAAAACGCTTCATTCAGGCCCGTGACGAGTTCGCGTTTTTCCGCTCTGTCCACTGCCTATCTCCAGTTGACCCCTGCCCTTACGAGGACAGGCGTCGGGTTGCCTTTTGCCGGCCGGGCCATCCAGTAACGGATCTCCCGAACGACGCTCGAGGATCCTGCCCCCTTTCGCCACACCAGCCGGCAAGCCGAATGGTGCGCAGACAAAAGGCAAACACGGTTCGAACCTTTCATTGGAGCAGTCGCTCCGTTGTCCGGTCTTCACCCGTCTCATGCAGGCCCACATGAATTAAGGCTTTTGGGCCGCCTGCAATCTCGGACAGGATGTCCGGAAGCCTTCCGACTTCCGGTACCGGGCCGCCGACAGGTCGGAGGTCCGGAATTCTTTTTCAGATCAGCCCTTTAGCGGCCGATCCGGGCAATTCGTATCAGGACGCTGCGAGCGTCGAGACGTCGAGCTTGAGGCCCGGGCCCATCGTCGAGGTGACCGACACCTTCTTGACGTAGTTGCCCTTGGCGCCAGCCGGCTTCGCCTTGTTCACCGCGTCGGCGAAGGCGCGGACGTTCTCTTCCAGCGCCTTGACGTCGAACGAGATCTTGCCGACGCCGCCATGAACGATACCGGCTTTCTCGACGCGGAACTCGACGGCGCCGCCCTTCGACGCCTTGACGGCGGCGGTAACGTCGGTGGTGACGGTGCCGACCTTCGGGTTCGGCATCATGCCGCGCGGGCCGAGCACCTTGCCCAGACGGCCGACCAGCGGCATCATGTCCGGCGTGGCGATGCAGCGATCGAAGTCGATCGTGCCCTTCTGGACGATGTCGACCAGATCCTCGGCGCCAACGATATCGGCGCCGGCCGCCTTGGCTTCCTCGGCCTTGTCGCCACGCGCGAAAACGGCGACGCGGACGGTACGGCCGGTGCCGTTCGGCAGATTGACCACGCCACGGACCATCTGGTCGGCATGGCGCGGGTCGACACCCAGGTTCATCGCGACTTCAACGGTTTCGTCGAACTTCACCGACGACCGGTCCTTGAGCAGCTTCAGGGCCTCACCCAAGGCATAGGCCTTGTTGGGATCGATGCCTTCGCGGGTCTTCGATACACGTTTTGCAATCTTTACCATGATCTCAGCCCACCACTTCCAGACCCATCGAGCGGGCGGAGCCCTCGACCATGCGCATGGCGCCCTCGATATCGGTTGCGTTCAGATCCTTCATCTTCTGCTCGGCGATGGCGCGCACCTTGTCGCGGCCGATCGTCCCGGCCTTGACCTTGCCCGGCTCCTTCGAGCCCGACTTCAGGTTCGCGGCCTTCTTCAGGAAGTAGCTCACCGGCGGCGTCTTCATGACAAAGGTGAACGACTTGTCCTGGTAGTAGGTGATCACGACCGGAATCGGCGATCCCTTTTCCATTTCCTGGGTCTGCGCGTTGAACGCCTTGCAGAACTCCATGATGTTGATGCCGCGCTGACCAAGCGCCGGTCCGATCGGGGGCGACGGTGTCGCCGAGCCCGCGGAAACCTGGAGCTTGAGCTGGCCTGCAATTTTCTTAGCCATCTCTTTCCTGCCTTTATCTCATGCCGGTCTCGCCGGCGGTTGCAGTCTGGTGGTGCGGTTCCTGCGGCCGGCTAAAGCCGCATTCGCCTCCCACCCGTTTTGGCCGCGCGATCTCCGCGCCGCCTCCCTCGTCACCGAATAGGCGACGAGGATTTCGGATCAGCCCTTTTCGACCTGTCCGAATTCGAGATCGACCGGCACAGCGCGCCCGAAGATCGAAACTTCCACCTTGAGCCGCGCCCGCTCCTCGTCCACTTCCTGGACGAAACCGTTGAACGACGCGAACGGACCATCCGAGACGCGGATCGCCTCGCCGATCTCGAAAGTGACCGACGGCTTCGGCCGCTCGACGCCTTCCTGCACCTGGTTCAGGATGCGCTGGGCCTCGGCCTCGGTGATCGGCACCGGCTTCGAATCACCCAGGAAGCCGGTGACCTTCGGCGTATTCTTCACCAGCGAGAACACCGCGTCGGTCAGGTTGGCCTTCAAGAGCACGTAGCCCGGGAAGAACTTGCGCTCGGCATCGACCTTGCGACCGCGGCGGATCTCGACGACCTTCTCGGTCGGCACCACGATCTGCTCGATGTCAGCGGACAGGCCTTTCTGCTTGGCCTTGTTCTCGATGTCCTCGGCGACCTTTTTTTCAAAGTTCGAATAGGCGTGGACGATGTACCACCGCGCAGTCATCTTAAGACTTCTCCGTAATCGCTGGACTTAGCGTCCAATGCCCAGAATCTGCTCGACCGCGAGGCCCATGAGCTGATCGGCGGTAAAGAAAAAGATCATCGCGATCACAGCGAACGCCAGGACCATCACCGTCGAGATCATCGTTTCGCGTCGCGACGGCCAAGTCACCTTGGCGGTCTCCGAGCGAACCTGCTGGAGAAAGACGAAAGGATTTGTGGTTTTCGAAGCCATGTGCCGCCTGTCTTCGAGACCCGTTGACCGGATCTCCTGGATGATCCCGCTGGCCGGGATGTGCCGCCTGGGCCTGTGTTCGCGCCGAATCAGCGCAATCATTTCGCCCATGCAAATCGGACGCGTAAAGCCGGCTTCCCAGCTCCACGCGTCGCGTGTCTGTTTCGTCTACATAAAACCGATTCTTGATCCACGCAAGTGGCAAGTGTCCGCTTTATGACCAAACGCCGCCTCGGAACCATCCAGTCGTCCCGTCCCGGCTATGGCCCCTTATGCCCCAAGACAGCCTATATGGCAAGCCACCGGCCGATTTTCAAACGGCCAATGCTTGGAAGACCACACAATTTTCATGAAATGGCCATTTCGAAAAATGGCACGGGCAGCAGGGCTCGAACCTACGACCTGCGGTTTTGGAGACCGCCGCTCTACCAACTGAGCTATGCCCGTATCGCGCGTATCAGCGCAGCAGGCGCTTCCTAAAAGCTTCCGCGCGCGCTGTAAAGAGGGTGCGTACTGCCCTGCCTTCATCTGCGGAAATCCAAGCGTCCTCCCGGCCATTTCCCTTGATCCTTTGATTGCTCACGATCAAGCCAACCGCCGCGATCTGGTCAGTTTCCGGAAGGCGGCGGCTTGTACGGTCCGCCGGGCACACCCCAGCCCCAGGCCGGCATCGGCTCGGTCTCGGGATCACAGATCGCGCCAAGGTTGGAGTTCATCTTCGCCAGCCGCGAACCCCACTCGACATAGGCCATGAAAGCCGAGCGGAATTCCGGATCGTCGGGCAGCCCGACGTCGTCGGCGGCGTCCACGAGCAGTTTAATCCAGCGGCGGCGCTGTTCCTCGCTCAGATGCTTGCCCAGATGGTGCATCACCATCTCGCGGTGGCCGCCATGATTTTCGCTGTAGGTTTTCGGTCCCCCAAAGACTTCGCCGATGAACGCCGCGACATGGGCAGGATGGTCCGGCGACATGTTTTTGAACACCGGGCCGACGACAGAATCCCTAGACACCTTTTTGTAGAAGGTTTGGGTCAGGCGATTCAGCGCTTCGCTGCCGCCGGCCCATTCGAACAATGTCGGAGTATCCTGGCTCATTCTCGATCCTCGACTGGCCGGACTGTCACTGCTTCGGACGATAGCGGAACGATCGAACGTCGCTCAACCTGCCTCGATGGCCAGTTGGGCCGGCTGCCGAGCCTGCGCCTTACAACTTGACCGGCACTTCGGCCTGAACCTCGGACGTTGAAACCACGCGGCAATTCTCCGGCATCGGCTCCGATTTGCAGATGGTTGGGCCGGTAAATTCATCGACCGATTCAAGCCCGGTCGTCAGCCCGACTTTCAACATCATTTCGGGTTCGAGCTGCCGATGGCGCGAAGCCGGTACCGACTGCATGGCCGCCAGCAGACCGGGTTCGACTGCCATGTCCTTGAAATAGGTTTTGACGGGCTGCTCCAACCCAATGGAGTGAACGGTCAACGGCGCACGAGGGCCGACAAGGCGCCTGACACCGCCGGCGAGCATGATCGGACAGGCTGCGCCACATTCGCCGCTCGCATCGATCGTCAGTCCGACATAGATGCCATCTTCGGCGGTGCAATCCGCCTTGTCCGGCTCACATCCGATGAAGTCCGTCCGTGCAACCGCCACGTCGAGCTTGCGTTCCCGGATCAACCTTCCGGTGGCCAGAGCGCCGAGCACGTCACCTCCCGGTGAGTTGATCACCACGGGCAGTCGCCGGTCGCCCATCGTCTCAAGCAGTTGGCGCAGCCGTTGCGGCGTTTGGGCGCTGATCGTGCCTTCCGCAGAGATCCATTCGGGGCAATTGGGATCGCAGAGGGAACTCCTGCCTCGAACCAGAACGAAACGCATATCGCCAACATCGGTCCGCTGGACGGTTTCGCGTTCGACCGACGCAGCGGGAGCGGGCTTGGCGTATGCCACCACCTCGCCGGCCGGCGCCGCTATTTCCCTGCAGTTCGCGGCCACGGGATCGGTGTTGCACAGGGTCGCGGTGGTCAGCAGATCGACGGCATCCAGGCTGGTGACGAGCTTCGTCTGCAGCATGTCGTAAGGAGCCAGTTGCCGGATGCTGCTGGCCGGTGTGCTCTTCATCGTATCGAGCACGCCTTGGCCGACGCCCATTTCCTTCAGATAGGCCGCCAGTCTTTTCTCTACGGGCTTGCTCATCTCGTAGGTCTTGTAGCTGCCGGCGTTCTTGCGGCCGACGATCTTCTTGCTGAGGATCTTCTTCTTGCCTCTCACCACGCGATAGGTGGTCCGGTACTGCAATTTCGTCCTGAAATAGGTCGTGGTGATCTGATGAACGCCGAGATAGGCCCATTGCCCGACCACACGCCTGATGCCGCCGGCAAACATCAGCGGACAAGCAGAATTGCAGATGGCGCCGCCGGCAACCGGACTGCCGAAATAACGGGCGCCCTTGCCGTCGTTTTCCTTGCAGATCTTCACGCCGGGCTGGCAGCCGATGAACCGGGTTTTGCCGACCGCGACATCGAGCTTGTTCTTGCGGATCAGGCGGCCCAGCGCCAGCGCCGCTTCGACGTTGCCGCCGGGAGAGTTCATGACGACAGGCAGTTTTCGGCCGCCGAGCACCTTGAGCGTGCGCTTGAACAGGGCCGGCGTGCCGGCTTCTATCGAGCCTTCAGCCGATATCCACTCCGGGCAGGTCGGTTCACAACCAGGCGCGCTGCTGCGGACGACGACAAACCGCATCGCCGGGCCAAGATCCGGCGCGGACTTTTTTGTATTCGCCGCGAAGGCAGCGTGTCCCATGACAAGGAACGACGCCAGGCAGATCAGCCCCAGAGTCCACCATGTCCGGCCATTCAAACGGTGCCACGGAACCATTTGGGCAAGCCCCCCGCGATGCAACCTATACTAGTTGAGGCTTGAAGGCTTGCAACAGGTTTTGGAACGACTGCGCAGGTGCATGTCGCAGGTGCCCCCAAAGCAAAAAGGGCAGCCCGAGGACTGCCCTTTTGCATTCGATCCGGCAGATGCCGGTGTCGATTACTCTTTGATGGTGACGACGATGCCGGCACCGACGGTGCGGCCGCCTTCACGGATGGCGAAGCGCAGCTTCTCTTCCATGGCGATCGGCACGATCAGCTCGACATCGACCGTGATGTTGTCGCCAGGCATCACCATCTCGGTGCCTTCCGGCAGCGACACGATGCCGGTCACGTCGGTCGTGCGGAAGTAGAACTGCGGACGGTAGTTGGTGAAGAACGGCGTGTGACGGCCACCTTCGTCCTTGGTCAGGATGTAGGCTTCGGCCACGAACTTCTTGTGCGGCTTGACCGTGCCGGGCTTGGCCAGAACCTGGCCGCGCTCGACGCCTTCACGGTCGACACCGCGCAGCAGCGCGCCGATGTTGTCACCGGCCTGGCCCTGATCGAGCAGCTTGCGGAACATCTCGACGCCGGTGCAGGTCGTCTTGGTCGTCGGACGGATGCCGATGATCTCCAGCTCCTCGCCGACCTTGACCACGCCGCGCTCGACGCGGCCGGTCACAACCGTGCCGCGGCCCGAGATCGAGAACACGTCCTCGATCGGCATCAGGAACGGCTTGTCCAGCGGACGAACCGGCGTCGGGATGTAGTCGTCGACCGACGCCATCAATTCGCGGATCGCGTCCTCGCCGATCTTCTTGTCGGAATCTTCCAAAGCCGAAAGCGCCGAACCCTTGACGATCGGATTGTCGTCGCCGGGGACCTCGTTCTTGGTCAGCAGCTCGCGCACCTCGAGCTCGACCAGCTCGAGCAGCTCGGCGTCGTCGACCTGGTCGACCTTGTTCAAGAACACCACGATCGACGGCACGCCGACCTGACGGGCAAGCAGGATGTGCTCGCGCGTCTGCGGCATCGGGCCGTCGGCGGCCGACACAACCAGGATCGCGCCGTCCATCTGCGCAGCACCGGTGATCATGTTCTTCACATAGTCGGCGTGGCCGGGGCAATCGACATGGGCATAGTGGCGGTTGGCCGTCTCGTATTCGACATGCGCCGTCGAGATCGTGATGCCGCGCGCCTTCTCCTCGGGTGCTGCATCAATCTGGTCGTAGCGCTTGTATTCGCCAAAATACTTGGTGATCGCCGCCGTCAGCGACGTCTTGCCATGATCGACGTGCCCAATCGTGCCAATGTTCACATGAGGCTTTGTACGCTCGAATTTACCTTTTGCCATAGTCTCTTTCCTTGGACGGCCTGGACCTTCAGTTCAGTCGAATGCGGGGCGATTAGCGACTACGGCCGAAAAACACAAGTGTCTTGTGGCCGAGCGCGCGCTCACCCGGTCTGAACCCGTAATCCGGTTTCGGGGGATGTGGCGCGGATATAGGAACGAACAAGAAGAAATGGAATGGGCGAAGATAGGTTCCGCTGACATTGGCATTCACAGGATGGATATCGCCGCTTGCGCCTGTCTGCCTTGCCGGATTTTACGACCGGATCTGGCCCATTGCCGGTGTGGCGCCGGTCTGATTTCCTGATCGGATGCATTTCATCCCGATTGCCATCCGCGGCCCGCTGTTCATGATCCTCTCGACTGGGTCCTATGTCGTCAACGACACCATGATGAAGCTGGCGACGGCAGGATTGCCACCTTATGAGGTACTGTTTCTGCGCGGCATGGCGGCAACGCTGTGGGGCATCCCATTGCTGCTTTCGCTGGGCTACGCCAAGCAGATCCCGCTGATCCTCGAAAGGAGAGTGTTACAACGAAACCTGCTCGAGCTGGCGGCGATCCTTTGCTACGTGGTGGCGCTCGCCAACATGCAGATCGCCGATTCGACCGCCTTGGGGCAAATCACTCCGCTGCTCATGCTGATTGGCTCCGCTGTCCTGTTCGGCGAACGGATCGGGGGACTGCGCATGGTCCTGATCGGGCTCGGCTTCGTCGGTGCGGTGATGGTGGCGCAGCCGACCATGCAGGGAATCTCGGTCTACGCCCTGCTGGCCCTCGGCAACGCGGCATTCGCCGCCGCGCGGGATCTCGCCGGACGGCGGGTCGCCGCCGACGTGCCTGGAATGATCGTTGCAATTTCCGCGGTGGTGGTGGTGCTGGTCGGCTCAGGCGTTGCGCATCTGATGTCGGAGCGCTGGGTGATGCCAGAGATGCATCATCTGCTGCTGATGGCCGGGGCCGGATTGTTCCTGATCTTCGGCCACTTCTTCATCTTCATGGCCTATCGCGTCGGGCCGGCCGGCGTGGTGGCGCCGTTCTATTACTGCTTCACCGTCTGGGCGGTCATTTCGGGTCTGGTGGTGTTCCAGCAATTCCCGAACGCGCTGGCGATCAGCGGCATCCTGCTGGTGGTGGCCAGCGGACTGACCATCGTGTCGCTCGACGAGCGCAGGCGCCGGCTGACCGTGGTCGCTTAGTTTAAGCAGTGGTCACCGCAAAAGATGGAGAAGCCCGTGACAAGCCATGCCAACGACCGCACGCTCGCCGGAAAGTGCCTGTGTGGCGCCGTACAATATGCGGTGGCCGATGAGTTTCTCTATGCCGCGAACTGCCACTGCTCGAACTGCCGGCGCACCACCGGTTCAGCCTTCAAGCCGTTTGCCGGCATCGAGCGTGAGAGACTGAGCCTGACCGAAGGCGACGACAACCTCCTGATCTTTGGCGACGAGACCGGTCATGACACGCACTGCAAGACCTGCGGCTCGTTGCTCTATTCGGTCGTCCGCGACGGCGCTTTCGTGCACGTCGCCATGGGAACCCTCGTCGATGAGCCGACCATCCGCCCGACGCACCACATCTTTGTCGGCTCCAAGGCGAAGTGGTTCACGATCACCGATGACCTGCCTCAATATGAAGAGCATGTGGTGACATGAAGAGCATGTGGTGACGGGCCTCCAGACGACAGGGATGATCGCACCGGCCGCAAGCCCATCCATAGATTAGCCGCGGTTCACCAAGTGTTAGAAACGCTCAACCAAATTATCGTTTCGTTTTCACATTCGGCGCCAAAGAACTTATAGTGATTCCGTTCGCTCGATTGTTGCGGGGATTTCTGTGGCACTGCCGCCGGACTGGATGCCCAACGTTCCGATGAAGCGGGTCGTATGCCACTGGACGGCTGGCTCGCATTCGGCCGGCGATACCGACAAGGACGCCTATCATATACTTGTCGAAGGCAATGGCAGCCTCGTTAGGGGCCGGCCTTCCATCGCACTTAATTCCGGCAGGGTGAAATCAGGGTACGCAGCTCACACCCTCAACTGCAACAGCGGCTCGATCGGGGTTTCTCTGTGCTGCATGGCTGGAGCGGAGGAAAGGCCGTTCGACGCCGGCCGCTATCCAATGACGAGGACGCAATGGGATGCGCTGATTGTCGTCGTCGCCGAACTTTGCAAATACTATCGCATCAAGGTCACGCCCAAAACGGTTCTTTCGCATGCCGAGGTCGAAAGCAATCTCGGCATCGAGCAACGCGGAAAATGGGATTTTTCCCGCCTGCCTTTCGACCCGACGGTCGTTGGCGCGAGAGCCTGTGGCGACCGGCTGCGGCGGGATGTGACGGCGGCGATGGGGGCGATGCCTAATCTGCCGGTCAGACCGGGCCGTGACATGGCCCTCGAAACAGCCATCCGGCGTCTGCTCGATGAATTGTGGCCAATCCTGGCCAGAGGACTCCAAGCTGGCTTCAACACGCTGGTGCGGGAGATCCTCAAAAGGATGCGCTAAAGCGTGCAGCAGCCAAGCGGAAGGCAAATCCGCCCGGCTGCCGAATATCGATTGTCCAAGTTTGTTTTAGCCGCATTTCTGCGACGCCAAATGACCCAGCGCAAATGTTCTAGAGAGCCCGGTTCCCGGTAAACTGGTGATAGGCCCAAAGAACGACCACCGACCCCAGCACAGCGACGATCAGGCTGTAGATGTTGAGACCGGTAACGCCTGACGCGCCAAAGGCGCTGAAGATCAGTCCGCCGACGATGGCGCCCACGATCCCAAGTATGATATCAAGAACAAGGCCCTGCCCGCTCTTGTTGACGATCTTGCTGCCTATGAAGCCGGCGATGGCGCCAAGGACAATCCAGCTTAATATTGACATTTTCCTCTCCATTCTCCCCCTCCGATTACTTCCACATTATTAAGCAAAGCTCAAGCCAACTTGAAATTCATGATTACGGAAAGATCAACCAGCTTGAATTTCGACCCGAATGGGTCATTCTAGGGTGGGATGGGCAATGTTGACATGGAGATCCACAATGGGACTGTTTGACAATGCCGTTCCCGGCGGTAACGTGGCCAAGCCGCTGATGATCGCACTCGGCGCACTGCTGGTTGGAAAAATGTTGAGCGGTGGAAGTTCCGCCCAGACCGATCCGGCGCAAAGCCCCGCCCCCGTGCCGCCTGATACAGCCGCGCCCACCGACGGTGGCTTGCTCGGCGGGCTGGGCGGCCTCCTCGACAAGATGAAAAACGCCGGCCACGGCAACGTCGCCGATTCGTGGGTCGGCACTGGGCAGAACCAGCCGATCAACGCCAACGATCTGGGCAATGCGCTCGGGCCGCAGGTCATTCAGGAGATCGCGCAAAGGACCGGTCTGAACCAGCAGGACCTGCTCAAGCAACTCTCCGCGGCTTTGCCGGGCCTCGTCGACCAGTTGACGCCGAACGGACAAGTGCCGCAGCAGAATCAACTCGCATCCTTATTGAACAGGTTCACCAGCTAGGCAGCTAGGTCGCCGCGCGTTTGTCTGGACGCTAGGAAGCTCCAGCATTTCGAATTATCGATTTGCGGATGATTCCGTTCGCAAAGCGCGTCTCAACTTGCGCTGACCTTTGGTTCGGGATCCTACGCTCGGCCCTGGCGGGCAGCGGAGATCTGGAGCGGGTAGCGGGAATCGAACCCGCATATTCAGCTTGGAAGGCTGCTGCTCTACCACTGAGCTATACCCGCGCCTTTCAGTTAAAGCATCGGATTCATCCGAAAACCGATGCTTTTGCGTCTCAAGCCTTCGGGCCGGCAGTGGTGGAGAGGGTTGGATTCGAACCAACGTAGGCTAAGCCAACGGATTTACAGTCCGTCCCCTTTAACCACTCGGGCACCTCTCCAGCCTGCCGTCGAAGCCTTGCAACGAGGCATTCACGCTGATCAGGGCCGAAACCTCCTGGTTTTGTCCGAAATCAGCGAAGCGCCTTATGGCGGCAAGGCCATTGGGTGTCAACCGCGCAGCCAGGCTTTTTCGTTGTTGTTCGATATCCGCCGCGACGTGCCATATCCTTAGCCGAAGTAGGCGGTTATAGAAGCCAGCCATGAGCAATAAGTCAGGCACCCCAAAAGACACCCACTATGCCAAGCTGCGCCGCGCCCATCGCGACGAGAAGAGCGGCGGCGCGCCGGCGTTCAGGCCACGCCAGCCGGTGCCGCCAGGAGAGATCCCCGCCGATGGCCTGGTGCGGCTCTACGGCCTTCACACGGTGCGGGCAGCGCTCGACAATCCGCGCCGGCGGATCAAAAAGATGCTGGTGACGCGCAACGCGGCCGAGCGGCTGGCGATCGCCGATCTCGCCGCCCTGCCGTTCACGACTGAACTGGTCGAGCCGAAGGACATCGACAAGGTCACCGGCTCCGATGCCGTCCATCAAGGCGTGCTGATCGAGGCCGAGCCGCTGAAGCCCAAGCGCCTCGACGCGCTCGGCGATACGACGCTGGTGCTGGTGCTCGACCAGGTCACCGACCCGCACAATGTCGGTGCGGTCCTGCGCTCGGCAGTCGCCTTTGGCGCGGGCGCGCTGATCACCACGGCGCGCCACAGCCCGCATGAGTCCGGTGTACTGGCAAAGTCGGCCTCCGGCGCGCTGGAGCATATCGACCAGATCGAGGTGAAGAACCTCGCCGACGCGCTCGGCCAGTTGCACGAGGCCGGTTTCCAGACCATCGGCCTCGATTCGGACGGGCCGGCGGAACTCGAAAAGAGTTTTTCGGGAGAAAAGATCGCATTGGTGCTAGGCGCCGAAGGCAAGGGCCTGCGCCAGAAGACGCGCGAGACGGTGACGACGCTCGCCCGGCTCGACATGCCCGGCCCTATCCGCTCGCTCAACGTGTCGAATGCGGCGGCGGTGAGCCTTTATGCGACGAGGAAATTTCTAGGGTGAATGGTGAATAGTCAATGGTGAATGGTTAGGACGCCTTCCTATTCACTATTCACTATTCACCCCACTTCATGCCCCGCCATTCGCTCCAACGCCCTGATCAGCGCCGAGTGATCTTCCTTGGCGCCGCCATTGGCAGCGCAGGAATTGAACAATTGCTGCGTCGTCGAGGTGTTGGGCAGCGCCACGCCGAGCGCCTTGGCGCCTTCCAGAGCGAGATTAAGATCCTTCTGGTGCAGTTCGATGCGGAAGCCCGGGGCGAAGCTGCGCTTGATCATCCGCTCGCCATGCACTTCGAGAATGCGCGAGGCCGCCAGTCCGCCCATCAGCGCCTGTCGCACCTTGGCCGGGTCGGCGCCGGCTTTCGATGCGAAAACAAGGGCTTCGGCGACGGCTTCAATGGTCAGCGCGACAACGATCTGGTTGGCAACCTTGGTGGTCTGGCCGACGCCGTTGGGCCCGACCAGCGTGATGTTCTTGCCCATCTTCTCGAACATCGGCCTGGCGCGCTCGAAAGCCTTTTCCTCGCCGCCGACCATGATGGTCAGCGATGCGGCCTTGGCGCCGACCTCGCCGCCCGACACCGGAGCATCGAGATAGTCGCAGCCGAGACGATTGATCTTCTTGGCAAAAACCTTGGTCTCGATCGGCGAGATCGAGCTCATGTCGATGACCAGCCTGCCCCCGGTCAGGCCGGCCACGACGCCGTTTTCGCCGAACAGAACGTCAGCCACCTGCGCCGTGTCGGGAACCATGGTTATGATGATATCGGCGGCACGTGCTACGGCGTGATGGCCGGTGACTGTCTTCAAGCCTTTGGCGACGAGATCGGCCGGCGGTTTCGAGCGGTGGTCGCTGGCGAGGACGGTGTAACCCGCATCGAGCAGATGCCCCGCCATCGGCGCGCCCATGATGCCGAGGCCTATGAAACCGATGGTTTCCATTCATTTTTTCTCCGTCGTGTTTCCTTGTTAAGGCCGCGTTCCTTCGCGCCCCCCTCTGGGCCATCTCCCCCACAAGGAGGGAGATTGGATGTCGCCGCCGCTTTCGCCAATTTTAGAGGTCGGGAAAGCTAAAAGCCGGCGCCGAAACTGCCGATCTCCCCACCCGTGGGGGAGATGGCCGGCAGGCCAGAGGGGGGCGCGAAGGGACTCGACCTCAATCGCGACTTTCCTGCACCTAAGCCGCAGCACTGCCCCGCCCGGCCAGGTCCCGGAACCATCCCAGGCCGGCTTCCGTCCCCGCCTTCGGCTTGTACTCCGCCCCCACCCAGCCGGAATAGCCGATGCGGTCGATATGGTCGTAGAGGAAGGGAAAATTGATCTCGCCCGTCCCCGGCTCATGACGGCCGGGATTGTCCGCTAGCTGGATATGCGCGATGCGGTCGAGGTTTGCCTCGATGGTACGGGCGAGATCCCCCTCCATGATCTGCATGTGATAGATGTCGTATTGCAGGAACAGGTTCTTCGAGCCGATGCGGTCGATCAGCGCCAGTGCCTGCTCCGAATAATTGAGAAAAAAGCCCGGAATGTCGCGGGTATTGATCGGCTCGATCAAAAGCTTGATTCCGGCCTGCTCCAGCTTCTCCGCCGCGAAAGCCAGGTTCTCGGCGAAGACGTCTTCCAGCACGCTCCGTTCGACGCCCTGCGGCGCGATGCCGGCGAGGCAGTTGACCTGTTCGCAGCCCAGCGCGTGCGCATAGGTGATCGCCTTGGCAACGCCTTGCCGGAACTCCGGAATGCGATCCGGCAGCACGGCAATGCCGCGCTCGCCCTTGCCCCAGTCGCCGGCCGGCAGGTTGAACAGCACCTGCGTCAGGCCGTTCTTCTTCAGCCTTGCTGCAACTGTCTCAGGCGCATGCTCATAAGGGCCGATATATTCGACACCCCTAAAGCCGGCGCGGGCGGCCGCATCGAAACGGTCGAGGAAATCATGCTCGCTAAAAAGCATCGAAAGATTGGCTGAAAAACGCGGCATTCTTTTTCTCCCATTCAGTCGAGCATGACGATCGCCGTGGGGGCATCTTCGTGATGTTCGGCAAGCTCCTCGAATTCGGTGATCTTGTCGATTTCGGTGCCCATCGAAATGTTGGTGACGCGTTCGAGGATGAATTCGAGCACGACCGGAACCTGATGCTCCTTCATCAGGCGCTGCGCCTGCTCGAAGGCGCTGGCGAATTCCTCCGGCCTGCGCACCCGGACCGCCTTGCAGCCCATGGCCTCGGCGACAGCGACATGATCGACGCCATAGCCAGCCTCGGGATCGTCTTTGCGGTTGACGTTCTCGAAGGCGAGGCTGACCTCGAAATCCATCGAAAAGCCGCGCTGCGCCTGGCGGATCAGGCCGAGATAGGCATTGTTCACGACGACATGGATGTAAGGCAATTTGTGCTGCGCGCCGGCCGCCAATTCCTCGATCATGAACTGGAAATCATAGTCGCCGGAAAGCGCCACGATGTTTCGGTGCGGATCGGCGGCGCGAACGCCAAGTGCTGCTGGCAGCGTCCAGCCGAGCGGGCCGGCCTGGCCGCAATTGATCCAGTTGCGCGGCTTGTAGACATGCAGGAACTGCGCGCCGGCGATCTGCGAAAGCCCGATCGTGGTGACATAGGTGGTGTCGCGGCCGAACGCCTTGTTCATCTCCTCATAGACGCGCTGCGGCTTCAGCGGCACCTGGTCGAAATGCGTCTTGCGTTTCATCGTCTTCTTGCGGCCCTGGCATTCCCTGGCCCAGCTCGACCAGTCGCGCAATTTCCCCGCCGTCTTCCATTCAGTGGCGACGTCGAGCAGCATCTTCAGCGCCGCACCGGCATCCGAGACGACACCGAGATCCGGCGCGAAGACACGGCCTATTTGGGTCGGCTCGATGTCGACATGGATGAATTTTTTGCCCCTGGTGTAGACGTCGACCGAGCCGGTGTGGCGGTTCGCCCAGCGGTTGCCGATGCCGAAGACGAAGTCGGCCTCGAGCATCGTCGCGTTGCCGTAGCGATGCGACGTCTGCAGCCCGCACATGCCGGCCATCAGCCGGTGGTCGTCAGGGATCGCGCCCCAGCCCATCAGCGTCGGGATCACGGGCACGCCGGTGACCTCAGCGAACTCGATCAGCAAATCCGAAGCGTCGGCGTTGATGATGCCGCCACCTGCGACGATCACAGGCCTTTCGGCTGCGTTGAGCATCGCCAACGCCTTCTCCGCCTGGCTGCGCGACATTGCCGGCTTGAACGGCACCAGCGGCTCATAAGCATCGATATCGAACTCGATCTCGGCCAGTTGCACGTCGACCGGCAGGTCGATCAGCACCGGCCCCGGCCGCGATGAGCGCATCAAATGGAACGCCTTCTGCAGCGCCATCGGCACCAGGTAGGGCTCCATAACGGTGACCGCCCATTTGGCGACGGGTGCGGCGATGGCGGCGATGTCGACGGCCTGGAAATCCTCCTTGTTGAGACGCGCGCGGGGCGCCTGGCCGGTGATGCAAAGGATCGGGATGGAATCGGCCGCGGCCGAATAGAGGCCAGTGATCATGTCGGTGCCGGCCGGACCCGAAGTGCCGACGCACAGGCCGATATTGCCTGATTTGGCTCGGGTATAGCCTTCTGCCATGTGCGACGCCGCCTCGACATGGCGCGCCAGGATATGGCGGATGGTACCCCTCGCCTTCAGCGCCGAATAGAACGGGTTGATCGCCGCGCCCGGCACGCCGAAGGCGCAGGAAATGCCTTCTTTTTCCAAAACGAGAACCGCTGCGTCGACCGCGCGCATCCTGGCCATGTCAGCCTCCACGGAATTTGTTGATTGGCCGAGAATGCCAGTGGATCGCCTATTTTTCAACTTTTTCAGAATATTTTTTCATTTCTAGAAAACGGCCGTTATCTACTGATTTAACAGCGTTTTTTGTTTTCCATGAATTCGACAATGCGAAACTGAAAAACTTTTTCATTGCGTGTTTGGCGAAATCAGCAAGAATGGCGCCATGAAAACGACCGAAAAACGCCAGCGCGGGCGGCCGCGCGCCTTCCATGGTCCGTCCGAGGCGGCTTCGGTGCAGTCGCTCGACCGGGCGTTGCGTATCCTGGCCATCGTCGCCGAAGGCAGCGGCCTGTCGCTGAGCGAGATCGCCGCGCAGAGCGGGCTTGCCGCATCCACCGCCTACCGCATGCTGACGACGCTGGAAAACCACGGCATGGTCGAGTTCGACAGCACCGACCAGCTCTGGTCGATCGGCGTCGAAACCTATCGCATGGGCGCGGCATTTCTGCGCCGCCGCAAGCTGGTCGACCGCGCCCGCGCCGTCATGCAGGAATTGATGGAGAAGACCGGCGAGACCGCCAATCTTGGCGTCGCCGAGGATGATTGCGTCGTCTTCGTCAGTCAGGTCGAGACGCATCAGGCGATCCGCGCCTTCTTCCGGCCGGGCACGCGCAGTTCCTTCCATGCCTCGGGCATCGGAAAGGCGGTGCTGGCGCATCTCGACCCCGAACGTGTCGCCATCATCCTTCGCAAGGCCGGGTTGGAGCGCTTCACCGAAAACACGCTTTCCGACATTTCGGCACTGGCCCACGATTTGGTGAGGATCAAACTGCGCGGCTGGTCGGTCGACGATGAGGAGCGACACCCGGGCATGCGCTGTGTTGCGGCGGCCATCTTCAACGAGTTCGGCGAGCCGATCGGCGGGGTTTCGGTTTCGGGACCGACAGTGCGGGTGACGCCGGAGCGGCTGGCCGAAATCGGCCCGCTGGTGCGCGAGGCCGCAACGGAAATAACCAGGATGATTGGTGGTTTGCCGCCCCCTTCTTCACCAAGCCGCGCCGCCGAACCGGGTTCACTCTTCCAGATTGGCGCAGCGCGCTCACCTTGACAGCCGCCCGGCTACGGCCAAGTTTGCGTCCACCTTCCGCCAGCCGACGCCCGAAAGACGCATGAGCCTCCAATCCGTCAAAGCCTTCTTCGCCGAATATGCCCCCGACATCGAGGTGATCGAAACGCCGGCAAGCTCGGCGACCGTCGCGCTCGCGGCCGAGGCGCACGGCGTCGAGCCGGGGCAGATCGCCAAGACCATCTGCCTGCGCGTCGGTGATCGGGTCATGCTGGTCGTCGCCCGCGGCGACGCGCGCATCGACAATCGCAAATCGCGCGATGCATTCGGCGGCAAGCCGCGCATGCTCGATGCTGAGCAGGTGGCCGAAATCACTGGCCATCCGGTTGGCGGCGTCTGCCCCTTCGGCCTCGCCTCGCCGTTGCCGGTCTATTGCGACGTATCGCTGCGCGCCTACGATCAGGTCGTGCCAGCGGCCGGCGCAACCAATGCAGCGGTGAAAATAGGCGTCGAGCGCATGGCAGCGCTGACCGGCGCCGAATGGTGCGACATCTGTCAGGATGAGCTAGGCCCCGGGCACCGCGCTCTTGGTCGATAGGTCGTAGAAATCAAGCAGCATCGCCAGCCCAACTCCGCAGGCGGTGAAGATGAGGCCGGCGATGAAGATGCGGGTGGCGCGTTCATAGACGCGTCGCTGTAGAGACGTTGTGTCGAGCAGCAACCGAAGCGCTCGTATCTGCAAGGCAATGCCTATCAAAATCGGCACGACGGCTGCCAGGTGATAGATTTCCCAAGGGAGCGGGTTGGCGGCCCAATGCGTGATGAAGCCCAGCGAGAAAGCCAGTAGAATGCCGACGGTGGTGATCGTGCCGTTGCGGAAATCCGTCTCAATCTGCTCTTCCTTGGGTTGGTGCTCGTCCAAGCGCCCCTCTCCCTCTGGTGCCTTCACCGCCAGACTAAGCTGTCGAAAAATCCCTGTACATCCCTCGCTGGAACCGGTTGCGGTGCCGGGTTCAATTGTGCAACCCAGGCAGCTGAAAAAGGGGCAGTGGGTGCCTCTTTTCCCTTGCCTGAAACGGTTCACTTCCCCTCAAAGCCGGCAGCGGTGACGTTCGCAGTCAGTACGCAATCCCGATCGGTAGGCGGCGGAGGTCGACACCCCGCCGGCGGAAAGCTTCAGCCCATGCCGGTGATATGGCGCAGCCAGAAGGCGAGCGCGATGAAGCCGATGATGGTGGTGACGCCGGTCCAGTCGACGTTGGCGCTCTTCAGATCCTTGATCAGCTTCACCAGGAGAATCCAGGCCACAACGACGACCAGGGCAATGACGACAAATCTGATCATGCGATACCCTCGCCCATGCGATTGCACCTTCAATCAATATAGGAAGCAAATTGGCCGTTTTCAGGATGCCCGCGGCGGCAGCTCCGGCGAGCTTATGGGAAACCAAAAACAGAGTTTTGTCTTTACTGGCGCAACAAATATGCTAACCGGAGCGCCGTGCCCTTGTAGCTCAGCTGGTAGAGCAGCGGTTTTGTAAACCGAAGGTCGGCGGTTCGATTCCGTCCGGGGGCACCAGCAAACCGCTTCTTGTGAAAACCTCCCAAGGCCGCTCGAAATCTGCTCATCCCCGATTTCCACAGGCCGGGGCCGTAGCACATCAGCTTCAACGCATATATCCCTGAATTGGAAACCATAGGTATTCCCGAGTGGGAAACCCTAGGTATTCCCCAGTGGGAAACCATAGGTGTTCCCTAGTGGGAACCAGAGGAGCCTCCGTTGGAGCAGAAACGTACGATCGCCCCCTTTATTGGCGGCATGTATGGTGGTCTTGCTGCCCTCGCGTTGGCGTTCGGTTTCCGCTTCCTGGTAGTTCCCGATCCTGATCCAACCTCGCAAACAACGATAATCCTTTCAGGGCTGGCCTTTTCGGTTTGTTTCAGCCTGGCCTTCCTCCGCGAGCACAGGCGTCAAATCGCTGCCGCCAGGGAATTTCTAAGCCGCCCAAGATCGTATCAGGACTAATCCCCCTGCCACGCGAAGCCCTCCGGATCACCTCTGGGCATCAGCAAAATTCAATCGAACCCAACTAATGCAGCAGGACATGCGGGCGGCCGGCACCCCCGCCCTTCCGGTCACTTAATGCCATTCGATTAAAATGCGCCTGTGTATATTAGCAATCGCTCAATTTAGCGCGCCGACAATGTCCGGGCGGCGGGTAAAATCAAATGGGTGATGTCATGCGAAGCGACTTCGCCGCTGCGCGCGAGCTCTTGGAGTGCGCCCAAAACCGCCTCTGCGGCATGGACGAAACGAGCCAACGCGTCAGCGAGGCGCTGGATTCCCTGATCGAGGAAATAGCCATCGCGGAATTCCGCAAGGCGCCATTGACCGTCGTGCCGTTTCCGCGCGCCCGACCCAAGCACGCCCGGTAAAATTGCCGGCCGTGCCCCGGGGAGGCAACCATCTCTCTCGGGATTGCTTGGCGCGCTGGCCCCTTACGCTTTTTGGGGCACATGCTTTAAATAGATTTCGCGAAAGCTGCGGCACTGGGATCTTTTCCCCGTGATGTGCGGTGTCCTGAAACTGCGAGCTAATCCATGTCACGCTGTGGAGATGTCTACGAGAACAAGGTGACCGGCGAATATGCAGTGATCCTGCGCGGTACCGAAGACCGTGGCGAAGGGCCTGGCGTCGTTTATTTAACCGCTCGGCCGGGGGCCGCGGTGGTAGGCGAGCACTTCCACCCGAACATGATTGAACGTTTTACCGTCTTCAGCGGCCGGCTCGATGCCTGCATCGCCGGGAAGACTTTCTGTCTGGGACCTGGCCAATCTGCCACGGCCGAGGCAGGCGTTGCACATGATTGGTGGAACAGCAGCAAGACCGACGAGGCGCAGATCCTGATCGAAATCCAACGGGCTCACGGTGCGGACCACATTGACCCGAACCGTTTCGAACTGCTGATCGGCATGCTCTTCGGCCTGGCCAATGCTGGCAAGGTGGATAAAAAAGGCAGACCTTCACCGCTTCAAGCGGCGGTCATCGCCAGGGAATTTGCCGACGTGATCGTCTTCACGCGGCCCCCACCTGCGATCCAGCGGGTGGCTTTGAGTATCCTTGCACCTCTCGCCAATCTGCTTGGCTATCGGGCGATCGACCCCATCTACTGCAAACCGCACGCACATATCACTCCGGCCGCCGAAATCCTCGATCGAGCAGGCCTTCCTGCTACCTGATCTCGACACCGCATTTAGAGACGAACCCTTCTACGACGCGCTCACGACTTGACCAGACGCGCCCGTCTTGGTGAACGTGTTCCTCACCCGGACTGATTTGTAGATGTAGGCAACCCAAATTCCGGTCAGGGCAAAAGACACTATGGCCGCTATCAGCGTATTTCCGGCAAGCACCTGGCTCACCGGAATGCCAAGAACCGCTGAAATCCAAGCCGTGTCGAGAATAAACACGATTGGTATTACAAACCACTGGTACAGGAATAGCTGCTTGAAGCGGTAACTCCGCCGCAGCATCGTAACGAGCACAACCACCTGGAACACCACAAACGCCAGCAAGAGGGCAACCTCGCCATAGACCGCCAAAGTGCCATTCGGGAGCGTCATGAGCTGTCGGTAGCCTTCACTCGATGAACCCAATGAGACGAGTGTGCGTAGCGGGGAGAAAGCCTGAAGGATCGCAAGCAGCATTAGCCAGCCTCCAAATCCCACGAGGCTCGCTGGATTCTGTGAAGGTTTGATCGCAGACCGCACAGCGAAAAAGACAGGCACCCCAATCAGCAAAAACAGTATTGCCCAGTGCCAGAACGAAAAACCCATTTACCCCTCCACCCATTTATGCAGCCTTAGGCTGTATCATGTTTTTAGAACAACTCAAGGAGGAGACTCTAGTGAGCCGGTGCCTTTGACCAAAAAATCCGTTTCTCCTGACCGGTCCTGACAGAGTTACGCGCCTCAAACCCCAATCGCCGCCACCAGAATCCGGTTCTGCCTTCGTATCGCCGCCCGCAGCTCGGCAATTCTCGCCTCGTCGCGCTTCACGAACTCGATGAACATCATGTTCATGTTGTTGAACACGAGCTCGCCCAGCGCCTGCCCGTCGATATCCCGGCGCACCAGGCCGATCGCCTGCAGTCTCGCGATCAGCGCGCGGATCTGTTCAGTCAGTGCCCGGTCGAGCGCGGTGTAGGCTTGGCCGAACGGGCTGTCCGGCAGTTGCGTCGAGATCGCCATCGCCTGCCGCCACATCTCCTTGCTGAGATAATGCAGCGAATGCTCGATATAGATGCCGAGCAGCGTGTCGAGCGCATCGCCGACATTGGCCGGCGGGTTGGCGACGACGCCGCGCCCGGCATTGAGCACCTCGTTGACCTCCATCGAAACGATGGCGCCGAGGATGTCGCCCTTGTTCTGGTAGTAATTGTAGATCGTACCGACCGAGACCTCGGCCTGCGCCGCGATCGTCTCGATCTTGGCGCCTTCGTAGCCGGCATCGCGGAAAAGCGCCGCCGCCGCCTCGATGATGCGGCGGTGCCGATCCGCCTTTTGCCTTGCCCGCAATCCACTCATATCGGCTATTTGCCATGAAAACAGAATTGACTCAATTTTAGAATTGGTTCAATTTTTTGCCAGAAGCCAAAAAGGCAAAGGGAGAACACTCGATGTCCATCAATCCAAAGACCCCGAATCCAACGACTACGAATCCGCTTTCCGTTCTGAAGAGCCGTCTTCACGCCGCATGTGCCGCGACAGCACTGCTGCTGGCGACGGGCAGCCTCGCTCAGGCTGCTGATCTCAACGCCTTGATCTGGTGCGATCACGCCGACCCGGCGCTGCTGCAGCCCTTCGAGGCGGCCAACGGCGTCAAGGTCAATGTCAAGGAATTCGAGGGCACCGGCGCCGGCATGGCGATCGTCGAACAGTCGCAGCCCGGCGACTGGGATGTGATGGTGATCGACAGTATCGACATACCGCGCGGCGTCGAAAAGGGCCTGTTCGAACCTCTGCCGGAAGACAAGCTGCCCTTCGCCGACCTCTTTTCGCAGATGAAGATGGACAGCTCCACCGTGGTCGACGGCAAGCGCTACGGCATTACCGAAAAATTCGGCTACAACACGATCGGCTATAACAAGACCAAGGTCGATCCGGCCGACATGCAGTCGATGGCTGCGCTGACCGGCGACAAGTACAAGGGCAAGATCGCCATCTATGACTATTACCTGCCGGTCATCGGCATGGCAGCACTGGCGATCGGCAAGAAGACCGCCGAGCTGACCGAAGCCGACCTTCCTGCCATCAAGGAAGAGCTGCTCAAGATGAAAGCCAATGCCAAGCTGGTCGGCGAGGTGACTGCCAGCCAGACGGCGCTGGCGACCGGCGAGGTCGACATACTGGTCGGCGGTGGCGAGTGGGTGACGGCCGGACTGGCCAAGGAGAACCCTGCCCTCGACTTCTCGATTCCTAAGGAAGGTGCTGTGCTGTGGTCGCAGTCGCTAGCGATGTTCAAGGATTCCAAAAACAAGGACATGGCGCTGAAATTCATCCAGTACATTATGAGCCCTGAAGGCCAGGCGCGGCTTGCCACCTCTGCCTGCTATTGGGGCATGCCGGCGAATGCCAAGGCCGCGCTGAGCGACGAGCAGAAGAAGATCCTGCGCTTCGACGAGCAGCCGGATTTCCTCGCCCGCGCCCAGTCCTATCCGGCGCCGAACGCCGATCTCGACAAGAAGATGCAGGACGTGTGGACCGAAATGCTGCAGGCGCAGTGACCGGTCGCCCGTCGTGAGCGCTGCCATAAACAGCGGGCGTGCCCTGCCCCGGGCGGGCCGTGCCCTGCCCCGGGCGGGCCGTGCCCTGCCTTGGGCGCTGGTCACGCCGGCGCTCGGCTGGACGCTGCTGTTCTTCGTGCTGCCTTTCCTGGCCATGGGGTTTTCCAGCCTGACTGCGCATGGCGGCGGTGGCTTTACGCTCGCCAACTACAGCCAGTTCTTTGCCAATCCGGCCTATTGGCAGGCGATGGTGAACTCGCTGCAGGTCACCGCAATTGTCACAGTGGTTTCGGTGCTGCTCGCCTACCCCTTCGCCTGGATCCTGGCCGAACAGGTGCCGGAGCGCTGGCAGCGGCTGGCACTGATGCTGGCTGTGCTGCCGTTCTGGACCTCCTATGTCGTGCGTTCCTACTCCTGGCTGCTGGTGCTGGCGCAGAACGGCGTGGTCAACCGCGCGTTGACCGGCTCCGGCCTGCTCACGGAACCGGTGCAGCTCGCCAACACGCGGCTGGCCACAATCATCGGCTTCGTGCATTTCTTCGTCATGCTTTTGACGCTGACGATCTTCGCCAATCTGAAGCAGCTCAGCCCAAGCTACCGCAAGGCCGCCGCCGATCTCGGCGCCGGGCCGGTGCGCACGTTCCTGCATATTATCCTGCCGCTGACGCTCCCCGGCATCATGGTCGGCGCCTTCCTGACCTTCGTGCTGTGCATCGGCGACTACATCACGCCGCAGATCCTCGGCGGCAACAACGAGCTTTTGATGCCGCAGCTGGTGATGATGCAGATCGGCCGGCGTGGCGACTTTCCGCTCGCCTCGGCGCTGTCGATCATCCTAATGGCGGTCGTCACCATTGCCTATCTCGCCTGCGCTCGCTGGCTGAAGATCGAGCGAGCCTGAGATGCGCACTCTCGTCCGCATCACCTCCTGGGTCTACGCCGCCGCCATCTATGGTTTCATCTTCCTGCCGGTCGTCGTGTTGGTCCTGTTTTCGCTACAGGCGACGTCGTTTCCGATCCCACCCTTCACCGGGCCGTCGCTGCGCTGGTACGACGCCGTGCTCGCCGACACGCGGCTGACCTCGGCATTAATCAATTCGCTTCTAGTGGCCGCCCTCTCTTCAGCTGCCGCGGTCACGTTGGGATTTCTCTCTGCCTGGGGCTTTGCACGCTTCGCCTTGCCGGCCTCGCCCCTGCTGCGCGGGCTGCTCACGCTGCCGCTGACAGTGAGCTATCTCATCATCGGCATGGGGCTGCTGGTGCTGTTCAACTGGGCCGGCGTGCCAAAATCGCTGCTTGCCGCCGGGATCGGCCATGTCGTGATCAACCTGCCGCTGTGCTTTGCCATCATCTACAGCCAGATGGGCGACCATCAGATCAACATCGAGCGCGCCGCACGCGACCTCGGCGCGCCCGAATGGAAGGTGCTGCTGCTGATCACTGTGCCTGTCATGGCGCCGGCGATCTTTGCCGGTTTCTTCCTGTCGATGACCTTTTCCTGGGACGAGTTCGTGATCTCGTTCCTGCTGACGCGCTTCGACACCACGCTGCCCGTCGAGATCTGGAACCTGCTGCGCTCAGGCCTCAATCCCAAGACCAACGCCGTCGGCTCGCTGGTCTTCGCCGTCTCCATCGTGCTGGTGGTATTGTTCGAACTGATGCTGTTGCGGAGGAAGCCGGCATGACCGCACCTTTGGTTGATATCCGTGCCGTCTCGCATCGTTTCGGCCAGCACATAGTGCTGAAGAATGTGTCGCTGCAAATCGAGCCGGGCAGCTACACGATCCTGCTCGGGCCGTCGGGCTCCGGCAAGACGACTCTTTTGTCCATTCTCGGCGGCTTCGTCACACCAAGCGAAGGCAAGGTGCTGATCCGCGGCGAGGACTGCACCGCGGTGCCGCCCGCCAAACGCCCGACGACGACGGTGTTCCAGGACTACGCGCTGTTTCCGCATATGAGCGTCGGCGGCAATGTCGGCTTCGGCCTGCGCATGCAAGGCGTCGAGGCCGCGACACGGATCGCGCGGGCGCGCGAAGTACTGGCGCTGGTCGGTCTGGCCACTGCCTTCGACAAGAAGCCGCACCAATTGTCCGGCGGCCAGCGGCAGCGCGTCGCATTGGCGCGGGCGCTGGTGATCGAGCCGGCGGTGCTCTTGCTCGACGAACCGCTCGGCGCGCTCGATCTCAAGCTGCGCCGACAGATGCAGGACGAGCTGAAGGCGATCCAGAAGCGCGTCGGCACAGCCTTCGTCCATGTCACCCATGACCAGGAAGAAGCGATGGCGCTGGCCGACCACTGCGTGGTGATGAATGACGGGCGCATCGAGGACGAAGGGCCGCCCGAGCGCGTCTATGCGCGGCCGGCGACGCGGTTTTCCGCGACCTTCATGGGTGAAAGCACGCTGATATCCGGAACGGTGGAGGCGGCGAAGGACGGAACAACCACTGTCGCGACGCAGATTGGATTGTTCTCGCTGCCCGGCACATTGTCGGCCGGGACGGCTGTCGCCCTCGCCATTCGCCCGGAGCATCTTTCCCTCGGCGCGGTCGGCGGCACTGTAAGGCTCGGCACGGCCAAGGTGAGCGACGTGGTGTTTCAAGGCAGCTTCAAGCGCGTGCTTGCTGTCTCCGAGAAAGACCTGGCGCTGCACTTCATCGCCAGAGTTCCCGCCGCTGCGGCCGTCCGGCCGGGCGACATCGTTGCGGTTTCGTGCGACGCTGGCGATGTCATCCTTCTGGCGGGCTGAGCCATGGGCACGCTTCCGGTCATCGACGCTCCGAATTGGTATGAAGCCATCCGCATGAGCGATGGCGTGACGTTGATTCACGAACCATGGATAAAACCGTTCTTCCGCTGCAATATCTGGCATGTGCGCGGCCGCGACCGCGATCTTCTGTTCGATACCGGCCTCGGCCATTTTAGTCTCAGGCGCCACGTGCCGCTGGTGAGCGAGCGCAAGCTCATTTGCGTGGCCAGCCACACCCATTTCGACCATATCGGCTGCCATCACGAATTTCCGGACCGCTGCGTTCATCGGGCCGAAGCAGAAATCCTCGCCGATCCGCGCAATGAATGGACGGTCGCCGACCGCTACGCGAACGATGAGATGTTCGATGGCATACCGGAGGGATGGGAGACGGCGCGCTACCATATCCTGCCGGCGCCGGCCGGCCGCCTGCTTGGAGAAGGCGACGTCGTCGATCTCGGCGATCGTGCCTTCGAGGTGATCCACACGCCGGGTCATTCGCCCGGCGGCATCGCGCTCTATGAGAGGGAGACCGGCATCCTGCTTTCCGGCGACATCATCTATGACGGGCCGCTGATCGACGACGTCTATCATTCAGCCGTCGACGACTACGTCGAAACGCTGTTGCGGATGCGCGATCTCGATGTTGCGGTGGTGCACGGTGGCCACTTCCCGAGCTTCGGCAAGGTGCGCTATCGCCAGCTTATCGACGAGTACCTCGCACAAAAGCGGCAGGCCGGCTGCCATATGCTGCAGGCGCGATAGGCATCGGCTTCTCGTAGGACGGCTTGCCCGGTGCCTAGCGAATTCACAACGCCCTTTGAGGGCACGGTGTGCCGGCGGCGTCGCCGCAGCGTGAAGCCGTGGGCTGGGGTCTTAAACTCGTCTCTTCGGACTGGCGCACCAGTTGGGCAAAAGCAAGCGCAAAGCTTCCCAGCATCAGGACGATGATAATCAGGCGTGTTACCGGCAATAGATCGGTCCGACTGGCTGGCCCCCACGCCGCCCATCCACTGCCGGCTAACATGATCGATCCGGCTTTACGAGAGTTTAATCCCTACCTTAACCATCACATTCGCTTGTCGCCCGACACGGTGCGCGAGAACCTGACCGGCGTGCTTCACGGCGCTGTGTCGAGAGCAGCACTTTGCCTCCTTTGCAGATTTGCCCGCCCATGCTAACCCGGCGCTGGCGCGGCCCCAGCAACCGGTCGCCACCAGCCGGTCGCCACCAACCTTCGCCATTGGGGAGCCATGAGCAAAGCCGCCAACCGTTTCGCCTTCGTCTCGTCCGGCACCGCCGACGCCAATGCGGCGCTGGAGAGCCTGTCGGCGCGCTATGGCCAGGCATCCATCGAAAATGCAGAAATCGTCGTCGCCCTCGGCGGCGATGGCTTCCTGTTGCAGACCTTGCGCGAGACGATGAGCACGGGAAAAAAAGTCTACGGTATGAACCGTGGCACCATCGGATTCCTGATGAACGAGTACCGCGCCAGTGGGTTGACGGGGCGCATCGCGGCGGCCGTTGCCGAAACGATCCGTCCCTTGGAGATGCAGGCGGTGACGGCAGAGGGCGAAACGATTTCGGCGCTAGCGATCAATGAGGTTGCGCTGTGGCGGCAATCCTACCAGACGGCCAAGATCCGTATCACCGTGGACGAGCAGATGCGGCTGGAGGAATTGAACTGTGACGGCGTGATGATCGCGACGCCGGCCGGTTCGACCGCCTACAATCTGTCCGCGCACGGGCCGATTCTGCCGCTCGACGCGCCGCTGCTGGCGCTGACCCCGGTCAGTCCGTTTCGCCCGCGCCGCTGGCGCGGCGCGCTGCTCTCCAACAAGGCGATCGTTCGTTTTGACATTCTGGAGCCGGAAAAGCGGCCGGTGAACGCCGCCGCCGACCACACCGAGGTGAAGGCCGTAACCTCGGTCACGGTACGGGAATCGCCAACGGCGACAGCGACGTTGCTGTTCGATCCCAACCACTCTTGGAACGAGCGTATTCTCGCCGAACAGTTCCGCTATTGAACCGGCATAGCGACAGACAGCCCGATTAAGCATCGCGATTAAGGTTACGACTTCACAATCGTGCCATTCCGCGCCCGTTTCTGTTGACAAATCGTGGGCTTGCGCCTACCTGCAGTACCAATCTTGCAGGCGCGCGGCGCTTGCCGCGACTGCTTACGTTGCGCCCCCGAACCAGCCAAAGACAGCCAAACTTGTCCTCAGACGCCCAGATCGCTCAAGAAGCGTTGACCTTCGCAGACCTCGGCCTGTCGCCGAAGGTCCTTTCCGCAGTTACCGATGCCGGTTACACCGAACCGACGCCGATCCAGGCTGGCGCCATTCCGCACGCCTTGCTCGGCAAGGATGTTCTGGGCATCGCCCAAACCGGCACCGGCAAGACAGCTTCGTTCGTGCTGCCGATGCTCACCCGCCTCGAAAAAGGCCGGGCCCGGGCTCGCATGCCGCGCACGCTGATCTTGGAACCGACGCGCGAGCTTGCAGCGCAGGTCGAAGAAAACTTCGTCAAATACGGCAAGAACCACAAGCTCAACATCGCACTGTTGATCGGCGGCGTGTCCTTCGACGAGCAGGACAAGAAGCTGGAGCGCGGCGCCGACGTGCTGATCGCGACGCCCGGTCGCCTGCTCGACCACCGCGAGCGCGGAAAGCTTCTGCTCAACGGGGTCGAGATCCTCGTCATCGATGAGGCCGACCGCATGCTCGACATGGGCTTCATTCCCGACATCGAGCGTATCTGCGAGATGATCCCGTTCACGAGGCAGACGCTGTTCTTCTCGGCGACGATGCCGCCTGAGATCACCAAACTCACCGAGAAATTCCTGCACGCGCCGGTGCGCGTCGAGGTTTCGAAGGCCGCATCCGCGGCGACCAACATCATCCAGCGGCTGGTGAAATCCGGCTCGAAACCCTGGGATAAGCGCGAGACGCTGCGCAATCTGATGAAGGCCGAGGATGCCGAGCTGAAGAACGCCATCATCTTCTGCAACCGCAAGGTCGAGGTTTCGGAGCTTTTCCGCTCGCTGCTGAAATATGATTTCGACGCCGGCGCGCTGCATGGCGACATGGATCAGCGCGCCCGCATGCAGATGCTGGCCAATTTCCGTGACGGCAAATTGCGCTACCTCGTTGCATCGGACGTTGCGGCCCGCGGCCTCGACATTCCCGATGTCAGTCACGTTTTCAATTACGATGTGCCCATCCATGCCGAGGATTATGTCCACCGCATCGGCCGCACCGGCCGGGCCGGCCGCTCGGGCAAATCCTTCACCATCGCCACCAAATCCGACACGAAATACATCGACGCGATCGAACGGCTGATCGGCAACAAGATCGAATGGCATAACGGCGATCTGTCGACGGTCGTCGCCAGCGAGGGCGCAGAGGACGACGCTCCCCGCCGTGGCCGCGGCGCGCCGCGCCGTGCCGGCCGCAAGGACGACGACCGCAAGGACAGGGGCGAACGCAAACCGCGCGAACGCCACGCCAGGCAAAGCGAAGATACAGCACCGGATACTGTGGGCGAGCCGTTGGTGGCCGACACCGCGGTCGCCGATGCCGGCGAGCGGCGCGCGCGCAAGGAAGCAATCCGCTCGGAAAATACCGAACGCCAAGCTTCACCCGAACGCCAACCTTCATCTGAGCGCCAAGCTTCATCTGAGCGCAAGGCTTCGTCCGATCGCAATCGCAACGAACAGCGTGCGCCGGAACGTGGCGATACCAGGCCGCAGCGCGACGGCAACCGCCCTGCCCGCAATCGCCAGGAAGACAATGACGCGACCGTCGGCTTCGGCGACGACATGCCCGCTTTCATGCGCATCGTGGCCAAGGTCTGACCACACAAGAAATTCCCAAATCCCAACGAAAACGGCCCCTTGCGGGGCCGTTTTCGTGTCTGACATGCTTTGCTCTGGTGTGGCCCGAAAGCTGGAGCTCGACGCCCCGGTTCAAGGCCCGGTCGGCCGCTGCCGCGTCTAGCCGTCGGCCGCGCTCCGTCGCCTCGTCTGATCCGGTGGCTACAGGTTTTTGAATTCCAGGCGGGACGGTAACATATCCAGAAACGCGCGAACTTTGGCTGAAGATGATCTGCCTTCCGGCCACACGGCATGCATTGGTACCGGCACCGGCTCGAAGTCGCTTAAAACCACCTCTAGGCGGCCATCATCCACCAAATGCCTTATCTGCCAGAGGGGCGAGTAGCCCAAACCCAATCCATGAACTGCGGCCGCATAGATCGGTGCCATCAAATTGGATCGAAAACTGCCAGCCACTTTCACCGCCCGAGGTTTCCCCTCGATCTGAAACATCCATTCACCCGGACGCTGGTCGGAGGTTCGAACAATGCAACTGTGCTTGCTAAGGTCAAAGGGATGCGTTGGTCGGCCACGGCGTTCAAGGTAGGAAGGCGATCCGAACACGACGCGCCGCAACGCGCCCAAGCGTCTGGCTCGCAAGCTGGAATCCGGCAAATTGCCGATCCGTATCGCGAGATCGAGGCCATCGGCACCAAGATCAACAAACCCATCGGCGAGTTGGAGGTCAACCTCGACCCGCGGATACATCTGCATGTAGTCGGCGATGACTGGTACAACGAAATCCGGGCCGAACAGAACTGGCGCGCTCACGCGCAGGATGCCTGATGGCTCCGATCGTTGGTTGGCGGCTTGAAGCCTCGCGTCGTTTATTTCGTCGATCGCAGGTTTGATGCGATCGAAAAATGCCAAGCCCGCTTCGCTTGGTGTCGAGCGGCGCGTCGTCCGCTGTACAAGCTCGACCCCGACGGATTCCTCCAGCGTCGCCAAAGACCGGCTGATCGATTGCAGTGAGCGGTTCAGCCGGCGTGCGGCGGCCGTCAAGCTTCCGTGCTCGACGACTGCCATGAAAGCTTCAAAATCATCTATCCGGCTCATGATGTCCGTTTCTCTCGAAAATCGAGAGAAACTATCGCAAATCCAAACAATTGTAACGCTGTTCGAGACTTTTTATTTCCCTGGAAGAAATCCCGACAAGGGCAAGCTTCGGTCGAAGGGAATTGACATGCGAGCACTCAATCCAACCGTTCTGGTCGTGGGCGCAACAGGCCGATTTGCCGGATTGATCATGCCTCAACTTATCCGCCGCAATGCCAGCGTTCGAGCACTCGTTCGCGACCCCGCGAACGCCGAAAAGGCCCGGAGGCTCGGGGCATCCGAGGTCGTGACCGGAGATTTGCGCAACGCTCAGAGCCTCGAAAATGCCGTCGAGGGCGTCGACGGCGTCTTTCACATCGGACCGGCTTTTGCCCCCGATGAAGCAGCCATGGGTATTGCCATGGTCGAGGCTGCAGCACGAGCAGGCGTTCGAAAATTCGTCTTCTCGTCGGTGATCCAGCCGACCAATACGAGGCTAAAAAACCATGCGAGCAAGGTGCCGGTCGAGGATGCTCTCTACTCGACGAACATGGAATACACCATTCTGCATCCTGCCAATTTCATGCAGAACATCGCAGCAGCCTGGCCAGCCATCGTTAGGGACGGCGTTTTCTCGGAACCGTTTCCAAAGACGGCAAAGCTGGCGCGTGTCGATTACCGCGATGTCGCCGAAGTGGCAGCGATCGCATTGACCGAAGCGGGGTTGTCCTATGCGACGCTCGAGCTGTGCGCCGGTATGCATAGCCGGGAAGAGATCGTTTCAATGATGAGCGAGGAGCTTGGCCGCCCGATCTCTGCTGGCGAGACAGCCTTTGGCGAGTGGGCAGCGAATGCCCGCCTCCCCTACGATGACCGCCAATTGCAGATGCTGGCTAAAGTACATGACCATTACGCCCGATATGGCCTCGGCGGAAACAGCCTGACATTGCGCGCCGCCTTGGGCCGCGAGCCGCGTTCGCTACGAAGCTTTATCCGAGAACTGGCCCTGCAAACGGCACAGAAAGCCTGATCGCGCTCACGCATTTTCCGACTGGGAGACTTCCATGCAAGCGTCACCGCAAAAGAAGACGTTGAAGCTGAGAAAACTGCCACCTTCCTACAGCGCTGTGGTCATGCCGTTCGTTCTTTCAATCCTCATGACCTGCATCATCTCGGCGGTTTCGACGGCGATCGGCACGGGTTGGACTAACGGTTTCGTAGCGACCTGGTCATACGCATGGGGCGTATCATGGCTTGTTGCATTTCCGAGCCTGCTGATTGTCCTTCCGATCGTGCGTCGGATCGTTGCGGCAATTGTCGATCAGCCGGTCCGACCCTAATCCAAACAGAAACGGCCCCTTGCGGGGCCGTCTTCGTGTTGCATGCCGGCTTGCTCAGGTGAGCGGTGAAAGCTGGATCTCGACGCGACGGTTCTGGGCACGGCCGTCGGCCGTTGCGTTGGAAGCGATCGGACGCGTCTTGCCGAAGCCGGTGACGGCGAAGCGGCGGGAATCGACGCCCTGCCCTGACAGATAGTTGGCGACCGCCAGCGCGCGGCGCTGCGACAGGTCGAAATTGTGTTGGTCGCCACCGGTAGAGTCGGTGTGGCCGAACACGTCGACCGTGGTCTGCCGGAACTTGTTCAGCACAAGTGCGACCGAATTCAACACCTGATAGAAGCCGGGCTTCACCGCGTCCTGGTCGACGTTGAAGGTGATGTCGGACGGCATGTTGAGGATGATCTGGTCGCCGGTGCGTGTAACGCTGACGCCGGTGCCCTGAAGCTGCCGTCGCAGTTCGGCCTCGTTCTGGTCCATGTGCGCGCCGATGGCGCCGCCGGCGAGCGCGCCGACGCCAGCTCCGATCAGCGCATTACGGCGATCGTTGCCGCCGGCAAGCAGGCCGAGCCCGGCGCCCGCCAGCGCACCGATGCCGGCGCCGGCCGCAGTGTTGGAAACCTTTTGCTCTCCGGTATACGGATCGGTGGTGGTGCAGGCGCTCACGAGTACAGCCGTCGCCACGGCGACGAGCACAGTCTTTTTCATTCGGTAGTCCCTCTCCAAACCGCGGCCACGCCGACGGCGCGCCAAATCAGCCCTTCCGGGCTCGTTGTAACATGAAATGCGGCGAAAAGCGGAACGGGAAACGCGCCGGCTACGGCTTTTCCAAGCTCAAATCCACACGGCAATATCGGCCCGACCAACTACCAGAGATTCTTGCCATCGATAACAATCACCTCGACCTGCTCGAGATCGAAATCGTCGAACAGGCGCGAGTTCACGCTGATCTTCGGATTGTCGAAATCCGGCTTGCCTGTCGACCAGTCCGGCGTTTCGGTGAAAGTGCCGCAGCCGCAGGTGGCGCAGAAGCCGTGTTTGATCGTTTTCGACCCCCACCGGTAGAACGAGACGTTCTTGAGCGGGCTGGTGAGCTTGAATTGCGACGGCGTGTAATAGGCCCACAACGAGCCGCGCTTCGAGCAGAAGGAGCAAGTGCATTGCGTCACCGTTTGCGGCGCCTCCGAAACCTCGAACGTCGTCGCTCTGCAGTGGCAGCTTGCCTTTATGGTCATGAACGACTTCCTCACGATTGCCTGCCGCCTGCACGACAAGGCAACATAAAGAGACGCTTCTGACAACTGTCTGTCAGCAGGCCGCTTGCCTGCGTCAGTGCTTCAATCTTTTTTGATGCAAGTCGTCATCCCAAAACCGCTGCGCACCTCTCGGATCAGGCCCGTGGGCAAGCTTTTGGGCGACATGCACTAAAACGATGACGGCGGCACGAACAGGCAGATGGTCTTTCCATCATTGGCGCCGGCAACCGAGCACCAGTGATATTCGCCATCGGGCGAATTCTTGATCCGTGTGTCGGTGTAGGCCACGACCTCGCCTGTCCCCTTGATGACGTAGCCCTCCGGGCGCTCGCTGATCGACGTCTGCGAGACCGCGCGGCAATCATAGCCCGAGCAGCAGGAGAAAGGGTAACTCCAGCCTTGCGGCTTCGCCGCGGTCGGCTTGGCGTCATGCGCCAGAGCGGGTGCTGCAAATGTCACGATGGCGGCCGTCACAGCCACCACCGCGATGATTGAATTCAGGAAGCGGCGCGCCGTGTTGACGGCTGAGGCCGGTCGGGTTGTGAAAGCAGGCATGGGCGCAATTCCTATCGACGGTTGTCAAGCGTTTCGCTTGCCCGTTCCCGGAACGTGTCTTCCCAGTGGCCGGATCGTCAGGTCGCAGATACGCCGCGTCCGGCCATAAATGCTTTTTCTCCCCCCAGCCCTTGAATGCTGGGCTGATTCCTTGGTTGGCGCAAGAAATTGCTGTGCAAACCGAGCGCCGACATCTGCGGCCGGAATCAGCCTGCCGGGTTGGCGAGGCTAACCTCGTCAACCCGGCAGACGGGATCGCAAACAACGGGATTCAGCTCGCAGTGGTTCCGGGCTGACCGCCGGCAGGCATGCGACATCCAACCAGGAAATGATAATCGTTCTGGAAAATTCGATGAAAAACAAAGTCATAGGCAAGCGCTCAATTCGAGTGAGAGCCTGTTACTCTAGCGTGATGTTCCTGCTGCTTTGATGCTTAAAGCGTGTCGCGTTTGATGCAACGCGCTTTAAGCTCTTTGTTTCTATGCATATCGTTACCCCAAAACCGCTGCGCACTTTTGGGCGACATGCATTAGGAGCTTCAGTCGATATCGGCAACCATTTCGCCGGCGCCGCCCTCGATGCGCTGCGACAGCGAGGCCTCCATGAAATCGTCGAGGTCGCCGTCCAGCACGCTCGACGGGCTTGTGCTCTCGACGCCTGTGCGCAGATCCTTCACCAGCTGGTAGGGCTGCAGCACGTAGGAGCGGATCTGGTGGCCCCAGCCGATATCGCTCTTCGACGCTTCGGTGGCGTTCGCCACCGCCTCGCGCTTTTTCAGTTCTTCCTCATAGAGCCGCGAGCGCAGCATCTCCCAGGCCTTCGCCTTGTTCTTGTGCTGGGAGCGCTCGGCTTGGCAGGCGACCGCAATGCCGGTGGCGAGATGGGTGATGCGGACCGCCGAATCGGTGGTGTTGACGTGCTGGCCGCCCGACCCGGACGACCGATAGGTGTCGATGCGGACATCCGATTCGGATACGTCGATCTCGATCGTATCGTCGATCACGGGATAGACCCAGACGCTGGCGAAGGACGTGTGACGGCGCGCATTGCTGTCATAGGGCGAAATACGCACGAGACGGTGGACGCCGGATTCCGTCTTCAGCCAACCATAGGCATTGTGGCCCTTGATCAGCAGCGTAGCGGACTTGATGCCGGCCTCTTCGCCGTCATGGACTTCCAGCACCTCGACCTTGAAGCGGCGCCGCTCGGCCCAACGCGTGTACATGCGCAGAAGCATCGAGGCCCAGTCCTGGCTTTCGGTGCCGCCGGCGCCGGCATGGACTTCGAGATAGCTGTCGTTGGCGTCCGCCTCGCCAGAAAGCAGCGTCTCGATCTGGCGGGCCTTTGCCTCGCCGCGCATCGAGCGGATCGCCGCTTCCGCCTCGGCGACGACGCTCTCGTCGCCCTCCTCCTGGCCAAGCTCGATCAGGCCGATATTGTCTTCCAAGGCCTGGGTGAGGCCTTTGACCGCGGCGATCCCGTCCTCGAGCCCCTGGCGCTCACGCATCAGCTTCTGCGCCTCCAGCGGCTCGTTCCAGAGGCTCGAATCCTCGGCTCGCACATTCAGGTATTCAAGCCGCTTTATAGCTTGATCCCAGTCAAAGATGCCTCCTCAGCAGGGTTATCGCCTGCCTGATCTCATCGACAATATTCTGCGTTTCCGCGCGCATGGCTGGCCGTTCTGTCCTGTTCTGAAATGATGCCCTATTGCTTAAACAGAGCCGGGTTGGCGCGATACATAGGGACGGCACCGCCGCCTGTAAAGCGAAATGGGCCGGCTCGAAAGCCGGCCCAGAATGACATATCCTATGTCAGTAGAGCCCGCCGCCGCCGGACTGGATGGCTTGGTTGGCCTGAGGCGACAGCGATCCGCCGGAGGCCTTGCTGTCCGCATCCATGCCGATCACCCAATAGCTGTCGGCGGGGCCGGTGCCCGGCTTGAACGCTTCGATAAAAGCACCGGAGTCGCGTGAGTTGGCCCGCATGCCGGTCTTGCGATTGATGGCGATCAGCTTCATGCCTTCGGGAACCTTGAAATCGACATTGGGCGTTCCGTCCAGCGCCACCCGCATGACGTCCTTGAAGATCGGCGCAGCAAGGCCGCCGCCAGTCGCGCCTTTGCCAAGGCCTTTCGGCTGATCGTAGCCCATATAAAGGCCGACGACGAGATTGGGCGTGTAGCCGATGAACCAGGTATCCTTCTCGTCGTTGGTCGTTCCGGTCTTGCCGGCGATGTGGCGGCCGAGTTCGGCGACGGTGGCGCCGGTACCGCGCTCGACGACACCCACCATCATCGAGGTGATCTGATAGGCAGTCATCGGGTCGAGCACCTGCTCGGAATTGTCGACCAGTTCCGGCTCAGGCTGGTTCTGCCATTCGGCCGCGTTGCAATTTTCGCAGCCGCGTTCGTCCTGCCTGTACACCGTCTTGCCGTAGCGATCCTGGATGCGATCGATCAGCGTTGGTTTGATCGACTTGCCGCCGTTGGCCATGATCGAATAGGCTGACACCATCCGCATCACGGTGGTTTCGCCCGACCCCAGCGCCATCGGCAGATATTGCGCAAGACGATCATAGACGCCGAAGCGCTCGGCATATTCGGCGACCAGCTTCATGCCCATGTCGTTGGCAAGGCGTACAGTCATCAGATTGCGCGACCTCTCGATGCCGGACCGCAAGGTCGCTGGGCCTGCTGTCCTTCCATCGTAGTTCTTCGGCGTCCAGGTCGTGTTGCCGCTCTTGATGGTGATCGGGCCATCCATGATCACCGAAGCCGGCGTATAGCCATTGTCGAGGGCGGCCGCATAGACGATCGGCTTGAACGACGAACCCGGCTGCCGCATGGCCTGCGTGGCACGGTTGAATTCGGACTGCGAATAGGAGAACCCGCCGACCATGGCCAGAACGCGGCCGGTATGCGGATCCATGGCGATCAGACCGCCTTCCACTTCGGGGACCTGGCGCAGGGCATAGGCCCCATCCGCATCCTCTTTCTTCTGCACGAAGATGACGTCCCCCGGCTTCAGCACATCCGCCGGCGAGTTGGCCTTGACGGTCCTGCCGTCGACCACATGACGCATGGCGAAGCGCATGTCCTCCTTGCTGACCGTGCCTTCGATGCGATCCTTGGCGAGTTCGCCCGAGACCTCCCGGGTCGGCTGAAGGCCGATGGACAGGCCGTTCGCCGAGCTGTCGAGCACTACGGCGAGTGACCATTCGGGCACGTCCTCCAGTCGCTTTACCTCGCCCAAGGGCACACCCCAGTCGCCGGACACATTGATCGACGTCACCGGTCCGCGGTAACCGCGCAGCGTGTCGAACTTCATCAGACCGTTCTGCATGGCTTTGCGGGCGATGAGCTGCATCTTGGGATCGAGCGTCGTACGGACGGACAGGCCGCCCTCGTAGAGCGCATTCTCGCCGTAGCGGGCGCTGATCTGGCGACGCACTTCCTCCGTGAAGTATTCGCCGGCGAACAGATAGGTGCCGGTGCGGCGCGGCGTGACGCCGAGCGGCTCGGCCTTGGCCTTGTCGCCTTCCTCACGCGTGACGTAGCCGTTGTCGACCATCTGGTCGATGACCCAGTTGCGGCGCTCGATGGCACGGTCGGCATATTTGAAGGGGTGATAGTTAGAAGGGCCCTTCGGCAAAGCCGCCAGATAGGCCGCCTCCGCCACGGTGAGTTCGTTCACCGCCTTGTCGAAATAGGTAAGTGCCGCGCCGGCAACGCCATAGGCACCGAGCCCGAAGAAAATCTCGTTGAGATAGAGTTCGAGAATGCGGTCCTTCGAATAGGCCTGCTCGATACGGAAGGCGAGGATCATCTCCTTGATCTTGCGCTCGTAGGTCTGGTCCGAGGACAACAGGAAGTTTTTCGCCACCTGCTGGGTGATCGTCGAGGCGCCGACCTGGCGCTTGCCCGAGCCGAAATTCTGCAGATTGACCATGACCGCGCGGCCAAGGCCGGTCATATCGATGCCGGGATGATTGTAGAAGTTCTTATCCTCGGCAGACAGGAAGGCCGCCTTGACACGATCCGGCACCGCCTGGATCGGCAAATACAGGCGCCGCTCGCGCGCATATTCGGCCATCAGCGCACCATCGGACGCGTGGATGCGGGTCGTCACCGGCGGTTCATACTTGGCCAGGACCTCGTAGTCGGGCAGATCCTTCGACAAGTGGCTGATATAGATCGCCACGCCCGCCGCGACCAAAAGGGCCAACGCCGTGCCGATGCCGAAAAAATAGCCAATGAGACGAATCATGCCCGCTCCAGTCCTTGGTTCGGGAATCTCCTAAACGAAGCCGCCTTTCGCGCAAGCTTTCGAGACGATCCCGACCGGTAATCGAAAACCCATGTCGCCACCATGTGGGTAAAATACGGCAGCGTGGAATTTCGGCTCCGAATGGCGGAAATAAAAGCACAAGGTGTTGTCGTCGTGCAACGCTGCCTGTGGTTGTGGGCGACGGCGGGCATCTCAGCCTCCGGTTCCTGCTCCGGCCTTGGCTGAAGCGAACAGAGCGATGGCATTGGTTATGCTCTGGGCTGCCTTGCCGCGCCAATCCGGGCTGAGCAGTTGCGCCTCGTCCTTGGCGTTCGAGAGATAGCCGAGTTCGACCAGCACGGAGGGGACATCCGGCGCCTTCAACACTTTGAAGCTGGCCGAACGCTGCGGATTGTTGATCAGGCCGACACTGGTGGAAAGCTGGCCGACCAAAGTGTGGGCGAAACTCATCGAAAAGCTGTGCGTCTCGCGGCGGATCAGGTCGATCAGGATGTCGGTCACTTCCTTGTTGTCGTCCTTGATTTCCATGCCGGCGAATTGGTCGGAAAGGTTTTCACGGTCGGCAAGCGCCTGCGCCTCGGGATCGGAAGCCTTATCGGAGACCGTGTAGACGGTTGCGCCGCGAATGCCCTTGACCCTGATCGTGTCGGCGTGGATCGAAATGAGCAGATCGGCCTCGTGCTGACGGGCGATGCGCACGCGATCGTCCAGCCGCAGGAATTGGTCCGTCTCGCGTGTCAGGAACACGTCGTATTTGTCGGCTGCCGCAAGCCTGGCGCGCAGTTCGTTGGCGAAGGCGAGCGTGACGTCCTTCTCGACCGTGCCGTTCAGGCCCTCGGCGCCGCCGTCGATGCCGCCATGGCCTGGATCGATCACGACGGTGAAGCGATGGCCTGGATTGGAGACCGGCCCGGTGCCGATCCTGCCGCCCTTGTCGGAGGAAACCGTCGAGCCCGTGGTCAGCGCCTGATTGGCAAGAGCAGCGTCGAATTCCCGCGCGGACGCCGCCGACATGTCGATGGCCATGCGGTAACCGGTGCCGTCTTCATTCTTGAGCACGTCGAACCTGTCGACGGCGAACGGCCCCTTGCCGGTGAGAATCAGCCGCGCCCCCCCCTCGCCGAGGTCGCCGTAGCGCACGCCCCTGACCAAGCCGCGCGCCTTCAGATCTTTGGCATTGATGGCAAATTTCGTACTTGGCAGGTCGATGACCAGACGGTGGGGACCGCGCAGCAAGAACCATTTGACGTCGGGCTCGCGGTCGAAATTCATGACGATGCGCATCTTGGTGGCGTCGCCCGCCATTTTGTAGCTCGTCGCAGCAAGCGGCGTTTCGGCAGCATAGGAAACCGGCGAAAAGGCCAGGCAAGCGATAACCAGCAACAGCAGACAAGCAACAGGAAAGCAGGCGTAGAAGAAAATGCCTCCGGCACGACTGCGCTTGTGCGTGAAGACTGCCAGTCCCATCTCTATTCCAGTCGCTCCGGTTTGGCGTCAGGCGCCCAATCTTGCTTGTCGGAGTGTCGGCGTCTTGTCGAAATGCCGGTTAGGCCGCGAACTCGATTAACGATTGGTATCCAGAGAAGGTTAACCAAGCCTTTTCATCCAAAGGCTTAAAGCGTGCTTCCGTTACGGAACTGCTTTTTGCCGGCATCGGAAATCGGGGTTGCCTTCCAACCCGCCAAATCATAAAAGCGATGGTGGATCACTGCAATCCTGGAACCGTCCTTCTCCGCAGCTTCCTGCTACAGGTCAGATGAACGACGGCTCCTTTCGCTTCAGGCGAAAAAGGCATCAGGTGATCGCGACGAATTTCGCAGGTGCGAGCCCGTGGCGGGGGAAACGCCTGCGTGAGGAAAACGGCCGGGATTGTCCCGCGCCGGCTCTGTACGAGCAAACAAGCTGGTCCGGTTTTCCCGGGCTTTGGTTCAAAAAGGTTCTGCTGGTTACGATGGCTTCAAGCGCAATCATGGAAAGGTCCGCAGCAAACCGCGCCATTATGGCTGCGGGCGGCACCGTCATGGCGCTCAGGCCGCGGCCGGCGGACGTTCAATTGCCCGGCACCCATGTTCATCCACACTCACAGCGGCGGGCTTTGCCCCGCAAGCTGCGGCTGACGGCTGCCGGGGGGAAACGAAATAATGCCCAACAAGATGCTGATAGACGCCTCCCACCCGGAGGAAACACGTGTTGTCGTCGTTCGCGGTAACCGTATTGAAGAATTCGACTTTGAATCCCAGGACAAGAAGCAGCTCAAAGGAAATATCTATCTCGCCCGCGTAACCCGCGTCGAACCGTCGCTTCAGGCAGCCTTTGTCGAATATGGCGGCAACCGTCACGGTTTCCTCGCCTTCAGTGAAATTCATCCCGATTACTACCAGATTCCGGTCGCCGACCGTCAGGCGCTGCTGCGCGCGGAAGCGCAGGAGGCCGAAGACGAGGACGACGAGGACGGCGAAGGCGACGACCGCCAGAGCCGCGATCGCGGCCGGCGCGGACGCCGGCGCGGCGGCAAGAGCCGCGACCGCGGAGAACACAAGCGTGATGCGGGTGCGGCCGACGACGATTCTGCCGACTCCCCCGGTTCTGCCGACTCCCCCGATTCTGCGGATTCCAACGAGAGCGGCGAACTCAACGAGAACGGCGGCGATGCGCTCGCCGAGAGCGGCGATGCCGTTTCCGAAAATGTGAACACGGCATCCGAGACTTCTGAACATCGCGAGGATATCGCCAGTCACGGCGAAGCCAGCCATAGTGAGGCCAGCCATAGTGAGGCGCATCATGATGAGACGTCTCATGATGAAACTGGGCCTTCCGAAGGCGGTCCGAACTCCATTGCCGCCAGCATCGAAGCGGATGTGATTTCCGAAGCCGTGCCGCAGGCGGACTCGGTCGGCGAAGCCACCTCCACCGACAACGATCGCGGCATGCTTGAAGAGGTGCATTCCTCGCATTCGGACGACCACGAGGTCGAATCGGTCGGCGCCGAGGATGCGCTGGAAGAAGCGCGCAACCGCCGCAAGCCGGTGCGCCGCCAGTACAAGATCCAGGAAGTGATCAAGCGCCGGCAGATCCTTCTGGTGCAGGTCGTCAAGGAAGAGCGCGGCAACAAGGGTGCGGCGCTCACCACCTACCTGTCGCTCGCCGGCCGCTATTCGGTGCTGATGCCCAACACGGCGCGCGGCGGCGGCATTTCGCGCAAGATCACCAACGCACAGGACCGCAAGCGCCTGAAAGAGGTCGTCGCCGACCTCGAAGTGCCGCAGGGCATGGGGGTCATCCTGCGTACGGCCGGCGAAAGCCGCACCAAGGCCGAGATCAAGCGCGATTACGAATATCTGATGCGGCTTTGGGAAAACGTCCGCAATCTGACGCTGCAGTCCACGGCCCCTGCCCTGGTTTACGAGGAAGGCAGCCTGATCAAGCGTTCGGTGCGCGACCTCTACAACAAGGACATCGACGAGATCCTGGTCTCCGGCGAAGAAGGCTATCGCGAGGCCAAGGACTTCATGCGCATGCTGATGCCGAGCCACGCCAAGGTGGTGCAGCCGTTCCGCGACACCACGCCGATCTTCGTGCGCAACGGCATCGAGGCGCAGCTCGACCGCATGCTGCAGCCGCAGGTGACGCTGAAGAGCGGCGGCTACATCATCATCAACCAGACCGAAGCGCTGGTCGCCATCGACGTCAACTCGGGCCGCTCCACCAAGGAGCACTCGATCGAGGACACAGCGCTTCACACCAATCTGGAGGCGGCCGAGGAAGTCGCACGGCAGCTGAGGCTACGCGATCTCGCCGGCCTGATCGTCATCGACTTCATCGATATGGAGGAGAACCGCAACAATCGCTCCGTCGAGAAGCGGCTGAAGGATCACCTCAAGAACGATCGCGCCCGCATCCAGGTCGGCCGCATCTCGCATTTCGGCCTGATGGAGATGTCGCGCCAGCGCATCCGTGCCAGCGTGCTGGAATCGACCATGAAGCCTTGCCCGCATTGCGGCGGCACCGGCCATGTCAGGTCTGATTCGTCCGTCGCGCTGATGGTGGTGCGGGCGATCGAGGAATTCCTGCTCAAGGATTCGCGCAGCCACATCACGGTGCGGACGCCGGCGGCGACCGCACTCTACGTGCTCAACCACAAGCGCGGCACGCTGGTGGAACTCGAAAGCCGCTTCGGCCTGACCATCACCGTCGAAGCCGACGATACGGTCGGCGCCCAGCATTATGCGATCTTCCGTGGCGCGCTGGCGGAAAAGCCTGAAGGCTTCGTCGAGGTGCGCACCTTGCCCGCTTATGTCGAGCCGGAAGAGCCTGCGGACGAAATCGTCATCGACGACGAGGAGGACGAGGCCGTTGCACCGGCGGAGCAACCGCGCCACGCCCAGCAGCAGCCGCAGCAGCCAAGGCCAAGCGAGGATGGCGAAGGCCGCGACCGCAAGCGCCGCAAGCGCCGGAGACGGCGCGGTGGCAAGGATCGCGACCGCGAGCATGGCGCCCCGGTGGAAGGTGCGCCCCTCTCGGCCACTGTCGATGGCGTATCCGAAGCCACGGACGATGAAGGCGCCGAAGCGGCCCACGAAGAGCAGGTCGGCGTCACCGAGGCCGTGGAAGCGTCGGATGACGGTCAAGAGCCTGATGAAGGTCGGGGGCCGGATGACGGTCAGGGCAAGAAGCGCCGGCGCGGCAAGCGCGGCGGCAAGCGCAATCGCCGTGAAGACGGCGAAGGCGAGATCGAGGCAGGCACTGCCGAGGCGGCTGACAGCTCCGAAGGCGACGTCTTGGAGGGCGTGGCCGTCTCCAGCGAGCCGGTAACAGCAACGCCGGTCGAAGAGCCTGCGGACCTTGCTCCAGCCAACGACGACACGCCGAGCGTCGAGAAGCCGAAGAAGCCGCGCCGCGCCGCCAAGCCGAAGAAGGCTGCGGTGGACGTCGTCGCCGAGGCGCCGCCTGCCGAGCCGCAAGCCTCCGCCGAGGCTCCCGCGCCTGTTTCGGAGGAAACAGCCGTGGCCGCCATCGAAGAAAAGCCGAAGGCCCGCCCATCGCGACGCAAGCCTCTGGTAGAGGCTCCGGTTGAGCCGATCGTGTCCTCGACCGTTGCCGACGAGGCAAAGACCGAGGAAAAGCCGAAGCGTGCCGGCTGGTGGCAGAAGAAAGGCTTCTTCTAAGCTTTTCAGTTGCTTAGCCTGATCTCCTGATCAAAAAAATCCCGCGCTGTCCAAAGACGGCGCGGGATTTTTCTTGTTCGGCGTTTCCGTGAAACGATGAACCGCTCTATGGCGCGAAAACCGACCAGTTCATCATCTTCGCCAGCCGTTCCAGCGCGATCGAGCCCAGCCTGGAATTGCCGTTGGCGTTGAGGCCGGGGGACCATACGGCAAGTGAGGCCACGCCCGGCACGATCGCCAAGATGCCCCCGCCGACGCCGCTCTTGCCGGGAATGCCGACGCGGAACGCGAAATCGCCTGAGCCGTCATAGTGACCGCAGGTCAGCATCATCGCGCCAATGCGGCGGGCGCGCTCGGCAGACACGACGGAATGGCCGGTCGCTGGGTTCTTACCGCCATTGGCGAGGAAGCGGCCGGCCACAGCCAATTGCCGGCAGCTCATAGCGATGGCGCAATGGTGGAAATAGACGCCTAGCGCCAAATCCGGCGCGTGGTTGAGATTGCCGAATGATTTCATGTAGTTGGCAAGCGCTAAATTGCGAAAGCCGGTGGCGCGTTCCGAAGCGGCGACCTCGCGGTCGATGATAATGGTCTCGTCGTCGGCCAGGAACTGGATGAAGCGCAGGATCTCGCCGATCGCCTCGCGCGGCTGATGGCCGGCGAGCAGAATGTCGGAAATGACGATGGCGCCGGCATTGATGAACGGATTGCGCGGAATGCCGTTCTCATGCTCGAGCTGGACGATCGAGTTGAACGGATTGCCCGAAGGCTCGCGTCCGACGCGCTGCCACAGCGCATCGCCGACATTGCCGAGCGCCAAAGTCAGCGTGAACACCTTGGAAATGCTCTGGATCGAAAACGGCTCATCGGCGTCGCCCGCCACCAGCACGCGACCGTCATTGGTCACGGCGGCAATGCCGAACTTCTTCGGGTCGACCTTGCCGAGTTGCGGAATATAGGTCGCCACATCGCCGCGATCCGTGCGCTCCGCCATCTCGGCGGCAATTTCGGTCAAAGCCTGTTCGAGTTCCGGCATTCGCGCTACTTCAGCCAGCGTTCGATGCGCGCCATCGCCTCGACCATCTCGTCGTGGCTGCCGGCATAGGAAAAGCGCATGGTTCGATGGCCTTGAAGCGGATCGAAATCACGACCGGGCGTCGCCGCCACATGCGCCTCGGCCAGCATCTTGCGCGCGAAGGCCATGCTGTCGTTCGTGTGCCTGGTGACGTCGCAGAAGGCGTAGAAGGCGCCGTCCATCGGTGCGGCCAGCGTAAAGCCGAGTTCGGGCAGGCGTTTCATCAAAAGCTCGCGATTCCAGGCGTAGCGCGCCTTCACCGCCTCCAATTCCCCGGTCGCCTTGAAAGCCTCGATCGCAGCGATCTGGGACAGTTCCGGCGGCGAGATGTAAAGGCTCTGGGCGATGCGCTCGACCGGCCGCACCAATTGTTCCGGCAGCACCATCCAGCCGATGCGCCAACCGGTCATGCAGTAATATTTCGAGAAGGAATTGATCACCGTGACATCGGGGTCGTAGGCAAGCGCTGTGGTGTCCGGCGCAGCGTAAGCCAGCCGGTGATAGATCTCGTCGGAGATCACGGCGATGCCGAGTTCTTTCGCCGTCGTTACCAGCGCCGACAGCTCGTCGGCCGGTATGATCGCACCGGTCGGGTTGGCCGGGCTGGCGAACAACACGCCATTCAGCTTCTTTTCGCGATGCGCGGCTTTCAGATGTCCGGCGTGGAGATAGGCATCACCGTCGAGCTCTATCTCGACGATCTCGATTCCGAGCGCCGCCATGATATTGCGATAGGCCGGATAGCCGGGTGCGGCGATGGCGACACGGTCGCCTAGATCGAACATCGCCAGAAAGGCCAGGTTGAAGGCGGCCGACGATCCGGTGGTGACGGCGATCCGGCCTGGCGAGACGTCAAGCCCGTAGTGGTCGGCATAATGCTGCGCGATTGCCTCGCGCAGGCCAGCAAGACCCAATGCATCGGTATAGCCGATGCGCCCCATCTTCAACGCGTTCGCCGCCGCTTCCCTGACCCCGATCGGCGCCGGATCGGACGGCTGGCCAACGGCCATCGAAACAACCGGTACGCCCTTGGCCTTCAGCCGATTCGCTTCCGCCAGAATGTCCATGGCGTGAAACGGCTCGACTTCGCCGCGACGCGAAAGCGATACAACCATTTGACCTCATTCCTTGTCAGCCCCAGGAGTCGGCCTTGGGTTGACCTTGCCGGCTGCCGGCGCCGAGCTTTGGTGTCCAGCGCCGCACAAATGCCCGATTGATGTGAGGATCACAAGTTCAGTAAAGTTTCAGCGCCGACTTTTCATCCTTCGCCCGCTCGTCTACCAGTGGACCTGCCATGTTGAGCCGACCCAAATCGACGATTGCCAGGGCAGCACGCGTCTTTGCCACGCTTTCGCTTGCCGCGACCGTCGCTGTGACCAGCACGGTCAGCGCCTTCGCGCAAAACGTGCCGGTGGTGCGCGATGCCGAGATCGAAGCGCTGGTGCGCGACTATGCGCGGCCGATCTTCAGGGCCGCGGGCTTGCCGGAAGACGGCGTCGACATCGTGCTGGTCAATGACCAGAGTTTTAATGCCTTCGTTGCCGGACCTCGCCTGTTCATCAACACCGGCGCCCTGATGTCGGCGGAGACGCCCAACGAGATCATCGGCGTCATCGCCCACGAAGCCGGCCACATTGCCGGCGGGCACCAGCAGAAATTGCGCAACCAGCTCGAACGCGCCAAGACGATGGCCATCATCGCGACGCTGCTTGGCGCGGGTGCCATCGTCGCCGGCGCCACCTCCAAAAGCCGAGGCCTTGCCGGCGCCGGGATGGGAGTTGCGGCTGGAGGCGGCGAGATGGCGCAGCGCAGTATTCTCGCCTATCAGCGCACCGAAGAAATGACCGCCGACCGCTCCGCGATAACCTATCTCAATGCCACAGGCCAGTCCGGCATGGGCATGCTGAAGACCTTCGGTCGCTTCCAGAGTGCGCTCTCGCTGTCGGGAGCGCAGGTCGATCCCTACCGGATCAGCCACCCGCTGCCGCGGGAACGCATCGCCAATCTCGAAGTGCTGGTCAAGCAGAGCCCCTATGTCGACAAGGTCGATCCGCCGGCATTGCAGCAGCGGCACGACATGATGCGCATCAAGATCGCTGCCTACATGGAAGGTCAGGCCGCCGCATCGCGGCTGATGCGCAAGAACCCGGGCAGCCTCGCCTCGCAATATGGCGATGCGCAAACGGCCTATCTCTACGGCAATCTGGCCAAGGCGCTGGCCAAGACTAACGCGCTGATCAAGGCACAGCCGAAGAACCCCTATTTCCAGGAGTTGCGCGGCGACATCCTGATGAAGGCGAACAAGCCGAAGGATGCTGCGGAAGCCTTCGCCAAGGCGGTCAGCCTCGATCCGGCGCGATCCGGGCTGCTGCCGGTCTCTTACGGCCAGGCGCTGATGGCCGTCGGCACGCCCGATTCCCTGGAGAAAGCGGTGGTGCAGATCAACAAGGGCCTGGGTCGCGACCGGGAAAACGCTGTCGGATACCGCTATCTCGCGCAGGCCTATGGTGAACTCGGCAATATCCCGGCTGCCGACCTTGCGACCGCCGAAGGCCATTTCTATTCCGGCGCCTACAAGGATGCCAAAATCTTCGCAATGCGTGCGCAGATGAAAATGAGACGCGGCGAGCCGGGCTGGATCCGCGCTCAGGACATCATAAACTACGCACCGTCAGGCAAGAAAAAGTGAACATTCCGGCCGTGCTCGGCGACATATAGTAGACCAATCGGGCCGGAACCAGGCGAAGGATTTAGGGACCATGAACAAGGGAATTCTGCTGGGCACCACCGGAGTGGCGGTCGCTCTCGCCATGCTGGGTTTCGGGTTCGTGACCGGAAGTCCGCAGGCGGCAAAGGCCGATGCCGCGCAGATCGCCCAGGCGGCGTCCGCCGACACCAAGATCGACCGGGCCGAAGTCGAGGGCATTATCCGCGATTACCTCTTGAAGAACCCGGAAGTGCTGCTGGAGGCTCAGGAAGCGCTCGAAGCCAAGCAGAAGGAGGCGCAGCAGGTTGCCAGCCTCAGCGTCATCAAAAATGCCAAGGACCAGATCTTCAGTTCAACCTTCGACGGGGTCGTCGGCAATCCGAACGGCAAAGTCACCATCGTCGAGTTCTACGATTACAATTGCGGCTACTGCAAACGCGCCATGGAGGACATGCAGGCGCTGACGACAGCCGATCCGGACCTGCGCTTCGTGCTCAAGGAGTTCCCGATCCTCGGCCCGGATTCGCAGAAGGCGAGCGTCGTCTCGATGGCCTTCCACCTGATGATGCCGGAGAAGTACGGCGAGTTCCACAACGCGCTGCTCGGCGCCCAGGGACGCGCCACCGAAACAGCGGCCATCAAGGTAGCGCTTTCGCTCGGCGCCGATGAAGCGACGCTACGTGAGAAGATGAAGGACCCGTCGATCGCCGAGGCCCTCTCCAAGACCTATGATCTTGCCAACAAGCTGGCTATCACTGGAACGCCCTCCTATGTGGTCGGCAATGAGGTGGTGTTCGGGGCACTCGGGCAAGAAGTATTGGCGGAGAAGATCGAGGCGGCCAAGGCCGCACTCTGATCGACCGCTGGTTTTCGGCGCAGGCGATTTCCGCCTGTTGTGGACAGCGAAAGAACCTACTTGCGCTCTTTTCGCAGGCGTCTAAGCCCATTATAGAGGCCCAGTGCGCCGGCTGATGCCGGCGCTGATGTGGTGGATTTGAAGTTCCTGCTCCTTTCCTGGCACCAGCGTTCAGGAACTTCAAATCCACCACATCACAAATGTGTAAATTGCCAATGTGGCTAGCCACACTGGGAAAGGTCGGCATTTTGAAAACGGCTTTCGTTCTGAACGGTCCCAACCTCAACGCGCTCGGCAAGCGCGAGCCGGGCATCTATGGCGGCAAGACGCTTGCCGCGATCGCCGACGATTGCAAACAGTCAGGTGCGGCACTTGGGCTCGATATCGATTTCCGTCAATCGAACCATGAGGGCGACCTCGTCGACTGGATACAGGAAGCCGCCGACAAGGCTGTCGGCATCGTCATCAATCCGGGCGCCTACAGCCACACCTCGATTGCCATTCACGATGCCATCCGCTCCATTGCGCCATTGCCCGTCGTCGAAGTTCATCTCTCCAACATCCATGCGCGGGAATCATTTCGCCACGTCTCTATGGTCTCGCCGGTCGCCGTCGGCATGATCTGCGGATTCGGGCCGCTCGGCTACACGTTGGCGCTGCAGGCGCTGGCCGCACGCCTATGACCGGCCAACAAACAGAAGGCTCGAAAATGTCGATAAAGAAGAACGGTGTTGACCAGCAGCTTATCCGCGATCTGGCGGGCATACTGAACGACACCAACCTCACCGAGATCGAGGTCGAGCTGGGCGACTTGAAGGTGCGCGTGTCGCGACAGGCGCCGGCCGTCCATGCGGTCGCCGCACCGCAACCCGCCTATGCGCCGCCGGCAGCGCAGCCAGCGGCCGCAACCGCTCCGGCAGCGGCCGAGATATCCAAGAACGCGGTCGCCTCGCCCATGGTCGGCACCGCCTACCTGGCGCCGTCGCCCGACGCCAAGGCGTTCATCGAGGTCGGCCAGCAGGTCAAGGAAGGCCAGACGCTGCTGATCATCGAAGCGATGAAGACGATGAACCAGATCCCCTCGCCCCGCGCCGGCACGGTGACGGCGATCCTGTTCGAGGATGCGCAGCCGGTCGAATACGGCATGCCGCTCGTCGTGATCGAGTAGAGCCGGGAACAACCGAAAGATGTTCCAGAAAATCCTGATCGCCAATCGCGGCGAAATCGCCCTAAGGGTGCTGCGCGCCTGCAAGGAGCTCGGCATCCAGACCGTGGTGGTGCATTCGACCGCCGACGCGGATGCCATGCATGTGCGGCTCGCCGACGAGAGCGTCTGCATCGGGCCGCCGCCGTCGCGCGACAGCTATCTCAACATCCACCAGATCGTCGCGGCCTGCGAGATCACCGGCGCCGACGCGGTGCATCCGGGCTACGGCTTCCTGTCGGAGAATGCCAAATTCGCCGATATCCTCGCCGCTCACAACATCACCTTCATCGGCCCGTCCGGCGACCACATTCGCATCATGGGCGACAAGATCGAGGCCAAGCGCACCGCAAAGCGTCTTGGCATTCCGGTGGTGCCCGGCTCCGATGGCGCGGTCACCGAGGAGAAGGAAGCGAGACGCATCGCCGCCGAGATCGGCTATCCCGTGATCATTAAAGCGTCGGCCGGCGGCGGCGGACGCGGCATGAAGGTGGCGCGCAGCGAGGCCGATCTTGAAGTCGCGCTGCAGACGGCGCGCTCGGAAGCCGGGGCCGCTTTTGGCGACGACGCCGTCTACATCGAGAAATATCTCGAAAAGCCGCGCCACATCGAGGTGCAGGTGTTCGGCGACGGCGCCGGCCGCGGTGTGCATTTCGGCGAACGCGACTGTTCGCTGCAGCGCCGTCACCAGAAGGTCTGGGAAGAAGCGCCCTCGCCGGCCCTCAATGCCGAGGAGCGCGCGCATATCGGCGGCGTCTGTGCCAAGGCGATCGCCGATCTCGGCTACTCCGGCGCCGGCACCATCGAATTCCTCTACGAGAACGGCGAATTCTACTTCATCGAGATGAACACGCGCCTGCAGGTCGAGCATCCGGTGACGGAGGCGATCACCGGCATCGACCTCGTGCATGAGCAGATCCGCGTCGCCTCGGGCGGCGGGCTTTCGGTGCGCCAGGAAGACATCCGCTTTCAGGGCCACGCCATCGAATGCCGCATCAATGCCGAGGATCCGCGCACCTTCACCCCGTCACCCGGCACGATCACCCATTTCCACACGCCGGGCGGCCTCGGCATCCGCGTCGATTCCGGTGTCTATTCCGGCTACAAGATCCCGCCTTATTACGACAGCCTGATCGGCAAGCTGATCGTGCATGGCCGCAACCGGGTCGAATGCATGATGCGGCTGCGGCGGGCCCTCGACGAATTCGTCGTCGACGGCATCAAGACGACGCTGCCGCTGTTCCGTGATCTCGTCGGCAATGCCGATATCGCCAATGGCGAGTATGACATCCACTGGCTGGAAAAATATCTGGCCAAAGAGGATTAGGTCGCGAACTTATAGATTATGATGCCGCGATGACCCGTCCTTACGCGCCAGGCTATCGCATCCCGACCGACCTGTTGCTCAAGGCCTACGCCTCGGGCGTCTTTCCGATGGCCGAAAGTGCCACCGATCCCGAAGTGTTTTGGGTGCGGCCGGAGACGCGCGGCATCATTCCGCTCGATGGTTTTCACACACCAAAAAGCCTGAGAAAGGCGATCAGGAAAAAGCAGTTCGACATCCGTTTCGATTTCGACTTCGAGGCGACCATCGATGGCTGCGCCGAGAGGCGCGAAGAACGCCGGTCGACCTGGATCAATGCACCGATCCGCGAGGCCTATGTCGAACTTCATCGGATGGGTCATTGCCATTCGGTCGAAGCCTGGCGCGAGGACCGGCTGGTCGGCGGCCTCTATGGCGTGTCGCTAGGCCGGGTGTTCTTCGGCGAAAGCATGTTCGCCAGGGAAACCGACGCGTCGAAGATCTGCCTTGTGCATCTGGTCGAGCGCCTGAAGGAACGCCACTTTGCGCTGCTCGACACGCAGTTCACCACCGACCACCTCAAACGCTTCGGTGCGGTCGACGTCCCCAGAGGCAAGTACGAGAAGATGCTGGCTGACGCGCTGAAGGGCGAAGCGGTCTTCTTTCCCTGACGACCCGTCTTTCCCTGACAACCCGTCCAGTCAGTCTTGTGCCGCAACTTCCAGCGGCGTCTGTGCGTGGAACATCATCTTCCAGCCATTGACGCGATGCACGTAGCCGGTGCTGACCAGCGCCGCATAAGGCTCGCCATTCTCGCGAGTGGCGTGGGCCTCATAGGTCAACATGACAATGTCGCTACCCGGCTCGATGATGCCCTTGAGCTCGATGTCGAGATCGCGCCAGCGGTTCGGGTCCGTCGCGGTTTCGGCCAGATCGGCGTTGCTCATCGCCTGCGCCATCTGTGGGAACGCCACCAGGCATTCGGTGTCGGCATTGGCTTTGAAATAGGCAGCATCGCCGGTCCAGAACCCTTTTTCGAGTTCGAGAAGTTCGCCTTTGTTGGCCATCATCGGAACGTCCTCCGCACGTGCCCTAACGCGCGGCTGGCAGGGCAGTTCCGAAAGGACGCAGCGCTCTAATTGGTTTTCGCCGCGTCGGGTGCCGGCACGTCCGACTTCTGCTTGCAGGCCTTCAGCCAGACGTCGTAGACGGCGTGCTCGACGGCATTGAGGCCGGGACTTTCGGCAAACATCCAGCCGGTGAAGATGCGACGGATCTTGCGATCCAGCGTGATCTCGTCGACTTCGACGAAGGAATCGGTCTTCGGCTCTTCGTTTTCAGGCCGCGAATAGCAGATGCGCGGCGTCACCTGCAAAGCACCGAACTGCACCGTCTCGTCGATATAAACATCGAAAGTGATGATGCGGCCGGTAATCTTGTCGATACCGGCGAATTCGGCGACGGGATTGGTGATGCGTTCTGGCCCTGTCGGTGCTGCTGGCGCCTCCGATGTCTCTGGCGCTTCCGATGTTGCTGGCGCCTCTGGTGTCGCTGGCGCCTCCAGCGTCTGTGCGGCGGCCATGCTAAAAGCGGCAAAAGCGGCAGCGGCCACCGTCAGTCCGCCCATCGAGATTCGGCTGAAAAAGCTCATGCAAGGGTCCGGTGGTTTGCGCCCGGGGTGATTCTGTCGTGCCCAAGGCTAGTCGCTGCTGTCAGATCAGCAAGCAGCTAAACGCCAATTGTGGCGATAAAGGACCGATCCGCACCTGACTAGCGGTTAGACTCTGGTACCAGCGGTTACGCCCCCGGCGTCCAGGCGTCGTAGTCGCCCGTCACCTGCGGGCGGTGCTGATTGGTGAGCACGGAGCCCTTGGGGCGATAGGCGGCGGCACTTCCGGTAAGGTTTGGCTGGTGCGGCCTCTGCCACTCGCGTGGCTTATAGTCTTCGCTGGGCGGCGCGGCGTCGACGCGGTGATGCATCCAGCCATGCCAGCCGGACGGGATCATCGAGGCTTCCGAATAGTCGCGATAGATGACCCAGCGGCGGGTGCGGCCTTCCGAATCGACGCCGCCCTCGTAGTAGACGTTGCCAGCCTCGTCCTGCCCGACTTTCTTGCCATGCCGCCAGGTATGGAAGCGCGTTCCCAGCGTCTGGCTGTTCCACCATGTGAAAAACTGCAGAAGGAAAGTCTTCATCCAAATCCTCGTGGCGAGCTCTCGCGGCGGCACCCGTTTCCTGCTTATGGCGTCAGGCCTTCGCCAAGGCAAGAGTTTTGCCGCACCAGCCGCTCAAATGGTTGTCGGACCCGAAGCCAGCGCTTTGCGCTGCCGAGAGTGCCTTGCCAAGACTGCCTCGCCTTTCTAAAGCTCTGCGCGTCCTATGCAGGTAGCAGCCTGATTGATGGTTGAGGGAGGTAAAGATGGCCCCGGACGCATCCGACCCTGAGCTGCGGATCAGTGCCAGCTCCATCCGCCTGCGCAAGGCTGGCGTGCCGGTCGTCTGCCTCACCGCCTATACCTACCCCGTCGCTCGCCTGCTCGACGATCATGTCGACCTGCTTCTGGTCGGCGACAGCGTCGCCATGGTTCTCCACGGCCACGAAACCACGCTGGGCGCCTCGCTGGAGATGATGATCGCCCATGGCCAAGCGGTGATGCGCGGTTCCGCCAGGGCCTGCGTGGTGGTCGACATGCCGGCCGGAAGCTATGAGGCAACGCCGCGCCAAGCCGTTGCCTCGGCGCGGCGGATCGTCAATGAGACCGGTTGCCAGGCGGTCAAGCTGGAGGGCGGCGTCACGGTTGCCCGGCAGATCGCGGCGATCGTCGCTGCCGGCATTCCGGTCATGGGACATATCGGCTTACAGCCGCAATCGGTGGCAAGCGACGGTGGCTACAGGATCAAGGGCCGGACGCAGGAGAATGTGGCGGCCCTTTACCGCGACGCCGAAGCGGTCGAGAAGGCCGGCGCGTTTTCTGTGGTCATCGAGGGCACGGTCGAGACCGTCGCCGCCGACCTTACCCGGCAGATTTCCATTCCGACCATCGGCATCGGCGCCAGCGGCGACTGCGACGGCCAGATTCTGGTCATCGACGACATGGTCGGCCTGACCGTCGACCGCGTGCCGAAATTCGTCAAGCAGTATGCCGACCTGCGCAGCGTCATATCCCAGGCGGCAGCCAGCTATGCAGCGGAGGTGCGAAGCCGGACTTTTCCCGGCCCGAACCACGTCTTTTCCGCCGCAGCCGACAAGAACAAAGCATGAGCCGGCCCCGCGTCGTCGACAGCGTCGCCGCCCTTCGCGCGCAAATCCGCAACTGGCGCCGCGATGGCCTCAGCGTTGCCATGGTGCCGACCATGGGTGCGTTGCATGACGGCCATATCTCGCTGGTGGAGATCGCGCTGGCAAAGGCCGATCGCTGTGTGGTTTCGATCTTCGTCAACCCGACGCAGTTCGCGCCGAGCGAAGACCTCGATAAATATCCGCGCCAGCTCGCCCGCGACCTCGACCGGCTGGCCGAGGCCGGCGTACAACTGGTCTTCACTCCTGATGTCGCGGAGATGTATCCGGCCGGCTTCGCCACGAGGATTTCGGTCGGTGGGCCGGCCGCCGGGCTGGAATCGGATTTCAGGCCGACCTTCTTCGACGGCGTCGCCACGGTCGTGGCAAAGCTCTTCCTGCAGGCGTCGCCCGACTGCGCGGTCTTCGGCGAAAAGGACTACCAGCAGCTTTGCGTCGTCAGGCAGCTCTGCCGTGACCTCGATCTGCCGGTGGAAATCGTCGGCGCTCCAACGGTGCGCGATGCGCATGGCCTCGCCATGTCGTCACGCAACGCCTATCTCAGCGAAGCCGAGCTCGAGGTGGCGCGTCAGCTCAACGTCATTTTGCGTCGGACGGCGGCTGCACTCGCGGCAGGCAGCGACGAAGGCAGCGCAACCGCCGAGGCCAGCCGCACGCTCGTCGAGGCCGGCTTCGACAGAGTTGACTATGTCGCTGCGCGCGAGAGCCTGACCCTCGCCCCGTGGCGGCCAAACCGCGACGGACGCCTGCTCGCAGCCGCTTGGCTGGGCAAGACCCGGCTGATCGACAATGTGGAAGTTCCCTCCACCTGATTCGGCGAGTCTCAACCAGCCAAGGCACAGGCCGCCTTGCTTGGTGACGCTTGCCGGCACATAGGACACAACCGGGAGCTGCTGTGAGGCATTTCACAGACAGGACCGAGCCAAAGAGGTAGTGTACCACCTTACGCAGCGTTACCGTGGAAGCTGACATTTCGTCATCTCAAGGGCGGCAACGAGAGGGCTCATGTCACCGCTGGCGAACACGATCGATCGCGCACTGCCGCGGGTCGTCGAGGCAATCTACGATTCGATTGCCGACGTCGGCCGCTGGCAGCCAACACTCGATGCCATCTGCAGTCTGGCGGAAGGGCAACTTGCCATGCTTGCCGTCATCGACACGATCAGCAGTTCCGCACGGTTTTCGGTATCCTGCGGCGATCCCGCTGTTCTTGAACCCTTGAAGCATGATTATGGCTCGGAAGTGCCGTTCTGTGCGGCCTTGCCTAAGATGGAGATCGACGTTCCCTTCACCGTCGATTCGATTTATGCGCTGCAAGGGCCGGACACGCGGGGGAAATGGCTCGAAAGCCGCATCGTGCGCGAATGGGTCCAACCCAACCGGCTGGACGATTTCTTCTGGGTAGCGCTGATGAAGCGGCCGACCCGCATCGGCACGCTGATGGTGGTCACCGACAAGGACAGGCGCCAGATCTCGAGCGAGGATCTCAACCTGCTTTGCCTGCTTGCGCCGCATGTGCGGCGTGCCGTGACCATCGGCGACCTGTTCGAGGCCGAACGACGCAAGGCCGAGATCTTTCGCTCGATCATCGAAAGTCTCGACCATCCGGTGCTGATCGTCGCCGACGACATGAACGTCATCTTCGCCAATCCGGCGGCCGAAGCGCTGCTGGCTGAAAACGCGTCGGTATCTTGCGCGCGGGGCCAGCTCTCTTTCGCCTATGGGAAGGCCAATGCCGCGATCGGCCGCGCCGTCCAACTCGGCACGCGCGACGAATTCGCTCTCGGGCCGTCCGGCATTAACATCCCCTTGGCCAAGGCTGTCGCTCCGGCGGTGGCGCATGTCATGCCGCTGGCACGACGGGAAATTTCGGCGCGCATATCGCAGCGTGCCGCCGCCGCGATCTTCATCGCCGCGGCAGGTTCAGCACCAATCCCGGCGCTGGACGCGATTGCCGCGCTGTTTGGACTGACCGCGGCGGAAAAGCGCGTCGCCGGCCACGTTGCCTCCGGTCTGACGCGGAAGCAAATCGCCGCCGCCAGTGGCGTCTCCGATGGCACCATCAAGTCGCAACTGGCGACAATCTTCGACAAGACCAGCACCGGCGACCAGCGCGAACTCGAACTGTTGATGCGCGAATTGTCGCCGCCGCTGCGCTCGAGCTGATTTTTTTGCACCCACCACTGAGGCCTTTGTGGACCTCATTTCCAAAATCCGCAGCATAAGGCCCGGCTCCGTTACAATTCGGCCAAAATCATGGTGCGGTCATGCGCGCTCCAGGAGCACTGCATCAGCTCGGCTGGAAAGACAACGATTTCTGGCGCGGGTCCTCAATCTTGATACCGGCACATGTCGAGCGGCTGCTCCCCTATCTGTTCCTACTTGCATTGATCTGCATCGCGGTCGCCTTCCGGCCGCTGCTGCCTGTCGATGAAACACGATATCTCAGCGTCACCTGGGAGATGTATCTGAGCGGACAGGTCTTCGTTCCGACGATGAATTTCGCACCCTATCTGCAAAAGCCGCCGCTGCTGTTCTGGCTTATCGATCTGGCCTGGAACATTTTCGGCGCAAGCCGGATTGCGGCGATGCTCGTTATCTTCGTCGCGTCGTCGCTCGTCATCTGGCTAACGACGCGTCTGGCAAAATCCCTCTTTCCCGAACGCGACGGCATTGTAAGCCGAGTCCCTTGGCTGGTCGCGGGAAGCACCATCTTCGTAGTTTACTCGACCCTGATCCTATTCGACATGCTGCTGACGGTCTTCGTGCTCGCCGCGCTTTTGTCGTTGCTTGCCTTTGCCAGGAGCGGCAACCGTTGGCAGGCCGTGGTGGCAGGACTGTTCATAGGGCTTGGTATTTTGACGAAAGGCCCGGTGGTGCTCATCCATGTCGGCGCTCCCATCCTGCTCTATCCGTTCTGGCGCGATCGGCAGGCCGGGCTGGCGACGCCGAAATTCTTCGCTGGGGCCGGTCTGGCGGTTCTCGCCGCGTTGATCCCGGTGGCGATCTGGCTGGTGCCGGCGACCATCCAGACGAAAGGCAACTTCGTCTACGACCTTGTCTGGAACCAGTCGGCAGGGCGTGTCACCGGCAATCTGCACAACTCGCATGGCCGGCCGTTCTATTTCTATGTCGTGCTGATGCCGATCATGCTCATACCCTGGATCTTCATACCCGAAATGTGGCGGCTGAAGCTGGGCGCCCGGATAGGCGGCCTGATCGACGCGAGATCACCAGACCTGCGCGCGTTGCGCCTGCTGTCGTTCTCGTTCGTCGCGGTTTTACTGGTTTTCAGCGCGATATCCGGCAAGCAGCCTCACTATATGGTGCCGATGTTGCCATTTGTGGCCATCCTGTTCGGGTATTTCATGGCGGAGATCCCACTAATGCGGCTCAGAAACTCGGCCTTCGCCCTGCTTGCCATTTTCGGCATCGGCCATGCCGTAGCATCAGTGACCGTTTTCAAACGCGACGATCTCACGCCGCTGGCCAACTTCATCGACGAGCGAAAGGACGCGGACTGGGCTGTCGCCTTCGACTACCAGGACGAGGTCGGATTCCTTGGCCGATTGCAGAAGCCGTTCGAAAGCACCGACAATCCCGAGCAATGGCTTCGCTCCCATCCTGCCGGCTATGTCGTCGACAAATCCAAGGAGCCTGTCGCGTCAGAGCAAACTGCTTTCCGCCTTCGCGTCGAGCGAGGCTATCTTGTCGTCCTCAAGGGCCAACATTGACGGCGTGGCTACCGCAACCGACCGGTGCAGCGCTCCTGATCATCCCCTGAGCGGGAGATGAATCGGCCGGCGGCTAGACGTCGCCCCTGCCGATTTGCGCGGTTCGTCCCCCGTACGGGCGATGAATCGCTAGCGACGAAGTGCTTCTTGTTCGATCGGAGGGTGATTTTCCGACGATAGAGCGAGGATATCATGTTGAAAACCTGCACGACCTTTTTCTTCTGCCTGTTCGCGTCCGTTGCGGCCGCCCAGCCGCCCCCTCCCGGGCCGCCGGTCCCCAGCGCGACACTTGCCCCCTGCAATGCCGCGCAATCCAATGCGCCGTGCAAAGCCGAGCTCGGCGTGTTCCTGATCACCAATACCGTGCGCAATCTGGCGCAGGCGAAAGTCGACGCCACCAACGCGCGGCTGAGCGCCGAGGGACGTTCGTCGCGCGCATCGATCGAATCCCTGCAACAATGGCGGCCGTCGCGGTTCGCGACGCAGATGCCGAACCAGCCGAACAGCTGGTTCGTCAAAGTTCCCTACATCCTGACCATCAAGGTCTCGATCCCGGTTACATCAGACCGTCACATCGGCATTCCCATCGACGTCAACGTCTTCTGCAACAACTGGCAGACCGATTCCAGCCAAGTCATCATCCGCTCGCAACCAGGCCCGGCGAGCTTCGAAGGCGGCAATATCCTCGAAGACGTGTTCAACGTCGGCAATTATATCGATGCCCAGGTGCGCAGCTCGTTTTCGTCGCCCCTGCCGGTGACGGCGCCGGTTCCAAACTCGAAATGCTCTGCCATCGACGGCGCCGACTCCGGCACGCAGGCCACCAGCGACGATCTCATCTTCTGGACCGTGCCGCGACGCAACCTGTTGAGCGAGGCGATCGCCAGGCCGACAATCGAAGTGACATTCGACAGCCTGACGCGGCTGACCGCCCGCGGTTCCCACAACAGCGTGCTCTATGCTGATGCGGAGAGCATCCATCTCAACGTCTACGCCAACCACGACGGTCGCCAGAAGGCGCTGACGATGCGCGAAGGCGACGTGGCTGCGCTGAACCTTCCCGCAGTCAGGCTCGACGCGCGAAAATACGATTTGCTCGCGGTTATCGGCAATGTCGACCAACCGCCGAACAACCCTAGAGATAGCGCATTCGCGGTATCGGCCAAGACGGCGGGCTTCGGTGCCGGTTCCCACACGATGCAGATTCCGAAATGGTACTCGCGGCCTCCGAGCCAGTTCAATCCCAAGCCGATATGGGTCAGGATTCCGGCCTACGAGCTGCACTACACGGTGCGCTATCTCAACAGCGGCGAACTGGCGGTCGATGGTGGAACCAGTACGGTCCGGCCGCCAAAGGTCGCCGTTCCGATAAAGACGCTCGACGTCATAAAGCTGAAGAAGCCCTGATGCGATCGTGTGGGTGGTGGAGGTTTCGATCTCCATCCCCCCGCGCGGCAGATGCAGCAGCCTGCATTCCATAGTCTTTATCCTGCGGAAGACTGGAAAACGCACCGGCTTCGCGACCAGCGAATGCCATCGATGGAGACCACCATGTCACACGTCGCCCGCATCATGCCTGCAGTCACGATCACCGCAGCGGCAGTCTCGCTGCTTCTCCTCTCGAATTTCGTGCCGCCCGTCTCGAGCCCGGCGAACGCGCTGCCGGTCAGCCAGTCCTGCCGGATAACCACCTATTACAAGACCGCAGCGAAGGCGAAGGAGGTTGGCCTCCGCACGAATTGCCAAGGGGTCAAGAAGTGGGGCGTCACTTCAAGATACTACGACGTCGAAAAGCTCGAAACAGGCACGCCTCCGCATAATACGTCGGGTGGCGGCGGCAACCTGCCTTGTGAGTTTCTCGCCGCCGGCTGCTCCAACCTGCCAGTGAAACGCAACTGACTGCGACGTATCCGGCCGAGAAATCTATCCGATCGTCTTCTCGAAAATCAGCGCCGGCAACCCTGAACCACCGCCGCAGTCGGCCGTGGTGCCGGCGGGCAAAAATCCTTTCGAGCCGTAGAAGGCGACGGCCGGAGCGTTTGCCTCTTCCACTTCGACACGCAGCGTTCGCGCCTCCGGAAAGCTGGCTTCGACCTCTTCCAGCAGCGCTTGGCCGATCCCTTGCCTCTGGCAGGTCGGATGCACGTAGAGCTGGTTCAGCATGACGATTTTCGCGTCCGTGGTGGCTGCGGCGAAAGCCATGCCGCCGATCCGCTTGCCGTCGTCTGCGACCAGGAATTCGGAATTCGGCCGTGTCAGCCGCGCCTTGAGCGAGGCAATCGAATGCCATTCATCAGTGATCTCGGTGACTTTGTCAGCACCATAGATGCTGTCATAGGTGGCGTGCCAGGTTTCGACCAGCAACGCGCGGACCGCGGCAAGATCGCGCTCGCCAGCGGTGCGGACGAACATCATTCTATTCGATCCCGAGCTTGGCCTTGACGAGGTCGTTGACCGCCTGCGGGTTAGCCTTGCCGCCTGTCGCCTTCATCACCTGGCCGACGAACCAGCCGGCCATGCTAGGCTTGGCGCGCGCCTGTTCGACCTTGTCGGGATTGGCTGATATCACCTCATCGACCGCCCTCTCGATGGCGCCGGTGTCGGTGACCTGCTTCATGCCGCGGCTTTCGACCAGCTGGCGCGGATCGCCACCCTCGTTCCAGAGGACCTCGAACAGATCCTTGGCGATCTTGCCGGAGATGGTTCCCTCCTTGATCAGGTCGATGACCGCGCCGAGCTGATCGGGCGAAACCGGAGCATTTTCAATACCCTTGCCGGCCTTGTTCAACGCACCCAGCAGATCGTTGATGACCCAGTTGGCGGCAAGCTTGCCATCGCGGCCAGCAGCCACCTTCTCGAAATAGTCGGCGACCGCCTTTTCCGAAACCAGGATCGAGGCGTCATAGGTCGACAAGCCAAGCGAGAAGATTAGCCGCGCTTTCTTGGCGTCGGGCAGTTCAGGCAGGTCCTTTGCCAGCGCGTCGACATAGGCCTGGTCGAATTCCAGCGGCAGAAGGTCGGGATCCGGGAAATAGCGATAGTCGTGCGCTTCCTCCTTGGAACGCATCGAGCGCGTCTCCCCCTTATTGGGGTCGAACAGCCGCGTTTCCTGGTCGATCTTGCCGCCGTCCTCCAGGATGGCGATCTGGCGCCGCGCCTCGTAGTCGATGGCCTGGCCGATGAAGCGGATCGAGTTGACATTCTTGATCTCGCAGCGCGTGCCGAATTCGCCGCCGGGCCTGCGCACCGAAACGTTCACGTCGGCGCGTAGCGAACCCTCGTCCATATTGCCGTCGCAGGTGCCGAGATAGCGAACGATGGTGCGCAGCTTGGTCACATAGGCCTTGGCCTCGTCGGCGGAGCGCATGTCGGGCTTGGAGACGATCTCCATCAGCGCCACGCCGGAGCGGTTGAGATCGACGTAGGACATGGTCGCATGCTGATCGTGCATCGACTTGCCGGCGTCCTGTTCCAGATGCAGGCGCTCGATGCCGACCTCGATATCTTCGAATTCGCCCTGCCGGTCCGGGCCGACCGAGACAATCACCTTGCCCTCGCCGACGATCGGCTGCTTGAACTGCGAGATCTGGTAGCCCTGCGGCAGGTCGGGATAGAAATAGTTTTTCCGGTCGAAGACCGATTTGTGGTTGATCTCGGCCTTCAGCCCGAGGCCGGTGCGGATCGCCTGCTTGACGCATTCCTCGTTGATCACCGGCAGCATGCCCGGCATTGCCGCATCGACCAGGCTGACATTGGCATTCGGCGGCGCGCCGAAAGCCGTCGAAGCGCCGGAGAACAGCTTTGCCTCCGAAGTCACCTGGGCGTGGACCTCGAGGCCGATGATGATCTCCCAGTCGCCGGTTGCGCCTGATATCAGGCGCTTGGCGTCGGGCGTGCGGGTATCGATGAGTGTCATAGCGGCCTGCGGTTAGCGACGTGATTCCACGTTTAACGTGAATTCCTCGTTTAAAGTGAAGGTCATTCGCTAGTGCAAACCGTTCCGCGAGACAAGCGCAAAGCCGCGGGCTGGCCTTTTCCGCTGCTTTCGCCTATATGCCGCTCATCCCAATGGAGAGTGGATGTCCACTTACGCTCAGTCCCGGTAAGGCCCTGACCTCCCAGTGAGGCAGGGCAGAAGACCTGAAACCCCGTGCTGTGAACTCTCGCAGCGGCGGCTTTTTTCGTTTTCCCGGGAATTCTATCAAATGGACATTTCGCGCACTGAACAGCGCATCCTGCATCTGCTTGCGCAGGGCGGGCGCATCGAAATCGAAAAGAACGAGAAGAAGCGGATCGCCTCCGTCAAATGCCTGACCCGCGACGGCTGGCACTATCCTGGCGTCGATCTCGATCTGTTTCGCAAACTGAAGCGGAAGAGAGCGGTCTCCTCGGCGGGTGGCGGACCTTACCGCATTACCCGACGCGGGCTCGAACTCGTCCGTGCCGAACTCGACAACAGGTGATGGGCAAGTCCGCCGGCCGGTATAGCGGTCGGCGGTTCCTTGCCGGCGATCTCAGGCCGTCGCGATGTAGGCCCTGATCTCGGCGGCCTCGCGCTCGACATCCTCGATGCGCCGCTTGACCACGTCGCCAATGGAGACGATGCCGTCGAGCAGGCCGTCCTTTTCAACCGGCAGATGGCGGAAACGGCCGCTGGTCATGATCTCCATGACCTCGTTGACGGTGTGGTTCTCATTGCAGATCTTCACCTTGGGCGTCATTGCCGAGCGTACCGCAATGTCCAGTGCGGCGGCTCCTTCCCTGGCGAGGACCCGCACGACGTCGCGTTCGGAAAGAATGCCGACGATCTTGTGATCGCCATTGGTGATGACCAGCGCACCGATCCTATGCTCGGCCAGGATGCGAATGGCCTCGCTCAGCTTTTCGTTCGGCCCGAGCGTCAACACGTCATGGCCTTTCTGCTCGAGAATTGCCTTAACAGTCATGGCGTCCTCCTCAGTTTTGCTTGCCGGTTCCTGCCCTGACCGGCTTTCCTTCTGCGCATGAACCCCGAAAATCAGCCTCGATTGCCGGAAAGGATCATGCGCAGATCAAAGTTCTACAGCGTCCTTTGCGCGTCCAAAAGGACGCGCGGCGCTGTGATGAACATCGTGCGCCGCGATCGATTGCATTTCAAGTGCGGCGTCTTAATGCGCATCGCATGTCGTTGTCCCAAAACCGCTACGCACCCTCGGTTCAAGACCGAGGGCGTGCTTTTGGGCGACCTGCTTCAGGCCGTGGACTCTTCCGCCTGCTGCCGCCGATCGAAAGCGCGCAGGCCGAAGAAGCCGGCGACAAAACCGCCAATATGCGCCTCCCAGGCGATCTGGCTGTCGATGCCAGGCGCAAAGGCAACGAGGCCGGTAACGAGATTGATCACCATCCAGATGGCGAGAAAAGTCATAACCCCGCGCGAGCGGAACACTGCCGCCATCGGCATTGGCGCGCCGGCGAAGGCGGCTTTGCCGGACGAGCGGTCGATGCGGAAGCCAAAGCGGGCGGCCGCCCCCATCATGCCGGAAATCGCTCCCGACGCGCCGACCAGCGGCGCCTGGCCGAGCGGATGCACGGCCCAGAACAGCACCACCGCCGCCAGCCCCGTCGCCGCGAAGAACAGGCTAAACCGAAGCGCGCCGAAGCGGTTCGCCAGCGGCGAGCCGAACGCCGCCAGCCAGACCATGTTGATGGCAAGGTGAGCAAAGCCGCCATGCAGGAAGGCATAGGTGAAGGGGCTCGAAAACGCATAGAAGTCGAGGTCGAAGCGACCGGAATAGCGGATCGGAATGAAAGCGGTCCGGATCAGCAGGGAGAAATCCTGGTCATCGGTAAGCCAGTAGAACCGGATCAGGTGAACGACGACGCTGACCCCGATAATCGCCAGAACAATGGGCGGCATGTTGAATACCGGCTCGCGGCGCCGTTCCGGCTCGCGGCCGACTGGCCCGCCCTCGCCCTGTTCGGTTCCCGATGGGCTTTCTGGTTCGCTCATATGGCTAGCACTCGGTCCTGCTTCGACTTGGCGAGCATCTAGGCCATGGCCAACCGAATCACAAAGGGCGAATCGACGCGAGAACGAAATGGGCTCGAATCAAAAAGAAGCCGTCCAAGGTTGCCCTTGAACGGCTGGTCGAGCCCCCGTGCTCCCCAAACTCTTGACTGAAATGCTGCCGATCGCTGCAAAACGACCGTTTCTGGAGTGGTTTTAGCGTGCCACGGGCTTGAGCGAGGTGCAACGTAAACCACTTGTTAACCTTAACGGCCCCGATCCGTGAACAAGTGTTAACGATGCTGGCACGCATCCTGCTCCGCAACGCATGTAGGTCATCGGAGGGCGCCCTTCTGTTCACCGATGGGACATCAGACGACAGATTGCGCGGAGCAGCATAGCATGAACCAGAACGGATCGATCACGCTGTTCCATTATTGGAACCGGCTGCGTGGTGGGCGCCCTGCCCCGAAGCGTTCGGAAATCGAACCAGCCGACATCAAGTCGCTGCTGGCCGACACATTTATCTTGGAAAAGGATACGCGCGGCGAAGCGGTATTCCGGCTTGCCGGCACGAGGCTTTGCGCGGTCTATGGTCGTGAACTCAAAGGCTTTTCCTTTCCGTCGCTGTGGCGCGAGAAGGACCAGCGGCTTGTCTCAAAACTGATCCACGGCGTCCTCGACCAGAAATCCGTGGTGCTCATCACCTATGAGGGTTTCAGCCGCAACGAGCGTTCCGGCAAATTCGAACTGCTTGCCCTGCCGCTCGACGGCGGCGTCGAAAATCCGCGCTGCCTCGGCGTGATAAGCGCCGCTGAAAAGCCCTTCTGGCTGGGTGCGGATCCAATCGCCGACGCCTTGATCGATTCGATCCGCGTCGTTGATCCGGAAAACGAACCGATGCTGCTGAAGAACCGGCCGGCCATCGACGTTCCCTCGCTTGTCCCGTCGGAACTCGATCCGCCTGAAACGATTTCGGCGCTCGGCCAGGCGCGCCGCATCCGCCATCTGGTCGTGTTCGACGGCGGCCGCGAGGAATAATCCCGAACGCTAAAGTAGCGGCGACCGACTTTCCCCTTTGTTAACCTGACTTGCTATAGTTTTCCGTTGAGGTTCCTTGCATCAACGCGTGGAATGCCAGACGGGGTGTAGGCGTCATGAGGTCAGCGGCGGTCGACACCGCGCCGTCCCAAGCTGAAAGGCGTAACTTTCAGCGCGTCAGCGTGAAGATCTATGGACGCTTCATGCTGGAGGATCGCACCGAACATCCGTGCCAGGTGGTCGACATGTCACCGGGCGATGTTGCGCTTCGCACCGAGCGAATCGGCATGCCGGGCGAGAAAGTCATCGCCTATATCGACCACATCGGCCGCATCGAAGGTGTCGTCACCCGCATCTTGCAGGATGGCTTTGCGATGACTGTCATCGCGTCGGAACGCAAGAAGGACAAGCTTGCCGCGCAGTTGACCTGGCTTGCCAACAAGCACGAGCTCGATCTGCCGGAAGACCGCCGTCATGAGCGCGTGGCGCCGCGCAACCCGACCAGCGTGCTTCAGCTCGCCGATGGGCGCGAGTACCAATGCCGTATCATCGACCTGTCGCTTTCGGGCGCGGCGGTCGAGATCGACGTCAAGCCGGCAATCGGCATTCAGGTCACGCTGGGCACCATGCACGGACAGGTGGTGCGCCATTTCGAGGACGGCGTCGCCATCGAGTTCGCCGTCATCCAGCAGCCCGAAACACTCGATTCCGAATTCAACGCCTCCGGAACCTGACAGACAGCTGCGCAATCGAAACGGCCCGCTTTCTTTAGACGAATGACGGCGTCCAATCCGTGTGAGGGGCGTTCGATCGTCGATGTCGCGTTTTTCGTGGGCCACATCGACGCGGTGCGACTCTCCCTTCTCCCCTTGAGGGCTGTTGCAATATTCGGAACAAAAGGAATCGAACCGGAATCGGAACAAGAACAGAAAGAATCCAAAACGGGTCGTTTGTTCCCGGTTTTCCCCATTTTGCAACAGCCCCCTTGTGGGAGAAGGTGGCCGCGAAGCTGTCGGATGAGGGGTGCTCCAGCTTGGCACCGACAGCGCTCCGGCCAGCACCCCTCAACCGTCTTGGCGCTGCGCGCCAATCCACGTTCTCCCACAAGGGGGGAAGGAGTAAGGGGCGTCAACAACCTTATACTGAAATGATTCAAATTTTATGTTTATTCTATTGGGGTTTTACTTAATATCTACTTCGAGCTTTTGCGTCGAATAAATTCAATCGTGTCATTGTCTCCTCAAACGGGGAGACTGGACGATGAAGAAGACGAGGGGCAAGCTGTTGCTCTTGGCAATGGCGATGCAGCTTACCGCCTGGGGAACGGCGTACGCAGCGGGACCTGCCTTCATGCACACCGGCAGCCGCACCACACAGCCGGTCGGCCATTACGAATTCTGCCAGAAGCTTCCGCAGGAATGCAATCAGCGCACGCCGAAGCAGGCGCCGGTCGAGCTGACCCGCAAATTGTGGGCGAAAATCGTCAGCATCAACAATTCGGTCAACACCAGGATCATGCCGCGCACCGACATGGAACTGTGGGGCAAGGAAGAAGTCTGGTCCTATCCCAACAGCGGCTTCGGCGACTGCGAGGACTATGCGCTGGAAAAGCGCCGCGCGTTGATGAACATCGGCATACCGGCCGGCGACCTGCTGATGACGGTTGCGCGCCAGCCGAATGGAGATGGCCACGCGGTGCTGACCGTGCGAACCAGCCTCGGAGAGTTCATCCTCGACAATCTGGAGACCAAGGTGCTGTCCTGGACCAACACCGACTACACCTACCTGAAGCGCCAATCGAGCCAGAATTCGGGCGCCTGGGTAACGATCAACGACGGCCGCTCCGACGCGGTCGCCAGCGTCCGCTAAGGACGCGACGCAAAAACCCGGTCGAGTCCCCACCCTCCCCGTCCCCAACGACCGGGTTTAGGAGCCGGCCCCGTCCCCGGGCCGGCTCCACCTTTTCAGGCGGCATTGAGAATGGCGAGAGGCGACCCGTAGAGGATCTCCCCGACGGTGGAATCGCTTGTTCGAATCCGCAGCGCAGTAGCAAGAATTATACGCCGCCGACGGGCAGGTTCCTTTGCCCACGCGCTAACATGCATTTGACCTCGACCGTGAATGGAACGTCGTCTTGGTAGGCGAGATGTCGAATGCGCCCTTCTTGGGAACTATTTCTTGCCAACGCTCGTGCGCATCGTGGCAGATGATGCGCGCGGTTCCGTACATGGTGTGCAGTACTGAAAAACCTCGTGAGCGGCCTCGACCACCGGTGCGTACCGGTTTCAATCGGCATACAAATCGACGAGGAAAACGCGGTCCTGGTAAACTCCAATGACATCGAAGGAAAACAGCACGATGCGGTCCGGTCTCGCAAGGTAGCGTGACGATGCTCATTGCCGTCCTCCTGTGCAAAGCGTCGCGACAAGAGGATAGCAAATATTTCACGTTGCGCGAACCAGGCGTCTGACAGCAAGGGGGACCTCTAGGGTCTGCGTGCAGCCCGGATCATCCATGTCCGACCACCGAAACGACCGCAGTGTTCGCTGCCGCTATGCCTTCTTCAGTCCCACCTTGAAGCGTTTGCCGTTGGCGACGTAGTGCGCGGCCGAAGCGCGCAACCCGGCGACCGCGGCATCGTCCAGCGCACGCACCAAACGCGCGGGCGAGCCGATGATCAGCGAATTGTCGGGAAATTCCTTGCCTTCCGTGACCAGGGCGCCGGCGCCGACCAGCGAATTCTTGCCGATCTTCGCGCCGTTCAGCACGATCGCGCCCATGCCGATCAGGCTGTTGTCGCCGACCGTGCAGCCATGCAGCAAGGCCCGATGGCCGATCGTGCAGCCTTGCCCGATGGTCAGGGGAAAACCGACATCGGTGTGCATGACCGTGTGCTCCTGCACATTGGTGTCGGCGCCGATGACGATCGGCTCGTTGTCGCCGCGGATGACGACGCCGAACCAGAAGCCGGCGTTTCGGCCGACCCTGATATCGCCGATCAGGGTGGCGTCGGGTGCGATCCAATTGCTGTCCGCGTCCTCGAAACCAGGTGCCTTTCCGTCGATCGCATAGAGCGGCATTTTCGTCTCCCGAATCGTCTCACACTAAACGTTCGCAGAGCCTAGGAGCATGCCCGCCCTGGACGCAATGTCGATCAGCACGACGCCCAGTGCCAAGGCCCAGAGCGTCGCGGTGCAACCGCAAGAGATCAGCGCCGGTGCCGAAATGCGCCCCCGCCGCCAAGCGTCAAGGGCCTCGTTGGCGAACATCAAGGGCCCGGCGCATGCCGTCGCGGCCAACGAGCGCAGCATATGCCTTGGCGAAACATAGGGTTCGGCAAAGGCAAGCTTGCGGCCTGATATCAGCTCCATTGCCGATCCGACCAGGCCGCACGCCGTCAGCCCAACCATAAAAGCGAAGAGTGTGTGTTCGACCGGACCCATCTTTACCTTCCATTTACCATGAAACCGCACAGTCGTGTCGACAGGCGCGTTGCAAGAGCCGTGCCGCGCCACATGTGCCGCTCAAGGACACTCAAGAAGACACCTTGGGACAGGCGGCCGATACTGGGGATCGCGATGAAGCAGGCAGCCACCGCCGACGGTCCGCAACTCACCGTCGTCGATTCCAAGCTTATGAAGCGGGTGTTCTACGTGTTCGCGGCGCTGGCAGTGCTTTCGGTGGCGATCAGCCTTGGCGGCAAATGGTTCGGCCGCTCGATCGCCATGGCCGGGTACACCGACGACACGACGATTTACGAGGTTGTGATCGGCAACAATGTCATCGCCGCGCCGGCCAATGTCATACGCTTCGACCAGGCCCGGCGCGACGGCATCGCCTCGCGCCTCGACCTCTATCTGCGCTATCCCGAGATGGACGGCTACAGTGAGGCCACCCGCGACGATTTCAACAACACCGGACCTCGCAAGAACATCATCTTCCTCTCGCTCGAACGGCAGATAATGTCGCGCGACATGAGCGGCCGCTTCGCGCCGATCTACAGCGCACTGATCGCCCAACCCGGCACATCAGGCCCAGGCGGCACGACGCTCTACGGCTTCACTGAAAAATCAGGCTATCTCAACGAGGTGCTGGCGGTCGGCAATCGCCGGGGCAAGGACCCGTTCGTGGCCCGTTGCCTGAGCGGGCCGAGTGCTGCGCAATCGCTGGCGCCTTGCGAACGCGACATCCTGGTCGGCGACAAGCTCAGCCTCACCTACCGTTTTCCCAAGGAATTTCTGGTAGACTGGCAGGCGCTCGACGCAGCCATCGCCACCGAGGCTGCGCGTATGCTGAAGACAGGGCGGTAGAGCTTGATCAATCCGATCGGGATGAGGCTCTATCTTCTTGTTTGACCATGATCTTTTCCGATTGGCCAAATCCCATCGCGCCTTCGTCATCCTAGGGCGGAGCGACGCGAAGCGGAGCGCAGACCCTGGGATCCATTCCGTGGCATCAGCCGAAGAATGCAGCGGCTCAGAACGACGCTTGTGTGCTACCCTTCAACCATGACCCAGAGAGGTTCGAGCATTTTCGTGGGCAGGTAGCGTTTGGTTCCGGTCCGCCGGAGCACTGCCGATAGGTAACGGCATGGATCCCAGGGTCTGCGCCGCGTCGCTTCGCTCCTTGCTCCGCCCTGGGATGACGAAAGGGAGAGGAGGATTCGGCCAATCTGGAAAGTTTGTGATCTGCCGCTGAGTTCGGTCGCCGACCGGTCCTGCAGCAAGGCAGCTCCGGTCAGTTGCAACCCCCCCGGCTCAGGCCAGGTCGATGTCGAGGATGGCCATCGAGAAATTATAGTCGCCGTCGTCCTCGTCCTTGAAGACGATGCCGAGGAATTCGTCGCCGACATAGACCTCGGCCGAATCGTCCTTGCGCGGCCGTGCCTTCACTTCAAGCTTGGGGTTCTGGAAGACGCGCTTGAAATAGGCGTCCAGCTTTCTGATTTCGTCCGGCTTCAAAAGTCTTCTCCGATCGTCGGTCTTGCTCGTTTGAACGCGCTTCTGGCACGTCGACAATGGCGATGTAAAGGCAAGCCGGCGAGAGAACCAGACGCCACCCGGCGCATACAACCGGAATTCAGCCGTACGTCCGAGCGCCTTGGCCTCAGATATCGAAACTGACGACGTGGTCCATCGTCTGCGACGGCAAAAGCTGGTCCATCTGCCGCGAAGGCTGGTCGCAGCCGGTCTCGCCGACAACGCGGGCCGGCACGCCGGCAACCGTTTTGTTGTGCGGCACCGGCGACAGCACCACCGAGCCTGCCGCGATCTTGGAGCAATGGCCGATCTCGATATTGCCGAGGATCTTGGCGCCGGCGCCGATCAGCACGCCGTAGCGGATCTTGGGATGGCGATCGCCGCCGGCCTTGCCGGTGCCGCCCAGCGTCACGCCGTGCAGGATCGACACGTCATCCTCGATCACCGCCGTCTGGCCGACGACGAGGCCGGTGGCGTGGTCGAGGAAGATGCCTTTGCCGATGCGAGCGGCCGGGTTGATGTCGGTCTGGAACACCGAGGACGACCGGCTCTGGAGGTAGAGCGCGAAATCCTGGCGGCCCTGGTTCCACAGCCAATGCGCCAGCCGGTGGGTCTGGATGGCATGAAAACCCTTGAAATAGAGCACCGGCATGATGAAGCGGTCGCAGGCCGGATCGCGATCGTAATAGGCCTGGATGTCGACGCGCACCGTCGACGCCCAGTCCTTGTCGTCGGCTGCCATCGCCTTGAATGTCTGGCGGATGAGATCGGAACCGATATCCTGATGGGCAAGCCGCTCGGCCAGACGATGGATGACCGCTTCCTCCAGGCTTTCCTGGTTGAGGACGGTCGAATAGAGGAACGCCGCCAGCAGCGGGTCGCGGTTGACCGCCTCCATCGCTTCGTCGCGGATCGAGCGCCAGATCGGGTCGATCGGCTTCACCATGGTGGGGCGGGCAATCGTAACACTGTTCATCTATGGTCTCCGGCCATCTACCGTCTCCGGCTTGGCGGCTTGCCTATTCTACGGCCGCACATATAAGCAAAATTATAGCACGGTTGAACTCAATTTTCCTTAGTGCTTTGTCAAATGGATTTGGTTCACGGAAATTCAAGCGGCCATGGAAAACGAACCCTTGATCGACGAGCCGCTGAAGCGCGAGCTTTCCGCGCTCTACCGGGCCGAGAGCCGCCACTATCACAGCCTTGCCCATATCGAGGCGATGCTGACGCTGGCCGGCCAGTATCGGGCATCCCTGCACGATCCTGAGGCGGTCGAGGCGGCGATCTGGTTCCACGACGCCATCTATGACAGCCGGGCCAAGGACAACGAAGCCAAGAGTGCCGCCCTTGCCGAGAAAAAGCTTGCCGGTCGCACAGATGCGGAACGCCTCAGCCGCGTCGCGGCGATGATCATCGCCACCGCCACGCATGAATTGCCGCACTTTGACGACGACAATGCCGTCCGCGACGCAGCGCTGTTCCTCGATATGGACCTGGCGATCCTGGGTGCGGCGCCTGACGCCTTCGATGCCTATGAACAGGCGGTCCGCCGCGAATATGGCTGGGTGGAAGAGCCGATGTGGCGTGCCGGCCGCAGTGCTGTTCTGAGGAGTTTCCTCGCCCGTCCGCATATTTTTCACACCGAAGAATTCCGGCATCGGCTCGAACCGCAAGCCAGGCAAAACGTGGCGCGATCGATCGAAGCGCTAGAGGCATAACAGGTTCTAGTCCGGAAACATCTCCATGCGTTGCGCATAGACCCTGAACCCGGCACGCCCGTAGACCGATTGCGCGCTGGGATGGTCGTGGGTGTCGGTGTGCAGCCAGAGTTTTTCGGGCCTATGCGACCAGACGGCGCGGAGCGATTGGTCAAGCAAGTAAGGTCCAAGCCTACGGCCCTGGAAAGCGGGAATCAGCCCAAAATGGGTCAGTTCGACGGCCGGTTGGCCAACGCCGGTAAATTCACACAGGCCGGCGGCCTCGCCATCGACGCGCAAAACGTGAATATGCGTCGACGGGTTGGCGAGAAGGTCTTCGAGCTCGCTTGAAGACATGCGCAGCCGCTGGTCCCATTGCACAGACTGGCCAACGGCGCGGTAGAGGCTGATGTAATCGGCGATGCCAAGCGTTTCGCGCGTAACCGTCGCGTGTAATGCCGGGGCGGGACAAGCGTCGCTGGACGGCGGCTCCGTCATCTCCAGATAGGTGACGAGAAGGTCGACCATGGCAACTCGCGAAAGGTTTGAGAACTGAGACTTGCGGCCTGGCTAGATCAGCGCCGGATCATGCGCGGCGGCCACTCGTTCAAAGCGGATTTTCGGCATAGAACTCCAGCACCCGCTGCTTGAAAGTCTTGTCGCCGACGGCCAGCATGTGGTCGCGGCCGTCGATGTGAAACGCCTTGGCGTTCGGCATCAAGACGGCCAGTTCGTCGGGCGAACCGGCGATGTCGTCCTTGGTTCCCACGGCAATCAAGGTCGGCTGCGCAATGCGCGCGACATCGCCCTCGCTCATTGACGCCCGCGAACCGACGATGCAGACGGCAAGCGCCCGCCGGTCGCTTCGGGTCTGGTCGGCGAAGGCGCGAAACGATCGGCCGCGTGCATGGCTGATCGTGCTCGGGTCCTCGGCCAGCAGCGCATCGGCGATCGGATCCCAATCGCCGACGCCATCGACAAGGCCGATACCAAGGCCGCCGAACACCAGTGTCGCCACCTTGTCCGGGTCGGAAAGCGCCAGGAACGCCGACACCCGCGCGCCCATCGAATAGCCCATGATATGGGCGCGTTCGATGCCGAGATGGTCGAGCAGGGCCGCAGCGTCGGACGCCATCCGGTCCGGCGTATAGGCGGCCTCGTCATAACTTTTCGACGAGGCGCCATGGCCGCGATTGTCGAAGGCGATGGCCCGGTAGCCGGCATCGTTCAAGGTCTTGAACCAGCCGGGCGACACCCAGTTGACGTAATGGCTCGAGGCAAAACCGTGGATCATGAGCACCGGATCGCCCTGCCCCGATGCCGGCTGGCGGTCGAGGAAGGCGAGGTCGAAACCGTCATGGGAGAAAAACTGCATCTGCGACGGATCCTGCGCGTTCAATTGTGCGCAGTGCCGATTGCCGGGTGACGCAACAAATCGCCGTCCTCGATGCCGCTCCTGGCGGCGGTGCCCGCCTTGAGCTCGAGCACGAAGCGAACCGGCTCGCCGGGCGAGATCATCGCCTCGGATTGCGGCTCGCCTTGCTTGATCGCTCGTATCTTGCCGTCCTGACCGACAAAGATCAGGTCGAGTGGCATCGGCGTATTCCTCATCCAGAAACTGACATCCCGAGGTTCCTCGAACACGAACAGCATGCCATGATCGTCAGCCATGTCCTCGCGAAACATCAGGCCGGCCTCGCGCTCCGCGGAGGTGTCGGCGATTTCGATTGAGAAGGAGCGTTCGCCGCCTTTCGTCACCGCGACCAGCGGCTGCGGGTCGACGGCAAGCACCATCGCCCGGCTGTCTGCCGAAGCCGGTTGCTGCGAATGGAAGAAAGCGCCCGTGGCGACGATAAAGGCAATCGCAGCGCAGACTACGCCCGTTGTCAGCCAGTTCCTGTGAGTCATCCAAAATCCTCGGCCGGAAATCGTCCTAGACCATGATCCCGAACCGTAGGTCGGAAAAGATCATGGTCAAGCAAAAGCACTAAGGCGCATCGCGATGCGACCTTAGTGCGAGACCGGCAAGGTACCCATATCCGGGTGAATTTCGGCAGCCATAAGGCCTTTGTCGCCACGTCCGAAGCGGACCAGCACGACCTGCCCCGGCCTGAGTTCGGTAATGCCGTAGCGGCGCAGCGTCTCCATGTGGACGAAAATGTCCTCGGTGCCCTCGCCCCGGGTCAGGAACCCGAACCCTTTGGTGCGGTTGAACCATTTCACCAGCGCCCGCTCCAGTCCGCTTTCCGGCGTCACCGAGACATGAGTGCGCTGCTCCTGCATCTCCGCCGGATGGACCGCTGTGGTGAGATCCATGGAGAGCACACGGAACGCCTGCAATCCACGCTCACCGTGCTTGACGAGACAGACGACGCGCGCGCCTTCCAACGCGGTCTGGAAACCGTCCTTTCGAAGACACGTCACATGGAGGAGAATATCGCCGGAAGCGCCGTCATCGGGAAGAATGAAACCGTAACCCTTGGCCACGTCGAACCATTTGATGGCGCCGGCAATCTCGACAAGATCGGCCGCGTCGTCGCTCTCGCCCCTTCGCAAGGCGTTACCGATTCCGTCCCGCCCCATGAAAGAGGCCTTTTCCCCCATAAGAACGCCCCCTTTTTCCAAGAATACCGCAACTGATTCTTGACGTTAGATTAACACTGCCGCTTCCGGTCTGTGCAAGACCTGACGTGCCTTTTTTCACGGTTGATTGCAGGAATACCGGAATTGTCGTTTGCCGGCGCGGCCGGGTATCGGCAATTGCCCTTTGGCCGGGCGGCCCTTATGTTTCGCCGCAACGCAACATTTTCGAGGAAAATCACATGCGCTACCTCCACACCATGGTCCGTGTCGCCGACATCGATGCATCGCTCGATTTCTACTGCAACAAGCTTGGCCTCAAGGAAGTGCGCCGCCACGAAAACGAACAGGGGCGCTTCACGCTGATCTTCCTCGCCGCTTCCGAAGACGAGCAAAGTGCCATCGCCGAAAAGGCGCCGCTGATCGAGCTTACCTACAATTGGGATCCTGAAGACTACAAGGGCGGCCGCAATTTCGGCCACCTCGCCTACGAGGTCGACGACATCTACGCCACCTGCCAGCAGCTGATGGACAAGGGCGTCACCATCAACCGGCCGCCGCGCGACGGCAACATGGCCTTCGTCAAATCGCCGGACGGCATCTCGATCGAGCTTTTGCAAAAAGGCCCCGCAAAGGCCAAGGCCGAGCCTTGGGCCTCGATGCCGAATACCGGAAGCTGGTAGCCAATCACACTATCGGGAAGAATCCATTCATGCCGACCAGCCATGTCGATGTCGCCACCGAACATGCGAGCCGCTATCTGCAGCAGCTCTGCAAGCACTGGGCGCACAAGTTTCCCGTCGAATTCGACCCGAACCACGGGACGATCAATCTCTCACTCGGCCGTACGGTTCTGGACGCCGATGCGGCAGCGCTCCACATCGCGGTAAGCGCCGACGAAGCCGGCTCGCTGGAGCGCCTGGAAACGGTCGTCGCCGACCACATCAAACGCTTCGCTTTCCGCGAAGAGCTGACATTCGACTGGAAGCGGGCGCCGGCAGCGTAGACGGCCTCCTTCAGCCGCCTCGTTCAGCCGCCTTGGCCGGCAATCTCCAGCAGCGCCAGCACCGTGCGCCAGTTGCGCGCGGTGCCGGGCACTTTCAGCGTGCGCGGGATGAGGTTGGCAAACACCGATTTGCCGAGACCTTCCGGTGCATGCAGGTAAAGCACGTCGCCCTTGATCTCGAAGCTTTCAGGACCGGTGCATTTCTGCGAAAGACGGGCCGTCTCCTCAGGTGTCGGCGTGCGCTCCAGCGCATAGGCGTGAAGCTTGGTCGGCTCTCCGGCGATCTCCGGATAAGGGTTTTCAGCCGCCAGCCGCTCGAGCCAACCGAGATCGCGCACCATGATGCGCGAATAAAACCCCCATTTCTTCTCGAAGGCCGCTTCCAGCTGTCTGGTCAGCGTAGCCGCATCACCCTTTGCCGAGCGGAACACGACGTTGCCGCTCTGCACATAGGTGGCGACATCGCGAAAGCCGAGCTCCTCGTAGAACGACCGGAGTTCGGCCATCTTGACGATGCGTTTGCCGCCGACATTGATGCCGGAAAATAGCGCGACGAAGGTTTTCGCCCGGGCATTCATATTTGATCACTCATAGTCGGGCGCTCATATGATGAACCCGGCCAGCGTCTCATTGTCGGTGATGTCCTGATATTGGACGCCCTCGGCCTCGAAATTAGCGTTGAGCAGCTCGAAATTGCGGCGGTCCTTGGTTTCGATGCCGATCAGCACCGAGCCGAAATTGCGCGCCGATTTCTTCAGATATTCGAAGCGGGCGATGTCGTCGTCGGGTCCCAGCAATTCGAGGAAGTCGCGCAGCGCGCCCGGCCGCTGCGGAAAGCGGATGATGAAGTATTTCTTCAAACCCTCAAAGCGCAGCGCCCTTTCCTTCACATCCGGCAGCCGCTCGAAATCGAAATTGCCGCCCGAAACCACCGCCACGATGGTCTTGCCTCTGATTTCCTTCTTCGAAAAGTCCTTGAGCGCGTCGATCGCCAGTGCGCCGGCCGGTTCCAGCACCACGCCTTCGACATTCAGCATCTCGATCATGGTCGCGCAAAGCCGGTTTTCCGGGATCAGCCGCACGGCATCAGTGGCAAACGCCCTGAGATGCCGCAACGGTTCGCGGCCGATCTCGGCCACCGCCGCGCCATCGACGAAATTGTCGACCTTGGCGAGCTTGATGCGCTTGCCGGTGGCAAGGCTCTCGCGCAGGCTCGGCGCGCCGGCCGGCTCGCAGAAAACGAAGCGCATATCGCGGTGCTGGTCGGCGAAATAATGCGTGACGCCAGCGGCCAGGCCACCGCCGCCGACCGGCAGCATGATGATATCAGGCAAGCGGGCGTCTGGCATCTGGCCTGATATCTCGTAGGCGACGGTCGCCTGCCCTTCGATGATGTCCTTATGATCGAACGGCGGCACCATGTGCGCGCCGGCGCTTTCGGTGAATTCGAAGGCGGCGCGGTAGCAGTCGTCGAAAAAGTCGCCGACCAGCCTGATCTCGACGAACTCGCCGCCGAACAACCGCGTCTTGTCGATCTTCTGCTGTGGCGTCGTCACCGGCATGAACACCACGCCCTTTCTGCCGAAATGACGGCAGACGAAGGCAAATCCCTGCGCATGATTGCCGGCGGAAGCGCAGACGAACAGCTCGGCATCGTTGCCGGCGTCGAGCGCCTTGCGGAAGAAGTTGAAGGCGCCCCTGATCTTGTAGGAGCGCACCGGCGACAGGTCCTCGCGTTTCAGCAGAATCCGCGCTCCCGTCTTCTTCGACAGATAGTCGTTTTCCTGCAGCGGCGTCTCCGGGAAAATCTGGCGGATCGCGGCAGCGGCGGTAGCGACGCGGGAGGAAAAACTGTTCATGGCAGGATCATCCGGGGTCGCCTTGCGCGCGTTTGATCCCCGCCTATTGCATATCCGGCTTAGCAAAGCCATTGTCCGGCCGTCATGCGTGCCCGCCAAAGGCATTCCCAAAACCCATGCAAGCACTTGGAGGCATTTGTTCATGCCTGCCGCCGTTCTGGCTTTCGCGCAACAGTGCGGTGGCCGTCGCCAGACGCTGAGCGGAATTCGGCTGGACATGACTTACTTCTGCCGCACTTCGACTGTCCGGGAGGGTTCGCGGAGGTTGGAGGCCTTTAGGCCGGAGTGGAATTTCAGAGTTGAAGAAGATTTGTATCATTGCGCTTGCCTTGCTTGTCGCCGGTTGCGGCGGCCGGCAAACCGAGGAACTGCTCGGCAGCGCCATTGTTTCTGCGCCGGTGACGGAAATTGCCGGCAACCACTCGATCTTCATCGCCACGACGCGCAAGCGCTCCGACGACCCCAGCAAGGTCTTCGACCGCGAGCGCTCGGCCACGCTGAACTATGCCCGCGTTAACGTCACCGTGCCGGGAAGCCACGAAACCGGCCGGATCGAGCGGCGCTCGCGCGGCAAGTCGAACGACCCGGCCAAATACTTCATGGCGTCCGAGGTCGTCGGCTACGACACCGCGCCGCAATTCTCCAGCGCGCTCAGCGCCGACATCGCAGCGCGCGGCGGCCGCGTCATGGTCTTCGTCCATGGCTACAACACCGGCTTCGACGCCGCAGTCTACCGCGTCACCCAGATCGCCCATGATTCCGGTTATCCCGGCACACCGGTGCTGTTTTCCTGGGCGTCGGGCGCCAAGACCAGGGACTATGTCTACGACAGGGAGAGCGCCAGTGCTGCCCGCGACCAACTGGAAGTGACGCTGAGGATGCTTGCCCAGACCGGCGCGCGCCGCATCGACATCGTCGCCCATTCGCTGGGAACCTGGGTCACCATGGAAGCGCTGCGCCAGCTCGCCATCAACGGCGACCGCGATCTCGGCGGCAAGCTCGGCGACGTCGTGCTGGCCTCGCCCGACATCGATGTCGATGTGTTCAAGAGCCAGATGCGCCGCTACGGCAAGCCGAACAAGCCCTTCATCCTGCTCCTATCCGACGACGACCGGGCGCTGCGGCTCTCCGGCCTGATCGCAGGCTCGCGGCCGCGCGTCGGCGACTACACGGACGCGGCCGACCTCGCCGACTATGGCGTGAGCGTCGTCGATCTCTCCAGCGTCAAGGGCTCGGATCGCTTCAACCACACCAAATTCGCCGACAACCCAGAACTGGTGAAGATGATCGGTCAGCGGCTGCGCGAGGATGACGGATTTGCCAGCGACCGCGAGGTTACCGATCGTATTCACCTGCTCGGACAGTAGGTGCGTTCAACGCCCAGTTCCCGAGGCTTTCGTGGTGCATGTTCACGATTGCGGCACCATCGGATCACTTTCAACTGGACCAGGCCGGCCTCTGGCTTTATCGAAATAGCGAGCGACGTCACAGGATTGACGTCCCCCTTGCGGGAGCCTGCGTGATCGTGCGTTCGAAGATTTTTCTCGTCGTTGCGTTTGCGCTCGCTGTTACGGGCTGCGCCGGCCGGAAGACACACGACCTTCTCAACGCGACGACCGTGACGGTGCCTGCCTCCGACATAGCGGCCACGCATGAGATCTTCGTCGCCACCACCCGCAAGAAAGCCACCACCGATCCGCGGCAGGTGTTCGATGGCAATCGGTCGCTGACCACCAGCTTTGCCCGGGTCGAGGTGACGGTTCCGAAGATCCATCAGCTTGGTGCAATCGAGCGCGTCAAAGGGTCCGCCAGCAATCCGGCGAAGGATTTCACCGCGACGAATGTTGCCTTCTATGAAGACGCCCCGCAATTCGCCAAGGCGGTCGGCGCCGATATCGCCATGCACGGCAACCGCGCGCTGGTTTTCGTGCACGGCTTCAACAACGGTTTCGACGACGGCGTCTACCGGCTGACGCAAATCGCGCACGACACGAAATATCCCGGCACGCCGGTGCTGTTCTCATGGGCGTCGAGCGGCAAGACCACGGGCTACATCTACGACAAGGAAAGCGCCAATGCCGCGCGCGACGATCTCGAACAGACGCTGCGCATGCTGGCCAAGACGAAGGTCAAGAGCATAGACATCATCGCCCACTCGATGGGCACATGGGTGACGATGGAGGCGCTGCGCCAGCTTGCCATCACCGGCGACCGCGATCTCGGCGACAAACTTGGCTATGTCATCCTTGCCTCGCCCGACATCGATGTCGACGTGTTCAAGAAGCAGATGATTCGCTACGGCAAGCCCGACAAGCCGTTCGCCATCCTGCTTTCGGGCGACGATCGCGCCCTCAGGCTCTCCTCCCTGATCTCCGGCGACAAGCCGCGCGTCGGCGATTATGGCGATGCGGCCGACCTCGCCAGCTATGGCGTTTCGGTGGTCGACCTGACCAAGACGAAAGGCGCCGACCGGCTGAACCACGCCAAATTCGCCGACAACCCGATCCTGGTGCAGTTACTCGGCGACCGGCTGCGCGCCCCGGCCGGTCTGGCATCGGACGAACCCGCCCCGGCCCAGCTCGACAATCTCGGCCAAGGCATCGGCAAGGCCGTCGGCTCCGTCGCCGAGATCGTCATCACCACCCCGTTCAGAGTGCTGACCATCGCCACCGGCGGGTGAGTGACGGACAACGGGACTTGCCGCTGGCGACCCGATCGGCAGGAGGGCGCCGGTTGGAAATTCCATTCTCGGACCAAGCTGTGCCGGGCTTGCCGGATCAGTAGGATATCTCGCCATCGACAATTTCTGCTTCACGGTAAGGGTCCGGTTTGAAAACCCCTTCGCCGCTCATTACTGACATTGGAGCCACAACTGCCGCTCGCGCTGCGGAACCGGCGAGACTAGCCGTCCTGGTCGCCGCCATCCTCACTCGACCTGCGAAGGTGGCCTGCCCTCCTTCCAAAGACTGGCCGGCCAAGCCCCGCCCGAGAAGGCGAATCATTTCGGGGCTGTCCGCGAACGCATTGTGGCCGAGCGGATCATGTTGATCGACGGCGCTCGCGTCGATCACGGTTATCCCGAGCCGCTTGATATCAGCAGAGTAAGGACCGAGATCGACGCCCCCGACAGCTCCGACGCGATTGATGCCGCCCGAGATCAATCTTGAAACCTCCAGCGCCTTGTCCTCAGTCGAGGTGAAGATGGTGAAATGCGGCAGCTTTGGCCCCATCTCAATGATTTGGCGACGAAATACGTCCACGTCGATGTCCGGCGACGCCAGGATGACATTGTTGATCTTGGCTGGAATTGTCCCGTTGCGCATGCCGACGCCACGCAGCGCCTCCGCCGTAAGCCAGGCTCCCATAGAATGGGCGAGTATCGTGACTTCGCCTACGTCGGGGCTTCCGGCGGCTTGAAGGATCATGTCTTCCAAAGCCCGACGCGAATAGTTGGTGCTTTCCTTGTCGTAGAGATAGCCTGACACGCTGGCGCGCGAAGGCCAGGTGAAGAGTATCGGCGCTGCATCCGTTCCGGAATCATGAACGATCTGGGCAAAGCGGAAGACCGCGTCAGAATAGCTGCTGTTGAAACCGTGGACGAAGATGACCGCCTGCCGTTTGGCGTTCCGGCTCTTGCGAAACCACCGCAGGACCTGCTGTTCCGATGCGACTTTGCCGACCTTCAGAACCGCAAAGTCCTTCTCGGGATTGGCCGGCACGTGCGAGGGCCACTGGACCTCGCCGATTTTGCGATTTCGATCTGGGGGAATGGAGACAACGATGCTGTTGAATGAGATCGCCGTTCCTCTGTCGCCAGAATAGAGCCGCCCGGGATCCTCGACCGGCTTGCGGGTCGTCGCGACAAGCATGTCCACCTGAGCGGCATCGCCGCCGGGGGCGAGCGCAAGCGGCTTGAGCACGCTCTCCGGCCGCGTCGCGCAGGCAGCCAGGGCGCACAGGATAATCGGCGGCAAAAGGAATGCACGGCACCAGGAGCGAAATGCCGTCACGTCATTGCTCCCCGGCTTCGGGGCGAATCCGGAACCATACGACGTAGAGCGAAGGCAGAAAGAGCAGGGTCAGCACTGTTCCAACGATGATGCCGCCCATCATTGAATAAGCCATCGGACCCCAGAAGATCTGCCGCGATATCGGGATCAGAGCAAGCGTGGCGGCTGCGGCGGTCAGCATGATCGGCCTCATACGGTGTTCCGTTGCCTCCACGACTGCTTGCCATGGAGACATTCCAGACCCACGCAATTCCTCGATTTGCACGACAAGAATAACCGAATTGCGGATGAGAATGCCGATGAGGGCCAGCACACCCAGCAGGGCGACGAAGCCGAGCGGCGCGTTGCTGAGCAGCAACGCTGCGACAACGCCGATTAAGGCAAGCGGCGCGACGGAAAAGACGAGGAACAGCCGATGGAAGCTCTGGAGCTGGATCATCAGGAGCGTTGCCATGGCAAACAGCATGACCGGCGCCACTGCCAGGATAGGGCCTTGGGACTTGGCGCTTTCCTCCACAGACCCGCCGACCGCGACGGAGTATCCGGCGGGCAGTGTTGATTTGAACGCCTCGACCTTTTCGGCAAGTGCTGCCACAACGGTTGCCGGCTGCGTCGCATCCTTGATGCCGGCCTTGATCGTGATGGTCGGGATCCGGTCACGCCGCCAGATCGTCGGCTGTTCGAGTTCGTAGCGGAACGTCGCCACGGATGACAGCGGGATGACCTTGCCACTGCTGCTCGATAGTTGAAGATCGAGCAACGTGTCGACGGATCCGCGCTCCTCTGCTTCGGCACGGCCGGTCACGTTCACCAGATAGATGTCATCCCTGACCTGCGTCGCGGTTGCTCCCTCGACGATGCTGTTCAGCGCCGTGGCGATATCCTCCGAGGAAACGCCCAACTGTCGCGCCTTGTCCTGCAAGACATCGATCTTCACCACGCGCGCCGGTTCGTTCCAGTCGAAGGCAAGATTGGTCAGCGATGATTGGGTATCGACGATGGAGCCCAGCTTGCCCGCGAGATAGCGAACCGTCTGGATATCAGGGCCCGATACCCGATATTGAACCGGCTTGCCGACTGGAGGACCGATATCGAGCAGTTTCACGTAGGCGTCGGTGCCCGGAAACGTCTGATGCAGGTAGTCCTGCAGGTCCTTTCTAAGCTTGTCGCGGACGTCCAGTCCCTTGGTCACAATGATGGTCTGCCCGAAGGTGATGTCGTTCGGCTGCGGATCGAAGGAGAGGATGAAGCGCGGTGCGCCCCTTCCTACATTAGGTCGACCAATGATCGATATCGGGATTGCCGGCGAGCTTCTCTTGTTCGAACCGGGCCATCTGCCGGCTGGTTTCGCTGATCGAGCTGTTGTGCGGAAGGTTCCAGTCGACAATCAGTTCCGGCCGATCGGAACTGGGGAAGAACTGTTGCTGGACCAGCGACATGCCTGCAACGGACAAGGCGAAGACAGCGACCGTCACGGCGATCGTCACCCATCGCCAGCGCAGACAAAGATGAAGAATGCGGGCAAAGGCGGCTGCAAACCAGCCCTTGTGATCCGCATGTTTTTTCATCGTTTTCGGCAGTATCGTCACGCCGAGCAACGGGGTGAACAGAACCGCCACCACCCAGGAAACGATGAGCGACACGGCAATGACGACGAAAAGCGAGAAGACAAACTCGCCCGCGCTGCTGCTGTTGAAGCCGACCGGGATGAAGCTCGCGACAGTGACAAGTGTGCCGGTCAGCATCGGGAAGGCGGTCGAGGTGTAGACGTGGGTAGCGGCTTTTTCGAGACTGTCGCCGACCTCGAGCCGGGCTACCATCATCTCCACGGCGATCATGGCGTCGTCGACGAGAAGACCAAGGGCGATGATCAGCGCCCCAAGCGAGATTCGCTGCAGCGAAATGCCTGTGTATTGCATCACCAGGAACGTGATGGCGAGAACCAGCGGAATTGAAATCGCCACCACCAGTCCAGCCCTCATCCCGAGACTGACAAAGCTTATGGCAAGCACGATGGCGATCGCTTCGAACAAGGCATGCGTGAAGCTCGATACCGCCTCATCGACGACTGCCGGCTGGTCGGACACACGCTCTACCGACGTGCCCACCGGAATATCCTGGGTAACTTCGGCGATCATCTTTTCCAGCGCCTTGCCGAAGTCGACGAGATTGCCGCCGGCCTTCATCCCGACAGTCAGAGCGATCGCCGGCTTGCCGTTGAAACGAAACAGGGAGGTGGGCGGATCGACATAGCCGCGGGTGATGGTTGCGACGTCGGTCAGCGGAAAGAACCTGTCGTTGACCCGCAGATTGATCGCTCGCAGGCTCTCCTCGGAGATGAAGCGGCCGCCGACACGCAGGGCGATACGTTCCGGTCCCGCCTCGATGAATCCTGATTGGGTGACGGCGTTCTGCGCCTGAAGAGTGGAGATGATCGAAGACCGGTCGATGCCGAGGGCAGCGATTTTGCGAGTCGAGAATTCGAGAAAGATCGCTTCATTCTGCGCCCCTACGATCTCGACCTTGCCGACATCTGGAACCGTCAGAATCTTCGTGCGGGCGCCCTCGACGAGATCGCGCAATTGCCTCTGGCTCAGCCCATCACCGGTGAAGGCGAAGATGTTGCCGTAGACATCGCCGAAGCGGTCGTTGAAGAAAGGTCCGACGACACCCGAAGGAAAATCAGCCTGGATATCGGCGATCATGTTGCGGACGCGCAGCCAAATTGGCGCGACATCCTTTGCCTTCGTCGATGGCAGGAGATCGACGAAGACAATCGTCTGGCCGGCGGTGGTCAGGCTGCGGGTATGCTCGAGAGATTCGAGTTCTTGCAGCTTCTTTTCGATACGGTCGCTAACCTGCTGCGTACTTCTTGTGCCGATGCACCCGACCATTGCGCCTGGATCACCATGGTCTTGATGGTGAAGGACGGATCTTCCTCTCGGCCGAGCCCGACATAGGCAAGGATGCCCGCCAAGGCAAAGGCAATCATAAAATACCAGACAAGGGAGCGATGCTCGAGCGCCCAGTCAGAAAGGTTGAACTTGTTCACTGGGTTAGCTCCTGTGCGGGTCTTATCCTTTGACCGTCCGCGAGTTCATTGGCGCCGGCAACGGCAACTTCTTCTCCGTTTCGCAGCCCCGACAGGACCCGGACACGAGCAGCCCCGGCGGGCCGGGCTTCTAGCCGGACCGGTCTCAGGGAGATTGTGAGCTTGGCCCGATCGATCACCCAGACATGGTCGGCGCCATCCCGCTCAAGGATCGCGGAGGCCGGCAGCGCGATCGCGCTGGTCGTCACTTCGCTTGCCGCGGTCGCGGTGACGACGGAACCGAGACGGAAAACCTCGGGTGCCTCGTTCAAGGCGATCTTCAACCTGTGGGTGCGGGTATTGGCGTCGGCTTCCGGGCCGATCTCTCGCAGAACGCCCACCGCCCGAATGGTGTCGTCAAGCTGAAGAGCGATGTCGAAGCGCATCCCAAGGCGTAGTGAACCGACCTGGGCTTCGGGCACATCCACCACAACATCACGACGATCGAGGCCCGCGAGTCTCAGGACCGTCTGACCGGCCGTGACCGTTTGTCCGACTTGGACCGAAGTGGCAGTCACCACGCCATCGAATTCGGCTTTCAACCGCGTATATCCAACCTGCTCGCGGGCCTTGTCGAGACGGGCCCGCGCCTGTCCCACATCCGCCTCGGCCGACTTGAGGCCCTGCTCCGCAACTTCGGAATCGGCGACGCTGCCGGTTTTTGCAGACGCGAGATTGCGCTTGCGCTTTTCGGTGGCCGTGGCGTTCTCGAGTTGCGCCTCGGCGTTGCGCAGATCAGCCTCGGCGCTCGTCAGAGCAAGCTGCAGCGCCAGAGGATCGAGTTCGGCCACAACATCGCCCCTGTGCACCAGATCGCCGACATCGACGCTGCGCGATATGACGCGGCCCAATGCCCGGAACGCCAGATCTGTTTCAATCCGCGCCTGAACGACGCCGGCGAAACTCAAAACAGGGGGCTGCTCCGGTTTCGCCGTGATGACGTTGACCGGCCGTGGTGGAGCCGCTTTCGCGGCTGGGCTTTGGTCGCAGCCCGAAACAAGCAACAGCACCAGAACGGCCTGAAGCAAGATGAGAATCGTTATCACCTGAACGAACTGACGTGAGATGCGCGAACGGAAGCAGGTCATGTCACTTCTCCTGCCAGGCCACAGCCTGGCCTTCTTTGAGAAATTTTCCGCCGTCGGTGACGATCAGATCCTGCGGAGCAATCCCACCGATCACGATGAAATCGGCTGTTCGATAGCGGGCGACCGCGACCTTGCGCAGCGACACAGATTGGCTTGCCGCGTCGATGACCCATACGGCCGGCTCACCCCCGGCGGAGGCCATGGCGCTCCACGGCAGGATTACACCTTGACGAGCCGGCGAATGGAATTCACCAACCACCGACGTTCCGAGCGACCATTGCGCCTCTTGCGGAAGCGCTACCTTGACGCGGATGGTCCCGGTGCTCGTATCGATGACTGGAGAGACTTCCCGAATGTTCCCCCGTGCCGTGCGCGCCCGATCACCCACCGGAACAACTTCGACATCAGGCGCCGGTCGGCCCGGGAGGAAGAAGGCTTCGAACACATCGAATGAAGCATCCCGCGGGCCATCGCGAGCAAGCGTCAGCGCCGGCTGCGCCGCAGAGACAACTTGGCCTGCTTCGACGCTGCGCGAGGTGATGACGCCATCTGCGTCGGCTTTCAGCTCGGTATGGGAAAGAGCATCCAGCGCCGTTCCTAAACTCGCCTGGGCGACTTCCAGAGAGCCCTGCGCTGTCGTCAACGCCTCTCGCGCCGCATCATAGGTCGACTGCGCGATTGCTCGCGACTTCAGCAATGTCTTGTAGCGTTCGAAGGCAAGCGCCTTCTGCTTGACGGTGGCTTGTGCCGACTGCAGGCCCGCCCGGGCGGAATCAACATCGGCACGTTGCTCCGTGTCGTCGATGCGCATCAGGACGTCGCCTGCACGCACCCGTGATCCGACATCCACGCGCCGTTCTTTTACCCTGCCGCCGGTTCGGAAAGACAACTCGGATTGAACCCGAGCCTTCACTTCCCCCGTGACCTCGGTGCCCGGTTGGTATTGAACCAGCGAGGCGGGAATTGCTCGCACCGGCTGCGGTGTAGCACGGCTTGAGGTATCGTCTTCGCAGCCGACCAGGGCGGCACAGGCGAGACCCAGAATGATGGGGCGAAATGTGTTCATTGCTCCAGGCACCGTTGCATCAGAGGAAACGGTGGGCTAGATATAGCTGACTGACTGGTTAGTCAATGGATTTTTAGACGGAATGGTATGATCGGTTCAACGAAGGATGTCAGCTATGGAAAAGAAACTTTCTCGAGCAGAACAGAAAGCGAGGCGCCCGCACGAGATCCTCGATGCGGCCTTCGAGGAGTTTATCGAAAAGGGATATGCAGCCACCCGCGTGGAAGACGTCGCCGCGCGGCTTGGCGTCACAAAAGGCACCGTCTACCTGTATTTTCCGACGAAGGAGGCGTTGTTCGAGGCAACTATCGGACATGTCTCGGCGCCGTTCGACGACGTTCGAGCTTCTATCGATGCTCTGCTAGGCTCTCATGCCGACCGGTTGCGCCAATTGCTTCTCTTGGGTTACGACAAGCTCGCCGGCGACAGGAAGACGAGAGAATTGTTGCGCCTCCAATTGGCTGAAGGTTCGCGCTTCCCCAACATTATCGACCGGCATTACGGCGAGTTTATCGCACCCCTGCTCGACGCAGTTCGCGCGCTCATTGAGCAAGGCGTAGCTTCGGGGGAGTTTCGACAGGGAGCTGTAGCAACAGTGCCGGAAGTTGTGGTCAGCTCAGCTATTCACCTCACTATCTGGAAACTGATGTTTGCAGAAAGAAATCCTATCCACGAGGCCACCTTTATCGAGGCACATATCGATCTCGTCTTCAACGGTTTGTTGGCAAGCCCCCGGTGAGGCGACGGAAAGGCGGTGCTAGCGGCTCTGGCTCGCTCGTCGACTAAACGAACAGATCGACTTTCTGGAAGGTCGTCACGTCGATCAGGCCGACATCGGAAATCCTCAGTTCCGGGATGACGACCAGCGCCAGCAACGAGTGCTGCATGTAGGCGTTGTTTAGTGAACAGCCCATCTCGCGCATCGCCTCGGTCAGCTTGTCGGCCTTGGCCGCGACGATTTCAGCGCGCTCGTCCGACATCAGCCCGGCGATCGGCATTTCGACCAGCGCCAGTTCCTTGCCCTTTGAAAACAGCACGACGCCGCCGCCGACCTCGCCCAGCCGGTTGACCGCCAGTGCCATGTCCTGCTTGGAGGTGCCGACGACGATGATGTGGTGCGCATCATGCGCCACGCTGGAGGCCATGGCGCAGTCGGCCATATAGCCGAATCCGGAGACGAAGGCGTTGGTGACGCCGCCGGTGCCACGGTGACGCTCGACCAGCGCGATCTGGCAGACGTCGTTGCGGCGGTCCATGGCGATCAGCCCGTCTTCTACCGGTAGATCGGCCTCGAGCGCGCGCGTCGGCGCCTGGTTTTCGATCACGCCGATGACCCGCACCCTGACCTCGTTAGCGCCCGTGGGCGCCACGATGTCGAAATCCCCTGCCTTGAGCTTCTTGCCGAGCTTGACGGTGTTCTTCGCCGTCTTCGGATAGTCGTAGGCTGGAATATCGATTTCGAGCTTGCCGCCCTTGGCCAGCCTGACGCCGCGACCATAGACCTCGTCGATGGTCATCGCGGCCAGATCGGAAACGATCAGCAGATCAGCGAGCCGTCCCGGCGCGATCGAACCAATCTCGCGCTCCAGCCTGAAATGCTGGGCGGTGTTGAGCGTCGCCATCTGGATCGCCGTCACCGGCTTCAATCCCTGGCTGATGGCGTGCCGGACCACCCTGTCCATATGGCCTTCATGGACAAGCGTGCCGGAATGACTGTCGTCAGTGCATAGGATGAAATTGCGCGGATCGAGTCCGCTCTCCGTCACCGCCTTGATCTGCGCGGCGACGTCATACCAGGCCGAGCCTAGCCTGAGCATCGCCTTCATGCCCTGGCGGACGCGGGCGATGGCATCCTCGGCACGCGTGCCTTCGTGATCGTCCTCGGGGCCGCCGGCGACATAGCCGTGGAACGGCAGGCCGAGATCGCGCGAGGCGTAGTGGCCGCCGACGGTTTTGCCCGCCCTCGCCGTCGCGGCGATCTCGCCTGACATCACCGGATCGTTTGCCGCGACGCCGGGAAAATTCATCACTTCACCGAGCCCGATAATGTTCTCCCAGCTCATCGCCTCGGCAACGTCGGCAACCGTCAGTTCGGCGCCGGCATGCTCCAGCCCCGGCGCGGAGGGCACGCAGGACGGCATCTGCACAAGCACGTTGATCGGCATGGCGACGGCCTCGTCATGCATCAGCCGCACACCCGGCAGGCCGAGCACGTTGGCGATCTCGTGCGGGTCAATGAACATCGAGGTGGTGCCGTGCGGGATGACGGCACGGCAGAATTCCGTCACCGTCACCATGCCGCTCTCGACATGCATATGCGCGTCGCAAAGGCCCGGCACCAGATAGCGCCCGCCGGCATCGACCACCTTGGTGCCCTGCCCGATGGCGTGGCCGGCATTCGGCCCGCAATAGGCGAAGCGGCCGCCGGCGATGGCGATATCGGTGCCGGCGATGATCTCGCCGGAATGAACGTTGACCCATCGCCCGTTGCGGATGACGAGATCGGCGGGTTTTCTGCCCATCGCCACGTCGACCAGATGCGTCGCCACCTCGGTCCAAGGTTTGGGTTTCGTTGCATTCGCGGTCTTCGCCATGGGAGATTCCTGTTTTCTCGACTGTGCCAAGCCGCGGGGATTTTGACCAGCGAGATCAGCGGATTGCTTGAGCGCTCGACCGTGATTTCGCGTCTCGTTTGCGAAACTCGAGGCTCGTGTCGCGATTCGAGCGCGCGATCCATTGCTTTTTGACGGCAGTTATGCTAGTAATTCAGTGATGGTGCTGATTTGCGCCAAACAATCCGCCCGCCGAGGCGGGTTTTTTGTTTTCAGCGCCGTCCATGACTATCGCACCAGCCGGAAATGCGATTCCGGTTGCGCAAATCAGCTTCCTCTCGTTGGGTGATCTTTGAATCGACGTTAGGGCTTTCTACCCGAGCTGAACGCCCGAACGCATCGTCCGAACGGGGGATGCGCTTCGCGACAGACCTCGGCCTGGGAAGCCGCCTCAGCTATCCTCCCGCTGTTCCCTGTCGCGGCAGTTGAGAAGGTCGACCAGATCGTCGGCTTCTTCGATCGGCATGTCGATCAAGGGAACGCCCACCTCGACGACCGGCAGGCCAGTGAACACATCTATGATGTCCCAGGTGCCTTCAGGTGTCTTCTCGATGTCGTAGCGTTGAGCCATGGAGCCACAAGGTATGAGAGGTTTAGCGCGTTTGCCCAATTATCGCTCGTTTGGGCTCCGGCATTGCGTAAATGGTTCCCGTCCGGTCTGATCAAGCGCCTCGAGCAATGCGGCAAGAGCGGCGGGCAATCGCAGGTCGACAGCCAGATTTAGCGTCTGGTGCAAATGCCGGCGATAGTCTTCGGAACGGATCAATTGCCGTACGGCTTTGGCAACAGACTTCCCTTGTCCTGTATCAAACTCTGCCATGTTCGGGGTTCCAGTACTTCAGCCCGAAACTCAGCCGCCACGAAATGGTTCCAACGATCTGTTTAAATCTCTGTGGGGGATTGAGGGGATTGCCGCGGGCTGGATGACGACAGCCATGCTGTTGATTTGGGCACGGTGCTGATTTGCTCCAAAGACCCGCGGGTAAGGCGGGTTTTTGTTCCAGATCCTAGTCTAGTGATGGCAGAAGATGGCTTGACGGCCTTTGGCTGGCGTTTGAAAAGGACTGGCCTGCGGACGTGGCGGAATTGGTAGACGCAAGGGACTTAAAATCCCTCGATCTCTGATCGTACGGGTTCGATTCCCGTCGTCCGCACCAGCTTGTATAGCTTGTATTATGGCTTCACGACCCAAGAGCGGCATCGCGCGCCGCCGAGCGAATTTCTCGTTGAACGCCCACGGCCGGCGATCCCGTCCGGAGTGGCCAGGGTAAACAATAGCCAGATTGGCTCTTTGTCACCAAACTGACACCTGTCCGGGTGCAGTTTCCGGACACGCGACCAACATTTCGCTGATCGGGGGCAAAGACTGGAACCGCCAATCAACACGAGACCGAGTGTCGCGTGGGTCGCGGCGTCGTCCATTGTGACAGCCATCATCGTTGGGCTGGTCGCCTGGTATTTCTACGGCAGCCGGCCAATGCTGGCGTCCGGGCCGGCTTCTGGACCGATTGCCGGCGGCTCGCTGCAGATAATGGGTTCCGAAACGATGCGGCCGGTCGTCACGGTCTGCGCCGAGGCATTCATGGCCGACAACCCCGAGGCTGACATCATCGTGCGCGGCGGCGGCTCCGGCGACGGAATGGCAGCGCTGCTGCACGGCATGATCGATATCGGCATGATCTCACGGCCCCTGTCGCCGAAGGAGATCGGGTTCGCAACCTCGAAAAAGGCATCGGTCTGACGCAGTTCGAGCTGGCGCTGGACGGCGTCGCCATCATCGTGCACCGAACCAACCCGCTGCGCGAAATCGATGTCGATCAGCTCCGTGCCATCTGGGCCGGAGATTTATCGCAATGGCGAGAGCTCAGCGGCGGCCCCGGCGAAATCCATCCACTTGCCCGCGCCAAGGGGTCTGGAACCGAGGAGGTGTTCGCCGAGCGGGTATTGAAAGGGCAAAGGGCGGGCTCGGTGGCAAAGGAACTGCCGACAAACGAGGCCATTGTCGCCGAGGTCGCAGCGCAGCCGAATGCTATCGGATACACCGGCCTCGGAGCGCTTCGCAATGCCTCGGACCGCGTGCATGTCCTGGCCATCCGCAGCCAATCTTCCCAGGTCTTGCCGAGTGCCAATACGGTGCGGTCGGGCAGCTACCCGCTGACACGCGCCTTGCTGTTGGTCAATCCGGGGGCGCCGTCGGGACTTGCCGCCTCGTTCATCGCGTACTGCACCGGCTCCGCCGGGCAGGCCTTGGTGAAGCGCGCCGGCTATGTCGAGATCGCGGCGGGCGAGCCATGAGCGCGCGTTGGGTCGTCGGTTTGGCGGTCGGCATACTCGCCTTCGCATTCCTCATGCCGGCGCTCGCCGAGCCGCCGGTCGAAGATTTCCGCGTACGCAAGCTCGTCGTTGGCACGATGCGCGTGCCACCCTTCGCATCGCGCGGCGATGACGGCGTATGGAGCGGCCTGAGCATCGAGCTCTGGCAAAAAGTGGCCTCGCAACTGAACCTTGCCTATGAATTCCGCGAGTTCGACTATGATCCCGACGCGATGGTCCAGGCCTTGCAAACCCGCCAGATCGATCTGGTGGTCGCCGCCATGCCGGTCACGACGGACGGTGAAGCGCGCTTCGATTTCTCGCATGCCTACTTCGCCGCGGGCGTTGGCGTCGCGGTACGCAGCGAGCCAACCGCCGGTGTCCTGGCGACCCTGCGCAGGCTGTTTACCTGGCAGTTGCTCGTTCCAATCGGCGGCCTCGTAGGTCTGCTGCTGCTTGTCGGCACGTCGTTGTGGCTGATCGAGCGGCGCCGCAATCCCGGCCATTTCGATCCCCGCATGATGCAAGGCATTGGCGATGGCATCTGGTGGGCCGCGGTGACGATGACGACGACCGGCTATGGCGACAAGACCCCGATCACCTGGCGCGGCCGCGCCATCGCTCTTGTCTGGATGTTCACCAGCATTTTCTGCATCGCCACCTTTTCGGCGACGCTCGCCTCGTCTTTCGTCGTTGGCCGGCTGAAGAGCAGCGTTGACGGTCCCGAAGACTTGCCGCGAGCCCGTGTGGGAACAGTGGCGGGCACGGCCGGCGAGTTGTGGACCAACGCACAGGGCCTGAAGGTGCAGACTTACCCTTTCCTGATCCAGGCCAGCAAGGCGCTCAAGCGCGGTGAAGTGGAGGCGCTGGTGGTGGAGCGCGCTATCCTTGGACACATGATCCAGGAGTACCAGTGGAACGACTTGCTTATCCTGCCGCAAACCCTGGCGGTCCGCGACTACGCGATCGCCATTCCAAGCGGCAGCCCGCTCATGGAGGATATCAACCGCGCCGTGCTGACGGTGACCCATCATCCCGATTGGAAAGAACTCGTGCAGCGCTACGTCGGCCAAAGCGAACCCTGAATTCGGCGAAACCTGAATTCCAATGACCCGCGGCCTCGGCTAAGCGTTGCTGAGATAGCCGGACCCCGTAATATCCCAGCGCGGGTACGAGCTCAGGCCTGGATCGGGTTCAGCTTCAGATGCTGGATCAGGATGATCGTCTTGGCGTCGATGATGCGGCCGTCGGCAATGCCGGCCAAAGCCTCATCGAGCGGCATTTCCAGAACCTCGATGTCCTCGCCTTCTGACGGCGCGCCGCCACCGTCGGAGATGCGGTCGGCCGGCGAATAGCGCGCAACGAAGAACCAAAGCCGCTCGGTCACGCTGCCAGGGCTCATATAGGGTGCAAACAGCCGTTCGACGTCCTTCAGCCGGTAGCCGAGCTCCTCTTCCGCCTCCTTGCGGATGCAGGTTTCCGGATCGTGTTCATCGAGCAGGCCGGCACAGGCCTCGATCAGCGGCTCACGGTGGCCGGTGACGTAGGCGGGGTAGCGGAACTGCCGCACGAGCAGAACCGTCGAGCGCTCGGGGTCGTAAGGCAGGATCACCGCCCCGTCGCCGCGATCGTAGGTCTGGCGGATCTGCGTTTCCCATTGCCCGTCGCGCCGGCGATAATCGAGGACGGTCTTTTTCAGGACGGCCCAGTCGTCGGAAAGGACTTCCTCCGAACGGATGCGAATGCGGTCTTCCATGGTCAACTCCTTGCTGCCGGCGCGAGGACTACAGCGCCGCGCGTCCTCCAGGGCGCGCAAAGGACGCTGTAGCACTTTGATCTTGCGCATGGCCTCTGCGCAATCCCGACAACAATTGGTCCAGAAGCGCGCTTCACTGCCTCGTGTATGGCGCAGGCGCAATCCATTGCCTAAATAGCGACAACCTCTCCCGGAGTTTTTTTATGACCATATCGCTTTTCCAGCCGATCACGCTTGACGGCCTCACCTTTCCCAATCGCATCGCGATCGCGCCGATGTGCCAATATTCCGCCGATGACGGTTCGGCCAGCGACTGGCACCTTTACCACTGGATGAACCTGGCGATGTCGGGTGCCGGCATGGTCACCGTCGAGATGACCGACGTCGAGCGGCGCGGTCGCATCTCGCATGGCTGCCTCGGCCTTTATTCCGAAGACAACGAAGCAGCCGCCCGGCGCGCGCTGGATGCCGCGAAGCGCGTCGCCGCTCCAGGCACCAAATTCGGCACGCAGCTTGCCCATGCCGGCCGCAAGGCCTCCAACCAGAAACCTTGGGAAGGCGGCGGACCGCTCACGGCCGATCAGGACCCGTGGCCGATCGTGTCTGCCTCGGCAATCGCTTACGATACGGGCTGGCAGGTGCCGCGCGCGCTGGAGGACGAGGAGATCCTGCAGATCATCGAACGTTTCGCCGAGGCGGCAAGGCGGGCCAAACGGGCCGGCTTCGACTTCATAGAATTGCACGCAGCGCACGGCTATCTGATCTTCCAGTTCCTGTCGCCGCTTTCCAACCAGCGCACCGACCGCTGGGGCGGTTCGCTGGAGAACCGCATGCGTTTTGTCGTCGAGATCGCCAAGGCGGTGAGAAAGGCCGTTCCCAAGCTGATGCTCGGAGCGCGTCTGTCGGTCAAGGAATGGGTCGATGGCGGCTTCGACGTCGAGGATGCGATCGAAGTGACCAAGGCGCTGAAGGCGGAGGGCGTCGCCTATCTCTGCTGCTCGAGCGGCGGCAATTCGCCGTTGCAGAAGCTGCCGACCGGCCCGGGCTACCAGGTGCATCTGGCGGAAGCCGTGCGCAAAGGCGCCGGCATCCCAACGCGGGCGGTCGGCCTGATCGACGACCCGAAACAGGCCGAGGCGATCATTGCCGAGGGCCGTGCCGACATGGTGGCCCTGGCCCGCGCCTTCCTCGCCGACCCGCGCTGGGGCTGGCGCGCCGCGGCTACCTTCGGCGAGAGTATCCACCCGGCGCCGCAGCTTGCCCGCTCGGTGACGACGATGCAGCACTGGATCAAGGCGGCGGACTGACCGGCCCGCTTCCACTGGCAGCAGCCCCACCTGAACGGCAGCGCTTGCGACCTTACGCCGGGATTAGCGTAAGTGTTGCAACCAAATCGGCCGCTCCGCGTTGGCGGCGATGATGGACAACAAGCCTTTCGAAAAGCCGGTCGTGGTCGAACTCGGCCATGTCGGCAAATACCGTGAAATCCGCAGCACCCAGGAAGCGGCCGAGTGCCTGATGACGGTATGGCCGCTCAATCGTGGTCCTCGGCATCGCGATGCTCTCGACACTTGCCTAAAAGTGCTGGAGGGTTATCGTTCGACAGCGGACGCGCGCCGGGCATTGGTCGAAGCCGCGAAGGAATCGGACGTGCTGGTTCCCGAAGAGAGATTGCCCGACGGCAGGCTGCCCGAAGACAGACTGCATTGAGCAGACGGGGCTTTTGAACCGGAGGACTTCATGGCGAAGCTGACCTACAAGATCGTCGAGCATGACGGGGGCTGGGCCTACAAGGTCGGCTCGACATTCTCGGAAACGTTCCCTACCCACGAGGACGCGTTGCGCGCCGCCGAGATCGCTTCGGCCGAACAGCAGGTCGCCGGCACCACCGACGGCATCCAATATGAGGACGCCGACGGCAAATGGCACGACGAGCTTGCCGATGGCCGGGACCGGCCGCAAACCGAAGTCTCCGATTAGGCTGTGTCTTTACTGATGGCTTGTAGCGCCTCCGGTTTTAAGAGCTGGGGCTTGGCAAGCCATTGTCTTGCTACGATCTCTGACATGGCGAATTCTGGTCCTGCTGGGAACGCTGCCGGTCAGAGGCGACGAAGGAGAGCGCTTGCCAGGCAGTCGCTTTACAGGCAGGCTTGGTAGCGCTACCGTTTCAACATCGCGCGTGACCAGGGAGGAGCTTGGGAGCGACGCGGGCCGGTTAAGAAAGCGGTTTCCTTCGAAGACGTCGCAGGAAGCATTCGGGGAGGAAATCGATGGCGTCTGTCGCGATTGGCGATGTTTACAAATCATTCGGCACCGTCGAGATTCTCCACGGCGTCAGCGTGGATATAGACGACGGCGAGTTCGTCACGCTGGTCGGGCCTTCGGGCTGCGGAAAATCGACGCTTCTCAGAATGATCGCCGGTCTGGAAAAGATCTCGCGCGGCCAGATTGCGATCGGCGATCGTGTCGTCAACAACGTTGCGCCAAAAGAACGCGACGTCGCCATGGTCTTCCAGAACTACGCGCTCTACCCGCATATGACGGTCGCCGAGAACATGGCGTTCTCGCTCATGCTCAAGGGCGTTTCGAAAGCCGAAAGCGGTGCCAGCGTTCAGCGCGCCGCCGAAATCCTGGGACTGGTGCCGCTGCTGGCGCGCTATCCCCGACAGCTTTCCGGCGGCCAGCGCCAGCGCGTCGCCATGGGTCGGGCGATCGTGCGCGATCCCCAGGTCTTCCTGTTCGACGAGCCGCTGTCCAATCTCGACGCCAAGCTCAGGGTGCAGATGCGCGCCGAGATCAAGGAACTGCACCAGCGCCTGAAGACCACGACTGTCTATGTCACCCACGACCAGATCGAGGCCATGACCATGGCTGACAAGATCGTGGTCATGCATGACGGCATCGTCGAGCAGATCGGGCCACCGCTGGAACTCTACGACAGGCCGGATAATCTCTTCGTCGCCAGTTTTATCGGCTCGCCCGCCATGAACATGCTCAGGGGCGAAGTCACGTCAGATGGCGGCTCACCGTCGTTTCGCGGCTCCGGCGGGGTTTCGGTCCCGTTGGCCACAGCGCTTTCCATCAAAGATGGCGAGCCGGTGGTGCTGGGAATACGACCCGAGCATCTACGACTGTCCGCAGACCAGGGCATTCCGGTCACCGTCGCGGTGGTCGAGCCGAGCGGATCGGAAGTGCAGGTCATCGGCCGGACAGAAGGCGGCGAAGAGATCGTCGCCAATTTCCGGGAGCGCCATTCCTTCACGCCGGGCGAGACCATACGGCTCACCGCCGAGCCCGGCCTCATTCATCTCTTCCACGGCGAAACCGGAAAGCGATTCAAGACGCGCAGCGAACAGTAAGACCCACACGGCAACGAATAACAGGAGGAAACGAGCATGAAATTCACCAGACGTGACGTGATCCGCACCAGCGCCGGCGCCGCGGCGGGTATCTTGGGAAGCCGGTTCGCCGGATCTCCCGCCTTTGCTCAGGAGGGATTGACGTACAAGCCGGAGGAAGGCGCAAAGCTGCGGATGCTGCGTTGGTCACCCTTCGTGCAGGGCGATGAAGATCAATGGCTGGCCAACACCAAGAAGTTCACCGAGGCGACGGGCGTCGAGGTCCGCGTCGACAAGGAAAGCTGGGAGGACATTCGCCCCAAGGCGGCGGTTGCCGCCAATGTCGGCTCCGGCCCGGATCTCATGATGGTCTGGTTCGATGACCCGCACCAGTACCCCGACAAGCTGCACGACGTGACGGAACTGGGTGAGTATCTGGGCTCGAAATATGGCGGCTGGCACGACGGACCCAAGCAGTATGCGACGCGGGAGGGAAAATTCATCGGTCTGCCTCTGGCCACAATCGGCAATGCCATCGTCTATCGGGAGAGCTGGGTGAAGGAGGCTGGTTTTTCGGAGTTTCCGAAAGACACCGCAGGCTTCCTCGAGCTTTGCAAGGCCTTGCAGGCGAAAGGGCATCCGGCCGGCTTCACGCACGGCCATGGCGTCGGCGACGGCAACAACTACGCTCACTGGCTGCTGTGGAGCCACGGCGGCCAGATGGTCGACGAGAGCGGAAAGGTGACGATCAACAGCCCCGAGACGCTCAAGGCGATCGAATACGCGCAGGAGCTCTACAAGACCTTCATTCCCGGCACCGAAAGCTGGCTTGACGTCAACAACAATCGCGCCTTCCTGGCCGGCGAACTCAGTGTCATCGCCAACGGCATTTCTGCGTACAACACCGCCAAGATCAACAAGGACAACGATCCTAAACTGGCTGAAATCGCCAAGGATATTCGCACGACGAACCTGCCGATCGGTCCTGTCGGGAAATCGGTCGAGCTGTTCCAGGTGACCAGTGCCGTCATTTTCGACTACACGCCCTACCCCAACGCGGCCAAGGCCTATCTGCAGTTCATGTTCGAGGAACCGCAGATGGCGCAGTGGGTCACCTCCTCGGCCGGCTACTGCTGCCAGACACTCAAGGCCTTCGACAACAACCCTGTGTGGACGGCCGACCCGAACAATGCCGCTTACGCCAAGGCCTCAGCCACGCTGCGTCCCAATGGCTTTGCCGGCCCGCTCGGCTATGCCTCGGCAGCAACCATGGCCGATTATGTTCTCGTCGACATGTTCGCCAAGGCCGTGACCGGCCAGGCCACGCCGCAGGAGGCGATGGAAGAGGCGGAGAAGCGCGCAAACCGCTACTATCGCGTTTGATCGCAGCCCAGCCGGGCAGCCGCAACCGCGCTGCCCGGCTGGTTCCGCAATTGCGTGGCGGCCGCCCAGGCCGCGATGTCACCTGACCTCATGAGGAGCCCGTCGCATGGCCGTATCGTCCGCTGCCGTTCAGCCGCGTCCGTCGATCCTGTCTCGCCTGATCGAAAGCCGGAACGCGCTTGGCTTCGGCTTCATGCTGCCGGCGGCGGCGCTGCTGCTGGTCTTCCTGACCTATCCGCTCGGACTTGGCGTCTGGCTCGGCTTCACCGATACCCGCATCGGCCGCCCGGGTATCTTCATCGGCACCGAAAACTATCAATATCTGTGGGATGATGCCGTCTTCTGGCTCTCCGTCTTCAACACGCTGCTCTACACGATAAGCGCGTCCATCCTAAAGTTCGTACTCGGCCTCTGGCTGGCGCTCATCCTCAATCAAAATCTTCCGTTCAAATCCTTCTTCCGCGCCATCGTCCTGCTGCCGTGGGTGGTGCCGACGGTGCTGTCGGCCATCGCCTTCTGGTGGATCTACGATTCGCAGTTCTCCATTCTGTCCTGGGCGCTCATGGAAATGGGGCTGATCGACCATCGCATCAATTTCCTCGGCGATCCGGAGAACGCGCGCGCTTCGGTCATCGCGGCCAATGTCTGGCGCGGCATTCCGTTCGTCGCCATCACGCTGCTTGCCGGCTTGCAGACGATCCCCCAGTCGCTCTACGAGGCCGCCACGCTCGACGGCGCCAGCCGCTGGCAATTGTTCCGTTATGTGACGCTGCCGCTGCTGACGCCGATCATCGCCATCACCATGACGTTCTCGGTGCTGTTCACCTTCACCGATTTCCAGCTGATCTATGTGCTGACCCGCGGCGGACCGGTGAATGCCACCCATCTGATGGCAACGCTGTCGTTTCAGCGCGGCATTTCCGGAGGCCAGCTTGGCGAGGGCGCCGCAATCGCGGTCGCCATGATCCCGTTCCTGCTGGCGGCGATCCTGTTCAGCTATTTCGGCCTGCAACGGCGCAAATGGCAGCAGGGCGGCGGAGACTGACATGGCTACGATCAAGAGCGTCGCGACCAGGAAGACGAAACGTCCCGAACTCGACGAAGGCGGCATGGGCTATCTTCAGAGCCTGCCGCGGCGTGTGGTGACGGTCTATTTGCCGCTGCTGGTGTTCGTCATCGTGCTGTTGTTCCCGTTCTACTGGATGACGATCACCGCGGTTAAGCCCAATCTCGAAATGACCGACTACGCCAATTTCAACCCATTCTGGGTCGTGCATCCGACATTCGAGCACATCCGCTATCTCTTGTTCGACACGTCCTATCCGGGCTGGCTGCTCAACACGATCATCATCTCGACCGCCGCCACATTCCTGTCGTTGCTGGCTGCGGTGTTCGCCGCCTATGCGATCGAGCGGCTGCGGTTTTCGGGGGCGCGGCAGGTCGGCCTCGCGGTCTTCCTTGCCTATCTCGTACCGCCCTCGATCCTGTTCATCCCGCTGTCGGTGATGGTGTTCAACCTTGGGCTTTACGATACGCCTTTCGCGCTCATCCTCACCTACCCGACCTTCCTGGTGCCCTTCTGCACGTGGCTGCTGATGGGTTACTTCCGCTCCATCCCGTTCGAACTGGAAGAATGCGCGCTGATTGACGGGGCGAGCCGGTGGCAGATCCTCACCAAGATCGTGCTGCCGTTATCGGTGCCGGGCCTGATTTCCGCCGGCATATTCGCATTCACGCTGTCATGGAACGAATTCATCTATGCGCTGACGTTCATCCAGTCGTCCGAGAACAAGACTGTGCCGGTCGGGGTGCTGACGGAACTTGTCCGCTCCGACGTCTATGAATGGGGAGCGCTGATGGCTGGAGCCCTGATCGGCTCGCTGCCGGTGGTCGTGCTTTATTCGTTCTTCGTCGAGCACTACGTCTCCTCGATGACCGGTGCGGTGAAGGAATAACGCCCTGCGGCAACGCGCGGTCGCGATGCGTCGCGCACCATCGCCTCGGGTGCCGGTTAAGCTGCAGGGCTGCGGCAGCCAGCGCAATCGCTTCAGGCAAAAGCCGGCGCTCGACCGGCCATTTGTGGAATCGGCGCCCGGCAGCAATGAAAGGCCGCGCCGACATCACCAACGCCAATCGTCCAACAATTCGATGTGGATCAGATCACTGAATCGGTCCAGCGGACGATGTCCCTGGCCGCATCGCCGAACGCGCTGTCGAGGGCGCCGATATAGGCCTGATTGCCGCTGCCGGAAACGGGCGCGGTCGCGGTGAAGCTCTTGGAGGCCCGCACCTCGCCGTTGCGGTCGTTCAATATCCGCACGAACAGGTCGACCTCGGCCTGTTCGCCGCCCTCGACCCGGACTTCGAAGGAACGGATCTCGACGATCACCTGATAGTCGATCGCCAGCCCCTCGCCCGGCTTGCCGACACCGGCGAAGCTGCCCGAGCGCTGGAATGTCTCGGCCAGCCGCGCCTGCACGATCAGCGGCAGCCGATCGGCCCATTGCGCGCCCTTGAGGTACTGGATCGAGCGCGCGGACGGCTTGATGACGATGTTCTGGCTGTCCAGCGCCTTGAGCGCGGAGGGCTGGGCGATGAGAATCTGGCGGCGGCTGTGACCGCGCGCATCGAGCGGCGGTGCGGAGAGTTCGAATGTGTCCAGAGGCGCCGGCCCACCGCCCGGCAACGCTGCGCAACCGGCCAGCGAAAGCGCAAGCAATGCCGCACCCGCTTTGAGCCCGCCCGATCTGACCCCGCCCAATTTAAGCACGACCGACTTCACACGCGATCCCCGTTGTCCCCGAATCGTATGAGCAATCCGCACTCGCAGCGTGTTTGCCTGCTGTTCTTGGGGCGGGCGAATGCTGAAGTCAACGCCGCACCCTGCCGTCGAACTGCCGAACCTCGCCTTCGCCGCCCGACAGGATCCGCTGCGGATTGCGGCTGAGATCCGTCACTGCCTCTTCGATACGGGTGATCGAACGGCGGCTGTCCTGAACCAGCGCTTCGACGTTCTGCAGGCCCTGACCGGAGAATCGCGCCAGATTGTCGGTGATGGTGCCGAGGCGGGCGTTCAGCGTGTCGGCGACCTGCTTGAACGATCTCAGCGTGTTCCTGGCGTCGGCTATCATGCCGTCCGCCTGGCCTGAGCCGAGCAGTGTATCGACCTTGGCGAGAATGCCGTCGACACGCACCGAGGCATCGTTGAGGCGCCCGGCGAGCTGGTGGGCGTCCTTGATCGTCTGGTCGATGTCGTCGGCCCGGTTGGCGAATTTACTGGTCACCTTGGCAATATCGGCTGCAGCCTCGTTGGCGTTTTCACTGGCCTTCTGGATGTTGGCCAGCGCGGTGCGAACCTGTGCCGGATCGATGCCGTCGAGAACGCCGTCGACCTTGGCGAGCGTGCCTTGCGTTCTCTGGGCGAAATCGTTGATCGATCCCACCGCGGTGTCGACATTCCTGACGACCCTGTCGAACTGCTTCGAGGTTTCCTTCAGGTTCGTGGTCACCGTATCGACGTTGGCGACGATGCTCTTGATCTGGTCCTTGTCGACGGCGTTGAGCAGCCCTTCCGCCGCCTTAAGCGTGCCGTCGAGCTTGCCGGAGACGCCTCTCAACTCGTCCGACAACGAGCTGACACTGGCGAGGAATTTGTCGATGCCGTCGGAATTCTTGGCCAGCGCATCAGAGAAGGTCTGCACGTTGTTGACAGTCTGCGTCAGCGGCCCGCGAACGTCCTTGGTGAAGCCTTCGAGCTGGGTAAGAACCGTATCGGCGCGGGTGAAGATGTTCTGCGCCGTCTGCAAGAGGTTGGTGACCGCCGACGGATTGGCGACGATCTCGGCGACTTTGCCCTCCGCTTCCGCCTGGTCGAGAAGCTTCGCTTCCTTGGGGTCGGCGCCCTTAAGTTCGATATTGGCCTGCCCAGTGAGGCCGGCAAGGCCGATATCGGCCTGCGTCGATTTGGTGATCGGCGTCATGCGGTCTATTTCGGTATCGGCGATTGCCGCGGTCGGATTGTCGACGTCGATATAGACGCGCCTGACATCTCCAACCCTGACGCCGTTGAACAGTACGAAACTGCCGCGGCCAAGGCCGGAAGCCGATCCCGGAATGCGCACCCGTAGCATTGCCGTCTCACCTCTGTCGCCGATCGCGGCCGTCCAATAGACGAACGCAAAGGCTGCCAGGATCGCGGCTAGCGTGAAAATGCCGACAATAACGTAGTTGGCTCTGGTTTCCATTTACCCACTTATGGCTATGCGCGCGCCGCAAGATCAAGTTGCCGCGCACGTTTTCCGCGGAAATAGGATTTCACCCAGGGTTCCTCGCTTTTGAGCATGTCATCGATCGTGCCTTCGACCAGCACTTTCTTGTTGCCGAGCACGGCGACCCGGTCGCAAGCGGTGAACAGCGTGTCGAGATCGTGCGTGACCATGTACACGGTCAGATCCATGGTATCGCGCAGCTTGACGACCAGCTCGTCGAACTCGGCCGCGCTGATCGGATCGAGGCCGGACGTCGGTTCGTCCAGGAACACGATGTCGGGGTCGAGCGCTAGCGCGCGCGCCAGCGCCGCACGCTTGATCATGCCGCCGGAAAGCTCGGACGGGAATTTCTGCGCCGCATCCGGCGGCAACCCGACCAATTCGACCTTGAGCATCGCCAGCTCGTCCATCAGCTTTCTGGGCAGATCGAGATATTCGCGCATCGGCACCTGCACGTTTTCGAGCACTGTCAGCGCCGAAAACAGCGCGCCGTGCTGAAACAGCACGCCAAGGCGCATGTCGATGCGAAGACGCTCCGTCTCGCTCGCCTTTTCGACATCGACGCCAAACAGCTTGATCGTTCCCGACCGCTTGTGCACCAGGCCCAGGATGGTGCGCAGGAGAACCGATTTGCCGGCACCGGAGGCGCCGACAAAGCCGAGGATCTCCCCGCGCCTGATATCGAGCGACAATCTGTCGAGAATGACCTTGTCGTCGAAGGACACGGTGATGTCGTGCGCGGAAAGCACGATCTCGTCTTCGTCGGCCCCTTCCGCCACCCCAGTCGCCTTTGTGTTGCCTTGCGTCGCCATCTCAGAACTCGATCGCCGCGTAGAACATGGCGAAAAGCCCATCGAGGATGATGACCACAAAGATCGACTTCACCACCGAAGCGGTCACGTGCTGTCCCAGCGATTCGGCGCTGCCGCCAACCTTCATCCCTTCTACCGAGGCGATCGTACCGATGATCATGGCCATGAACGGCGCCTTGATCAGCCCGGCAAAGATGGTGCTGAGGTCGATGGCGACGCGCAGCCTGTCGATGAACGCGGCAGGCGCTATGTCGGAGTAGAGCCACGCCGCCGCGATGCCGCCGCCAAGTGCGGCGAAATTGGCGATGATCGTCAGGCAAGGCAGTGCGATCACCAGCGCGACCAGCCGCGGAAACACCAGCACGCCGATCGGGTTGAGCCCGATGACCTTCAGCGCGTCGACCTCCTCGCGCATTTTCATCGAGCCGATTTCCGCCGTGATGGCGCTGCCCGAGCGGCCGGCGATCATGATCGCGGTCATCAGCACGCCGAGTTCGCGCAGGATCAGCACGCCGACCAGATCGACGACGAAGATATCAGCGCCGAAATAGCTGAGCTGATAAGCGCCTTGCTGGGCCACGATCGCGCCGACGATGGCCGACATCAGCACCACCACCGGGATGGCGCCAACGCCCATGCGATCGATCTGGTTGAAGATCGCCGCCGGATTGACCGCATGGCCGCGACCGAGCTTCATCTGCGAGCCGCGTATCGTGGCGCCCAATATGTTCATCGAGGACAGGAAATCGTCGCGCATCTCATAGACGCGCCGGCCAACCGCCTCGAGCGCGCGAATGATGATGTTGGGCGGCTTCGCGCCGCCAGTTTCGGGTTCGCGCCGAACCGCGTCGCCGACGGCGCCGAGCAGGATCGAGGCAATCTCGCTTTGCCCTTGCAGTCTGATCTCGACGCCTTTCTTTTCGAAGGCGCTGACCAGGCGATCGATCAGCCAGGCCCCAGCGGTATCCATCTTCTCGATATGCGAGAGGTCGAGCGCCAGCGTCTTGAAACCGCTGCGCTTCTCGATCTTGCGCATCTCGGCGTCGACCAGCGTCACGGTGCGGGTCGTCCAGTTTCCGGAGAAGGCACAGCCCAGAACGCCGCCCTCCTCACCGACCGCGACGCGCGGCTGGTGGTCGGCTTCCTTGGCGGTCTTGCCGCTTGCGAAGCGTTTGCGGATGGTCAACATGGCGTCCTGTTTAGCCTGACGGAACCCACCTGTCGATTTGCCGACAAGCTCGTTGTCGCACAGCCGGAGCAGAAAAATATGGCGCGTGTCATTTCGGTCGAGGCCGAGAGCTTTCCCATCGCCGGCACCTTCACCATTTCGCGCGGCTCGAAGACCGAAGCCGAGGTGATTGCGTGCACGATCAGCCAGGCCCAACATACAGGCCGCGGCGAATGCGTTCCCTACAAGCGCTATGGCGAAACGATGGACGGTGTCCGCGAGGCGATCGAGGCGATGCGGCAGCAGATTGAGGGCGGCATCAGCCGGGCCGCGCTGCTCGACGCCATGCCGGCGGGCGCGGCGCGCAACGCCATCGACTGCGCGCTCTGGGACCTGGAGGCTAAGATCACAGGCAGGCCGGTCGCCTCCAGCATCTGCGCGGCTCCGCCGAAGGCGCTCGAGACCGCCTACACGCTGTCGCTCGGCGAGCCCGAAGCGATGGCCGAACAGGCCCGCGCCAACGCCCGGCGCCCGCTGCTCAAGGTCAAGATCGGCGGCGACAACGATATGGCCCGTATCCGTGCCGTCACTGAGGCGGCACCGCAAAGCCGCATCATCCTCGACGCCAATGAGGGCTGGACGGACGGCACCATCGTGGAAAACCTCGCCTTTGCCGCCGAACACGGCATCGCGCTGATCGAGCAGCCGCTGCCTGCGGGCCGTGACGGCATCCTTCGCCACATCGCGCATCCTGTGCCGATCTGTGCCGACGAAAGCGTTCATGAGGCGAAGGACCTGGAAGCGCTTGTCGGCCTCTATGACACCGTCAACATCAAGCTCGACAAGTCGGGCGGCTTGACCGCAGCCCTTGCCCTTCGCGATCGTGCCCGCGAACTGGGTCTTGGCGTCATGGTCGGCTGCATGGTCGGCACCTCATTGGCGATGGCGCCGGCCGTGCTTTTGGCCCAGGATGCCGATTTCGTCGATCTGGACGGTCCGCTGCTGCTTGCCCGCGACCGTGTTCCCGGTCTCGTCTACGAGGGTTCGCTGGTGTCACCGCCTGATACGACGCTGTGGGGCTGAACGCGCCGCAAGTCCGATCAGCGCCAGGCCGATCAAGGCGATCGGGATCATGGCAAAGAACCCGTCCACGCCGAAGCGGTCGTAAAGCGGGCCGGAAAGGAGCGTCACCACGGCCGTGAAAAAGCCGTTGGAGAAATAGGCAATGCCTTGCGCGGCCCCGGTGCGCTCTTCCGAGACCGTTTCGCCGATCATCTTCTGCAAGCCGATCAGAACCAGCGCCACGGACACCGCGTGCAGCGTCTGGACTGCGAAAAACCCGGCAACGCCGAGGCCAAGCGGCCAGATCAAGGGGAAGGCAATCCAGCGCACGATTGCGCCGATCCCGGCCATCACCATGATCGACACGACCGAGAAGGAGCCAAAAACGCGAGTGAAAATCATGAACATGCAGATCTCGGCCACCACCCCCCATCCCCACAGCAGGCCGACAACCTGATCGCCGATGCCGATCGATTTCCAGTAGATCGACACGAAACCGTAGAGAAACGCGTGGCTGGCGGTGATGACGCCGACGCCGATGGAGAAATACAGGAAATAGGCGTTGAGGAGTTTGGGTGCCGACTGCTGGATGTCGGCCGCCGAAAGCGGCGAAGCACGGCGGGGACGGCCAAGCCGCGGCGCGATCAGTCCGACGACAAGTGCGGCGCCAAACGCCACGAAGATGATCACCGGAACAGCTTGGGCGCCGGTCGCCGCCAGGATGAAACCGCCCGCCAGATTTGCGCATAGATAAGAGATTGACCCCCATTTGCGCATGCTTGCGTAGTTGGAGCCGAAGCGGCGCACCCCCGACAGCGCCAGCGAATCGGCGATCGGCGAATGCGGCGTCCAGACCACGGCGAGCGCCAGCGAAACGGCCAGCACGATGGCGTAGGTGGGCGTCAGGAAATAACCGGCCGACAGCGCCAGCGACGCGGCCATCAGCACGACATAGATATGGGCGCGGTCGCTCGCCCTATCGGCCAGTGCCGTAAGCAATGGCGTGGTCACCACACGCAGGAACATTGGTGCCGCGAGAATGACCGCTATCTGCTCGGCATCGAAGCCCTTTGCCTGCAGCCACAGCGGAAAGTATGGCAAATGCGTCCCGAGCGGCACGAAAAGCGTGAAAAAAATCAGGCTCATGCGCAGCTCGAAATGACGCGGCTTGACGAGCTGTTCGGGTGAAAGCGGCGGCAGGGAGGACATCAGCAGGCAATCCGTCGGCGCGGCGTTCGGCCGAGTCGGCCTGCAGCGCAGGCCAATTCCATACCATGCTGAAAAAGTCCGCGGAACCGCTTGGACTAATCGATTAGAGCGAGATGAGAACCGGGTTTGATCAGGCCGCCTGGACTGCCCTGCCCTTGATGTCGATCGGCACCAGCACTTCGCTGCCGACCGGAGCCTCCGGCAGGACATGCGCCCAGTGCAGGATCTCCATCTGGCCGTCAAAATGCTCGACCACCGCGGTGCAGCTCTCCACCCAGTCGCCGGTGTTGATGTATTGCACATCCTCGTAGTTTTCGATCGCGGCATGGTGGATGTGACCGCAGATCACGCCGTCGACATGCGAGCGGCGCGCTTCCTCGGTCAGCATGGTCTGGAACGATCCGATGAAATTCACCGCCTTTTTGACGTTAACCTTGGCCCAGGACGAAAACGACCAATAAGGCAGGCCAAGCAGTTGGCGAAGCCGCGTCACCACGCGGTTGACGAGCATGGCCGCGTCATAGGCGTAGTCGCCGAGATAGGCGAGCCAGCGCGCATTGTGGACGACAGTATCGAACTGGTCGCCATGAATGACCAGCAAGCGCCTGCCGTCGGCGGTCTCGTGAATGGCACGGTCGGCGACGACGATGCCGCCGAAATGCACGCCCTGGAACTGGCGCGCGAACTCGTCGTGATTACCGGCGATATAGGTGATGCTGGCGCCCTTGCGCGCCTTGCGCAGCAATTTCTGGACGACATCATTGTGGCTCTGCGGCCAGTGCCAGCTCCGTCTCAGCCGCCAGCCGTCGACGATATCGCCGACGAGATAGATGATATCGGCGTCGTGATATCTAAGGAAATCGATCAGGAACTCGGCCTTCGCCGCCTTCGATCCGAGATGGACGTCGGAGATGAACATGCTGCGGAAAGTGCGGGGCTCTGCGCCAGGCATGGGATTCTCACCATTGCTTTCGCGCTGGCTATGCGCCGATTCATGCAACAACCGTATGACGGTTGCGATTAGTCCAGTCCCAAGAGTAGGTTGCCGCGCAGAATCAGAGGAGAAATCGCCATGGATCTCGGTATTCGCGGAAAAAAGGCCATCGTCTGTGCTTCGAGCAAGGGCCTTGGGCGGGGCTGCGCCATGGCGCTGGCCGAAGCTGGCTGTGATCTGGTCGTCAACGGGCGCAACGCCGACCAACTGGCGAAGACCGCCGCCGAACTGCGCGAAAGATTTGGCGTCAAGGTGACCGAGATCGTCGGCGACGTCTCCAAGCCCGAGGTGCAGAAGGCGCTGCTTGCCGCCTGCCCCGATCCCGATATCCTCGTCAACAACAATGGCGGACCGCCGTTTCGCGATTTCCGCGAGCTCGACCGCGCAAAGATCCTCGAAGGCGTCACCCAGAACATGGTGACCCCGGTCGAACTGGTTCAGGCTGTGATCGACGGCATGGCCGAGCGTGGCTTCGGCCGCATCGTCAACATCACGTCGCTGTCGGTCTATGTTCCCATTCCCGGCCTCGATCTGTCGTCCGGCGCGCGAGCCGGCCTGACTTCGTTCCTTGCCGGTGTCGCGCGGACGGTGATCGACCGCAATGTGACGATCAACAACATGCTGCCGGGCAAGCTCGACACCGACCGGCTGCGCCCCCCGCACGAAGCCGGCACTCCCGAAGATCCGGCTGCCGCCGCGGCGCGAAAGACCCAGGCAGCAGCCAACGTTCCGGCTAAGCGGCTCGGCACGTCGGAGGAATTCGGCCAGATCTGCGCCTTCCTATGCTCGGTTCATGCCGGCTACCTGACCGGGCAGAACATACCGGTGGACGGCGGCGCCTATGTCAGCGCGTTCTAGTATCTAACGCCTGGTACCCGCTGGGGCCATGATGGCCCCTTCCCCAGTGGCCGCCACTACAGTTCATAGGCCCATTCGGCCGGCACGAAGCGATAGGTTTGGCCGTCGCGCGCGACATGTCCGAAACCGGGGAACGGCAAATGCATTCCGGCGATCAGCATCCGGTCGGCAGCGACCCGGTCGAACGTCCGCTTGCGCGTTTCGGCGGCCAGTTTGGAATCGACATCGAACGCGATGCTCCAGTCCGGGCGGGCGAACTGATAAGTCGCCATATGCACGACATCGCCCCAAATGAACAGAGTGTCGCCGTCCGACTCGACGATGAAGCCGGCATGGCCCGGCGTGTGGCCGGGCAATGGCACTGTGCGGATCGAGCCGACCGCCTCGCGCTCGCCGTCCACTTGCCGCAGGCGGTCCGCATAAGCGGCGGCAGCCCGTCGTGCCCCGGTAAAGAACGGCTTTGCCTCGTCCGGCGCTTGGTTCATGTTCGCGTCGTCGTGCCAGAAGGCGTAGTCAGTGGCGGTGACGACGAGCTCCGCATGGGGAAACAGCGCCTCGCCGGCGGAGGTCAGAACCCCGTTGATATGATCGGGATGCATGTGGGTGATCAGCAAAGTGTCGACTTGGTCGGGAGCAACGCCGGCAGCCTGCAAAGCCGCGGGAAGATGGCCGAGCGCCGGACCCCTGCCGTCCGACACACCGGCGTCGATGAGCACAAGCCGGTCTCCAAGATTGACGAGATAGGCATTGACGGGCGTGCGCCGTGGTCCGGGCTTACCAAAGCTGGCCTCCGCCAGACGCCCCGCCTCGGCGTCGACGAGGCCGATGAAAAGCTCCGATTTAAGGTCGATATAGCCGTCCAGCAGCGCCGTGACCTCGATCGAACCCACCTTGCGGCGCAGCGCGCCAACGGTGGGGGCACTAGCCAGTGGCGCGCGGGCCAGTGCCGGAACGGAGGCGCCGGCTAGAAAGACGCCGCCGGCTAGGCCGGCACTGGCGAGGAAATGGCGGCGGGAAAGCGTCATGGCATCATCTCCGGTTGGGATCATAGCGCTGCGGGCAGAGCGAGCGCGGGTCTACTTCATAGATTCAGCTTTTTGAACTTGCCGGTTTCTTATATCGGCTATTACTCTTGCTTATTAATCACGACGGGAGTTGCCATCATGGACCGCTTGACCGAACTGGCCAGCTTCGTACGCGTCTGCGATTCCGCCAGCTTCTCGGCGGCAGCGCGCGAGTTGGGCTTGAGCCAGCCGGCCGTCAGCCAGCAGATCCGCGCACTGGAAAAGCGTTTAGGCGTCCGGCTCTTTGACCGTACGACCCGCTATGTTTCGCCGACGGAAGCCGGCCGGCGTTATCTGGAGCGCGCCCGCGACATCATTGAGCGCATCGGGGACGCGGACCGCAGCGTCGGCTGCCTCGAATCGAAGATGTGCGGACGCCTTGCCGTCGGCGCGCCGGCCAGCTTCGGTGCCGGTGTGCTCGGCAACTATCTAATCGAGTTCAAGCGCACCTATCCGGAACTGATGCTCGACGTGGCGCTGACCGACAGCTTCGTCGACGTGATCGCGGAGCGGCTCGATGTCGTGATCCGCATGGGGACCATCGATGATGATCGGCTGATCGTGCGCAAATTGGGTGTGATGGAGCGACGACTCGCGGCAACGCCGGGCTATCTCGACCGGATGGGCCGTCCGCGGCGCCCAGAGGATCTTGCCGGGCATGACTACCTGCATTACGCCCACATCACGACCCGCGATATCGTACCGCTCACCGGCCCAGGCGGCGAAAAGGCCGAGGTGCGGATCCGGCCTACCATGTGCTCCAACAATTCGCTCCTTAACCAGCAGGCACTGCTGTTTGGCATCGGCATCGGCCTCGGGCACAAGGTGATACTCGACCCGCTCGTCGCCCAAGGGCGGCTCGAATATGTGCTGCCGGACTGGCGCTACGCACCGCATCACGTGCATGCGGTCTATCCATCGAACCGCTTCATTCCGTTGAAGGTCAGGCGGTTCGTTGCTGGCTTCGCCGACCACCTCGCCGCGATGGGTGCGTTCATCGATGACGAAAAAAGCGTGCACATCCAGGAAACGGCGCCGGCGTAGTGACGTCTGGCGTTTGTACGCGCAGGGAAATGGCGGAGGCTCGAGAGTCGCGATGTGGCGCAGCGGAGATAGGCGTAGCCCCGCAACCGCGCGGTGAGTAACTGTCGGGTGGACGGTAGGTCGGCCTACACCGTTGCGGCTGCTGCTCCCGCACGACACCTAGGCGGCCCTTCATGGTTCATCCCTCCGGGCGACCGAGAAACCGCTTCACAGCGTCAAGGAACACACCCCGTCCCGCGGCCTCGCGGTCGAGATGGACGAAGTGCGTGGCTTCAGGGATGTCCAGACGTTCCGCTTTTGGTGCTTCGTCTGCCATTGTCTTCGCATCCTGCGGCCGGCTCCAGAAATCCCGTCCGGAACGGACGACGAGCACGGGCATGGTGAGCGCCGCCGCCGACCATTGCCGGCGATCGAACGCCAGTTCGAAACTGTCGGCCATGGCGCCGCTCGGTGAGCGGAAACTCGGCGGTTGGCGCGTCGACGCGGTCTCGTCGGAGGCGAGTGCCGCATCACCATAAGCAGCAGTGACCGCGGGATCGCGCCACCGAGCCTTGTCCGCGACCGGAATGCTGTCGTCCCAGGCGGTGAACAGGCTCGGACGTGTATTCAGCCGATAACCGCCGAACGCCTGGACGTTGAACGTCCCTGGCCGGTCGGGGTTTTCAAGCGGCGAACCAGTGCCAAGGGTTGGGTGTTGGTTTGAGCCTCCATACAGGGTGTTGTAGAGGATGAGCCGATCAACCGTCTGCGGAAACCGGCTGGCATAGGCGCCGGCCCAATGTCCGCCAGTGGCCCAGCCGACGAGGCCGACCCTTGAAACGTTGCTCCATTTCGCGATGGCGTCGACCGCTGCGGAAATATCCGCCACGGCATCTTCAGTGCGCATCAGGGGAGCGGACTGGTCCGGCGGCCTGTTCATCGCCGCAGGGCGGCTCGATGCGCCGTAGCCGCGAAGGTCCAGGACATAGACATGGTGCCCGTCCGCCGCGAGGTCAGCGGCAAGCGACCCGCCCGCAACAGGCAGATCGAAGGACGCTACGCCGGGCACGCGTGCGCCATGGATGAGGAGGACGGCGGAGTTGGCTTCGGAAGCTGCGCCAGGGCGGCGCACCTCCCGGACGAAGAGGCGCTCGCCGGCCGGAAGTTCGACGAACCTGTCGGCCCGGACGAGATCCGGCTCTCCTGCCGGTACTGGAGCGGCGGTCATCATGGCTGCTGTGAGCACGAGGGGAAAGATGGCGAAGTGGGACATCATGACATCTCCGGGGACAATTGCGTTCCGCAAAAGACTGTCAGCTATTTGATATCTTATCGATGACGTTTTTGATGGTTTTTGATATCGTCAGGATATGGAACTTCGGCACTTGCGACATTTCCTCGCTGTAGCGGAGGAATTGCATATGGGGCGTGCCGCACTGCGGCTGGCCATGGCGCAGCCTCCGCTTAGCCAATCGATCGGACGTCTTGAGAAGGAGCTCGGCGTCAAACTGTTCGAGCGGGCCAACCGCCGCATAGCCTTGACGCGCGCGGGCATGGCCTTCGTGGACGAGGCCCGGGCATCCGTGCGTCACGCCGATTCGGCGCTTCACGTCGCCCGCGCAGCGCATGACGGCGAAGCCGGCGAGATCAGGATCGGCTTCGTGTCGGCGGCTCTCTACGAGCATCTGCCGCAACTCCTGTCCCGGCTTCGCGAGAAATATCCTGATATCCATCCAAAGCTCATCGAGATGTCCACCAATGAGCAGATTGCCGCGTTGTCGCTGAGTGAGATCGACATCGGGTTCGTGCATCCGCCGCTCGGGACAGACGAACGTCTCGACGTCCATGACTATCCTGCTGAAGATCTTGTCGCCGCCCTGCCTGATGACCGGCAGTCACACGCGGTGACGCTGGCGGAGATCGCCCGCCACGGGCTAATCATGTTTCCGGCTGCACAAGGCCCGGCGCTCCATGCGCGTGTCCTGGACATGTTCACCAGCGCCGGCCTTGACGTTCGGATCGTCCAGGAGGCAACGCGGGCCCTGACCATGCTCTCGCTCGTGTCCGCCGGCTTGGGCGCGGCGCTGCTGCCACGATCGACACAGCGTCTCGTATTCGAGGGCGTCCGGTATGCATCGATCGCCGACGCATCGCTGCCAGCGTGGCCACTTGCCGTGATTGCGAAACGGCGGCCACGGCCGACCATTGTCGATAGCGTCTGGAAACTGCTTGAGGTTTTAGACCTGACTTGACCGTCCACGATCCGAGACGCCGATCGCGCAATGCGCTCGACGCGACCCGCACCGGCCGTGACAATAAAGGTAAGCGTTTCGGCGCAACAGACTGACATAGATGTGTTTTTTTCGGCCAGTTGGCCTAATTGGCGGTTGCGTCATTTGGCATCGTGAAAAACCAACGCTGCATGCTAAAAGGCTTCACGGCAGGATCGCAGGGAGGCCCGTATGGAAGGCGAAAGCAAAAAAGCAGCCAGGTCGGACCTCGACGAAGCCGCACTCTACTTCCACAAGCATCCAAGGCCTGGAAAGCTTGAAATCCAGGCAACGAAACCGCTCGGCAACCAGCGCGACCTGGCGCTTGCCTACTCGCCCGGCGTCGCTGCGCCCTGTCTGGAAATCCGCGACAATCCGGCAACCGCCGCCGACTACACGGCGCGGGCCAATCTGGTCGGTGTCGTCTCCAACGGTTCGGCGGTGCTCGGCCTCGGCAATATCGGACCGCTCGCGTCCAAGCCGGTGATGGAAGGCAAGGCGGTGCTGTTCAAGAAATTCGCCGGCATCGACGTCTTCGACATCGAGATCGACGCGCCTGGCATCGAGCGCATGGTCGAGACGATCTCGGCGCTGGAGCCGACCTTCGGCGGCATCAACCTCGAAGACATCAAAGCGCCCGAATGTTTCGAGGTCGAGGAGCGGCTGAAGGCCCGCATGGCCATACCGGTCTTCCACGACGACCAGCACGGCACCGCAATCATCGTCGCCGCCGCCGTGCTCAACGGGCTCGAATTTGCCGGCAAGACGATCTCCGACATCAAGATCGTCACCTCCGGCGCGGGAGCTGCGGCCCTTGCCTGCCTCAATCTGCTGGTTTTGCTCGGCGCGCGCGTCGAAAATATCTGGGTCACCGACCGTTTCGGCGTCGCCTACAAGGGCCGCGTCGACGAGATGGACCGTTGGAAGGACCCCTATGTAAAAGACACCGAGGCGCGCACCCTGGCCGATGTGCTGCCGGGCGCCGACGTGTTCCTGGGTCTTTCGGCCGCCGGCGTGCTGAAACCGGAATTGCTCCAGCACATGGCGCCTAAACCGCTGATCCTGGCGCTGGCCAATCCCAATCCCGAGATCATGCCGGAGGCGGCACGGGCAGCACGACCCGACGCGATGATCTGCACCGGCCGTTCCGATTTCCCCAATCAGGTCAATAACGTACTCTGTTTTCCTTACATTTTCCGTGGCGCTCTGGACTGCGGCGCCAGCGCCATCAACGAAGAGATGAAGATGGCCGCGGTGCGAGCGATTGCGGCCCTTGCCCGCGAAGAACCGTCCGATGTCGCCGCCCGCGCCTATTCCGGCGAAACGCCGATCTTCGGGCCCGATTTCCTGATCCCATCGCCCTTTGATCCCAGGCTGATCCTGCGCATCGCGCCGGCCGTCGCCAAGGCCGCCTGCGATACCGGTGTCGCGACACGGCCGATTACCGACTTTGCCGCTTATATCGACACGCTGAACCGCTTCGTCTTCCGCTCCGGCCTGGTCATGAAGCCGGTGTTCACGATGGCCAAGACGTCGAATGCCAAGCGCGTCATCTATGCCGACGGCGAGGACGAGCGCGTGCTGCGTGCCGCGCAGGTGGTGCTGGAGGAAGGCATCGCCGAGCCGATCCTGATCGGCCGTCCGCATGTCATCGAGGTCAGGCTGAAACGCTACGGTCTGCGCATCAAGCCGGGCGTCGACTTCGGTCTGATCAATCCCGAGGACGATCCGCGTTATCGCCACTATGTCGACCTTTTGATCGAACTCGCCGGCCGGCGCGGCGTGACGACAGAGGCCGCGCGCACCATGGTGCGCACCGACAACACGGTGATCGCAGCACTTGCCCTCAAGCGTGGCGACGCCGACGCCATGGTCTGCGGCCTGGAAGGACGTTTCGAGCGGCATTTGCGCAATGTCACCCTGATTATCGGCCCGCGCGCCGGCATCAAGGATCACGATTTGTCGACGCTTTCGATGCTGATCTCGCAGCGCGGCATCATTTTCCTGACCGACACCCATGTCACCGTCGATCCGACGGCCGAGGAGATCGCCGAGATGACCGTGCTGGCGGCCGAAGAGATTCAGCGCTTCGGCATCGAGCCCAAGGCGGCGCTGCTGTCGCATTCGGATTTCGGCTCACGGGACTCGCCAAGCGCGCTCAAGATGCGGCAGGCAGCGGCGATCCTGGCGCGCATCGCGCCGGACCTGCAATGTGACGGCGAGATGCATGCCGACTCGGCTCTGTCCGAGCAATTGCGCCAGCGCGTCTATCCGCATTCGCGGCTGAAGGGCGAAGCCAATCTGCTGGTCTTCCCCAACCTCGATTCGGCGAACATCACGCTCACCGCGTTGCGCACGATGATGGACGCGCTGCATGTCGGCCCGATCCTGCTCGGCACCGACAGGCCGGCGCATATATTGACGCCATCGGTGACGTCGCGCGGCGTCGTCAACATGACGGCGCTCGCCGTGGTCGAAGCCGCCCACAAGGCGCAGGCGGTTGTAAATCTGGGCTAAAGCAGCCGTTCGCGGTAGGCTAAGCAAACAGCAGCCGCAGATGCGGTAGATTCGCGGTGGACGGATAACGGAGTTCTGGGCGAATGATGGGCGGAGCGTGGAAGCTGACGCGTGCCGCGGCGCTGCTCGCCGCCCTGGCATTATCAAGCTTTGCCGTCACTCAGCCGCAGGCCGCATCCCGTGTTTGCCGCCAGTTGGAGGCCGATCTCGCGGCCGCTTCGCGCGGCGGCGGCGGCAAGCCGGCACTGCTCAGGAAATATGACGACGCGATCGTACGGCAGCGCGAGCAGATTGCAAAGGCAAGCCGCCAGGCCAACAGAGCCGGCTGCGGCTTTTCGCTGTTCGACCGCAATCGAAACGCCTGCGCCGCACTCGACGCCACGCTTGGCCGCATGAACGCCAATCTCGATGCCCTGCAGGCGAAGCGCGCGCAGCTCGCCGGCGGCGGCTCGCGGCGCGACCGCATCCGCATATTGGCCTCGCTCAACGCCAATGGCTGCCGCGACAGCATCGTCGCTCCGAAGCGCGCGCCGCTGCGGGAAACGAATCGTGAAAACGGCAAAGGAAATCTGCTCGATCGGCTATTGCGCGACGCCAGAAGTCGGCCCGATGCGCTGGACAAGCCGAGCGATCCCGACGAAGTCCGCGCCATGGTCAATCAGCCAAGCCGCATGGGCCCGCCGCGCCGTGGCGGCGAATTCCGCACAATGTGCGTGCGCACCTGCGACGGCTATTTCTTCCCGATGTCGAACGCCGCCTCGCTGGGCGATTTCGAGCGCGACCAGAAGAACTGCGATTCGAGTTGCCCCGGCACCGAGATGCAGGTGTTTTATACGCGCGGCATTGGCGACGATTCGGCCGACATGACGTCTTCGGTCACCGGCAGGCCCTACAGCGAACTGCCGACCGCCTATCTCTACAAGCAGCCCGAGATCTCACGTCCGCCGGCCTGCGGCTGCAACGCCGCACGGAATTTCGAGATCATTGCCGGCAATCCGCCAAGCCCGGAACAGACTGAAGCCAATGGAGAGACCACGTCGTTCTTTCCGGTGCCTGTTGCCAGACCCGATCCAGGCGCCGACCCCGAGACTTTGGTTAAACCCCCGCCGACGACTCTGCTGCCGCCGGAACAGCGCAAGGTCAGGGCCGTCGGGCCAGCGTTCCTTCCCGACCCAGCAGCGGCAACAGATCCGCCAGCTCCGGCCCCGAAGGCTGTCCGGTAAGCGCCAGCCTGAGCGGCATGAACAGCGCCTTGCCCTTGCGGCCGGTCGCTTCCCTGATCCTGCCCGTCCACTCCTTCCAGACCGATCCATCCCACGGGTCTTCCGGCAACAGGTCGAACGCCTGGCGAAGGAAATCGCGGTCGATGTCGGAAAAGTCCGGCTGCTCCTGCAGGCCGTCGCGAAGTGTGCGCCACCAGATTGCCGCATCGGCCAGCCTGTCGAGATTGCCGCGCACTGCCAGCCAGAAGGGCTCGGCCTGTTCGCCTGATATGCCGAACACGATCAGCCGGTCGCGCGCCTCGGAAAACGGCATATGGTGCAGCAGCGTGCGGTTGAGTACGAAAAGCTCGTCCGGATCGAATTTGGCGGCGGATTTCGACGCCGCGGCCGGATCGAAGCGCCGGGCAAGCTCGGTCATGTCAGGCACCGCCACGACATTTTCCGAGGTGCCGACAAGCACGGCCAGCGAAGCGACGGCCATCGGCTCTATGCCGGTCTCGCGCAGGCTTTCGATGGACAGCGCGCCGGTCCGCTTCGACAGGCCCTCGCCCGATGCGGTGGTCAACAGGTTGTGGTGGCCGAACACCGGCGGCTCGGCACCCAGCGCCTGGAACAGGGCGATCTGCACGCCCGTATTGGTGACGTGGTCGTCGCCGCGGATAATATGGCTGACTGACATTTCGATGTCGTCGACCACCGAGGGCAAAGTGTAGAGATAAGTGCCGTCCTCGCGCAGCAGGACCGGGTCGGAAAGCGACGCAAGATCGACGGTTTCTTCACCGCGAACCAGATCGTTCCAGTGGATTTCGGTGCGTTCCGGCTGAAGCGGATCACTGGTGAAATTGGGCAGGAGAAAGCGCCAGTGCGGCCGGCGGCCATCGGCCTGGTATTCGGCGACCTGCTCCGACGTCAGCGTCAATGCCTCCCGGCCATAGACCGGCGGCAGGCCGCGCGTGCGGCGCACCTTGCGTCTGAGATCGAGCTCTTCCGGGGTCTCGTAGCAAGCGTAGAGAAGGCGCGCCGCCTTCAATTTCTCCATCGCCGCATCGTAGATCTCGAAACGCCGCGACTGGTATTCGGTCGCATCAGGAAAAATCCCCAGCCAATGCAGGTCGTAGAGAATGGCGTCGGAGAATTCCTGCGTTGAGCGCGCGACATCGGTGTCGTCGAAGCGCTGGATGAAGCGGCCCTTGTTGTTCAAGGCGAACAGCCAGTTGAACAGCGCGGTGCGCGCATTGCCGATGTGAATACGGCCGGTCGGGGATGGGGCGAAACGGACGGTAACTGTCATGAACGGGGCGTACCGGATGATTTTCGTATTGACAAGACACGCCCCCGCGCCTGGCGGCAGACATAGAACATGACGAAGGCGATGAAAAGGCTGGAGCGCCGCGCGTCCTAGCGCATCGGCCCGAAATCGGAACCGATTTCGGAAAGCACGATGCGCAGATTCAAAGTGTTAGAGCGTACTTTGTGCGTCCAAGTGGACGCACGTCGCTCTAATGGACGCGCAGCACTCCGTCAGATCACCAGTCCCTTGGTCAATTCGAGAGCCTGGCGCTCGAACAGCCGGCGGTAGATGCCTCCTTGCAGCCGGATCAGCTGATCATGCGAGCCCTCCTCGACGATGCGGCCGCGATCGAACACCAGAAGCCTGTCCAGCGCCCGCACCGTCGAAAGCCGGTGCGCGATGACCAGCGTCGTGCGGCCGACCATCAACCGCTCCATCGCCTGCTGGATCAGCACCTCCGATTCCGAATCGAGGCTGGATGTCGCCTCGTCCAGAATGAGGATCCGCGCATCGGCAAGGAAAGCGCGTGCGATCGCCACGCGCTGGCGCTCGCCGCCCGATAGTTTCACGCCGCGCTCGCCGACCAGCGTGCCGTAACCCTTCGGCAGGTCGACGATGAAGTCATGCGCACTGGCTAGCCGCGCGGCATGCTCGATCTCGGCTTGCGTGGCGCTCGGCCGGGCATAGGCGATGTTCTCGGCCAGCGACCGGTGGAACAAGATCGGCTCCTGCTGGACGATGGCGATCTGCCCGCGCAGCGACGCCTGCGCCACCCCCGCAATATCCTGGCCGTCGATCCGGATCGTTCCCGCGTTCACGTCGTAAAGGCGCTGGATCAGCTTGACGAAGGTCGTCTTGCCCGAGCCCGAATGGCCGACCAGCCCGACGCGTTCGCCCGGCGCGATATCCACTGAAAAGTCACGATAGAGCGGCAGGCGGTGGCTGCCATAATGGAAGGTGACGTTGTCGAAGCTGATGCGGCCGTCGGTGATGCGGATCGGCTTGGCGCCGGGCGCATCCTCGATGCCGAACGGCTCGGACTGGAAGTCGACCAGCTCCTCCATGTCGTTGATCGAGCGCTGCAGATTGCGGATATGCGTGCCGATATCGCGCAAATAGCCTTGCAGCACGAAGAACGAGGTCAACACGAAAGTGACATCGCCGGCGCTCGCCTGCCCCCACGTCCACAAAAGCAAGGAGAAGCCGATCACCGCTGTTCTCAGAAGCAGCAGCATCACCCCTTGAGCGGTGCCGTTGACGGTGCCGCGCACCCAAGTGCGGCGTGTGCGGGCGCGCCATCTGGCGACGACTTTGGCAAGGCGCGTTTCCTCGCGTTCCTCGGCGCCAAAGCCTTTGACCACCGCGTTGCAGCTCACCGCATCGGCCAGCGAACCGCCCAGGCGCGTGTCCCATGCGTTGGCAAGCCTTGCCGCCGGCGCGACATAGCCAAGCGACAGCAGCGCCGTCACCGCTATGAACAGCACCGAGCCTGCGGCGACGACCGCACCCATCAGCGGCCAGAACCAGCCGAGCAGCAGCGTCGAGCCGACGAGCATGACGAGCGACGGCAGCAGCGCAATCAGGATCGTGTCGTTGAGCAGGTCGAGCGCCCACATGCCACGGGTTATCTTGCGCACGGTCGATCCGGCGAAGCTGTTGGCATGCCAGTCGGTGGAAAACCGTTGAACACGGTGGAAGGCGTCGGCGGCAATGTCGGCCATCATCTTCAGCGTCAGGTCGGTGATGCCCATGAAGGCGAGGTTGCGCAGAACGACGCCCGCCAGCGCCAGCGCCACCAGCATGGAAAACGCCGCCATCGCTGCGTTCCACGCGATCTCATCGGCCGTCGCGCTGCTGGCGACGGCATCGACCAATCGCCCGGAATAGAGCGGCGTCAGCACGTCGGCCGAGGTCGACAGCAGGAACGTGCCCATGATGAGCGAAAGCCGCCACGGCTGGCGCCGCCAATGGCTGAGCGTGAAGCCAAGGACAGTGCGAAAGGCGCCCGCGCGCAAATCTATCTGAAAACGAGCCATGATGTCATTCGGGCGCAAACGAGCCCGGTCCCGGTAAGGTCGAAAATTGAAAAAACCCGCGTTGGGCGAATTAGCGCCCGGGAATGCGGAGGTTCGGCATATTTGGCGGCTCGCCCGAATACGGGCGGCGACCGGCATCGACGAACGCCTGTTGTCGGATGGGCTAGGCCGTGAAGGTGAAAACCTTCCGACGCGCCATCTGAGACCTAGGCTTCGCGGCCTCGCATAACGATGTCAAATCCTGCCATTCGGTCCTCCCACAAGGGAATCGCGGAGAAAGTCTTATAGAGACGCCTCGACACGTCGCCAAGCCAGAGAGCTACTGAAAGCACATCTGGTCTAACCAGTGAGACCATTTTGCAACAATCGCGGGTTGTACGCCCGCTCAGGCTGCCGCGATGCGGTCGAGCCTCATGTAGCGGCCATCTGTGGACGGCCTGAAGCCGAGCTTCTCGTAGACCGCATGGGCATCGTTGGTCGACAGGCTCCAATGGGTGACTGTCGTACAATCCGGATGATCGATAAGCGCCTGGACAAGCCGGGTACCAATGCCTCGCCCGCGATATTCCGGCCAGACGATGATATCGGCGAGATAGGCAAACACCGTGCGATCGGTGATCGCCCGGCCGAAACCGATTTGCTTGCCGTCGAGATAGGCGCCGACGCAAAGCGAATTGGCAAAGGCGCGGCGATGGAGTTCGTCGCTGCGCCCGCTGCCCCAGTAGCTTGCCATCAACAGGTCGGAGGTCGCCCGGAAGTCGAAGCGCGACACGTCAAAGCTGATTTCACAGTCGGGCATGGCTGCGGCGTTGATCATTCTGGACAGCCGAAATCGCGCCTATCCGCCATCCCTGAACCGGTTGGTGATGGGATAGCGGCGGTCGCGGCCGAAATTCTTCTTGGTGATCTTCACGCCGGGCGCCGCCTGCCGGCGCTTGTATTCGGCGATATAGAGCAGGTGCTCGACGCGCGTTACCGTCGCCCGGTCGTGGCCGCGGGCAACGATCTCGTCGACACCCATCTCGTTCTCGACCAGACACTCCAAGATGTCGTCCAGCACCGGATAGGGCGGCAGCGAATCCTGGTCCGTCTGGTTCTCGCGCAGTTCCGCCGACGGCGCCTTGTCGATGATGTTGTTCGGGATCACCTCGCCGGAGGGGCCTAGCGCGCCAGGAGGCACGTGCGTATTGCGCCAGCGCGACAGCGCGTAGACCTGCATCTTGTAGAGGTCCTTGATCGGGTTGAAGCCGCCATTCATGTCGCCATAGAGCGTGGCGTAGCCAACCGACATCTCGCTCTTGTTGCCGGTGGTGACCACCATCGAGCCGAATTTGTTGGAGATCGCCATCAAAATGGTGCCGCGCGCGCGGCTCTGCAGGTTTTCCTCGGTGATGCCTTCCTTGGTGCCCTCGAAAAGCTGCGTCAGCGCATGCAGGAATCCCTCGACCGGCTCGAAGATTGGCACGATGTCGTAGCGGCAGCCGAGCGCACGGGCGCAATCCTCGGCGTCCTTGAGCGAGTCCTTAGAAGTGTAGCGGTAAGGCATCATCACGGCGCGCAGCCGTTCCTCGCCGAGCGCATCGACGGCAAGTGCGGCGCAGATCGCCGAATCGATGCCGCCGGAAAGTCCGAGCACCACATTCTTGAAGCCGTTCTTGTTGACGTAGTCGCGCAGGCCCAGCATGCAGGCGCGATAGTCGGCCTCCTCCTTCTCCGGGATTTTCGACATCGGCCCTTCGGAGCAGACCCACACTTCGGGATTATTTCCATTTTGTGCGCCCGCGGCGGGGCGGCTTCTCTTCCAGGTGGTGACGTTGACCGTCTCCTCGAACTGGCTCATCTGGAAAGCCAACGTCTTGTCGGCGCCTATGGCAAACGACGCTCCGTCGAAGATCAACTCGTCCTGACCGCCAAGCTGGTTGGCGTAGATGATCGGCAATCCGCATTCGATAACCTGTCGAATGACTATCTGGTGGCGAACGTCGACCTTGCCGCGATAGTAGGGCGAGCCGTTCGGCACCAGCAGGATTTCAGCGCCGCTTTCGGCCAGCGTCTCGCAGATGCCGACATCGCCCCATATGTCCTCGCAAATCGGAATTCCCAGACGCACGCCGCGGAAATTGACCGGCCCCTGCATTTCAGGGCCGGCCTGGAAGACGCGCTTCTCGTCGAACTCGCCGTAGTTCGGCAGATCGAGCTTGTAGCGCTCGGCAAGGATCTTGCCGCCATCGGCAACGATGATCGAATTGTGCGTGCCGCTCTTGCGCTTCAGCGGCGTGCCGATGATGACGCCCGGCCCGCCATCGGCGGTATCGCCCGCGAAATCCTGCGCCGCCCGCTCGCAGGCCTTCAGGAATGCAGGCTTCAGCACCAGATCCTCCGGCGGATAGCCGGCGAGGAAAAGCTCGGTGAACAGCACGAGGTCGGCGCCCTGCCGGGCGGCATCCGCCCTCGCCTCGCGCGCCTTGGCGAGATTGCCGGCGACGTCGCCCACCGTCGGATTGAGCTGGGCGACGGCGATGCGCAATATGTCGGAAGCGGTCTTGTCGGTCATGCCTGCTGACTTAGCGCGGCAAAATCGCCTGGGCAATGGCGTTTGCTTGGACCAATGTTCTGTCCTATTCACCCATATATTCGCGCAGCGCTTCCGGCGAATGGTTCTCGCCGATCGACATCGCCAGAATGCGCGAAATGTGCCGACGCGGCAGGCTGGTTTCCGCTGCCCAGGCATTGATCTGGTTCTGGATCTTATCGAGATCCCTCTTCGATGTCGGGTTTTCGGCGATGTCGAGGCCGGCGTCGCGAAGTGCAGCTGCCATGTCGGTTGAGACAATGAAGGCATCCCACTCCAGCCAGCGCAGAAAATACTGGCCTGTGTGGCCGCCAAGCCGGCTACCATGCTTGCCGAGATAGGCCATCAGCCCGACCTGGTCGTCGGCAGGCCAAGCGGCGAGGAATTCGCCGAAGCCGCCATGCTCCTTCGACACCCGCTCGACGAAGGCCGCGTTGTCGCGGACGGATTTGATCTTCTGCGGGTTGCGCACGATACGCTGGTCGAACGCCAGATCGTGCCAGAAATCGTCCGGCTGGAACAGCAGCCGCTTCGGCTCGAAGCGGAGGAATGCCTCTTCGAAACCAGGCCATTTCTGCTCGATGACGCGCCAGACGAAACCAGCGGCGAAAACACGCTCGGCCATGGTCGAGAGGATGCGGTCGTCGGTAACGTCAGCCACAGCGGCGTTGTCGGGCATAGGCCCCAGCAGCGATGCTAGGGCCGCTTCCCCGCCCTTGCGTTTGGCCGCGCGGGCGCGGATTTTTTGAAAATCCATCATTGTTTCCTCACCTTATCGCGTCAATCTACCACTTCCCGTGCGAACCGGCAGCCTCTAGGTCTATCGCGGACGCTGACGACGGAGGCGACAATGAACAAGACGATCGAAGAGCTGGCAAACCGCTGGCTGAAGCGAAGGCCAGACGGGTTAAGTGCGCTTGAGAGCCAGGTGCTGAAATCAACGCTCGAACGCACCACGATCGCGAAGGACACCAATAGGGCTGTCGCTTTTCACCAGACGTTTGGCGACCGCCTCGCCGACAGCATCGCCCGGATCGGCGGCTCGTGGTCCTTCATTGTTGGCTTCATCGTCTTTTTGATTCTGTGGACATCAGGCAATGTCTGGCTTTTGTCGCGCGCCGCCTTCGACCCCTATCCCTTCATCTTCCTCAACCTTATCCTCTCCATGGTCGCTGCGCTGCAGGCGCCGGTGATCATGATGGCGCAAAACCGCCAGGCCGAGCGCGACCGCATCGACGCCGCCCACGACTACGAGGTCAATCTCAAGGCCGAGATCGAGATCATGGCGCTGCATGAGAAGCTGGACGAACTGCGCCACAGCCAGATCGTCGGCATGCGCGACGAGATCGCGCAGCTGACCGAACAGGTGAAGCGGATCGATGAGATTCTGTCGAAGCAGCGGACGCGTCCATGACGGATGCCATCCACAATCTCATCGAACAGTATGGGCTGATTGCCGTCTTTCTGGGCTGTATCGCCGAGGGCGAAAGTGCCGCCCTGCTTGGCGGTTTTTTCGCGCATCAGCATGTCTTCGTCCTGTGGCAGGCGTTTATGGCGGCCGCCATCGGCGCCTTTGTCGGCGACACTTTCTTTTTCACCCTTGGCCGAAGCTTCGCCGACCATCCGCTCGTGATCAAATTGAGGAGCCGGCCGGGCTTCAGCCACGCCTATCGTCTTGTCTCCAGCCATCCCGACATTTTCGTGCTGTCGAACCGCTTTATCTATGGCCTGCGGCTGGTCGGCGGCATCGCGGCCGGACTGTCCGGTATTGCCGTGACGCGCTTTGTCATCCTCAACGCCATTTCATCGATCATCTGGGCCGCATTGTTCGGCACCATCGGCTATGTCTTCGGGCTGAGCGCGGAGCGCATCGTCGGGCAGGCGCTGGCCCGTCACGAGCGACTGCTGATCGCTCTGGCGATTGGCCTGGCAGCGGCGATCCTTGCGTGGTTCATCGCCCATCACGTCGCCAAGAAAGAACGTGCCAAGGACGCTAAGGAAATGTGAGGATCAGTCGACACCGAGCGCCCGGTCGCCACGGTCGAGGATCAGCGGAATGATCAGGTCTTCCTCATCGGCAAGGTGCCGGGTCAGCATGGCGATCAGGCGGCTGTTCTCGTCGGCATAGGCATCGGCAGCAAAGCGCTGCTTGTCCTCGCTCTCCTGAAGCGTGCGGATGAAGGCGTTCGCCGTCTCGGCATTGCGCTCCAGCCCTTCATGGATCGTGTGATGATCGGCATCGAGAATCTCGAAACCGCGCTTCAGCCTTGTCTCCGCCTTGGCGAACGCCGGAAAATAATGATGGTCCTCGACATTGTGGTGGCCGTCGAGATTCCCGAGAAAATGGTTGAGGCGCGGCGCGAACCAGCGAGCAAACTCCGGCGCCGTCAGCCTGCCCTCGCGATAGTCGCCAATGCCGTTGGTCAGCATGCCGCCGAGCTCGCGGAACATGTCGTGCCGCTGCAGCCACATGTTGGCGATGCCGTGAATGTTGGAATGTGCCTGCCAGACCTCTCGCGGATATTTTTCGGTCAGCCAGCGCAGATCGTCCGGCAGGCCTGCCCGCTCGAGCAACAGAAAATCGGCGGCTTCCGACATGACGGTCTCCTCAGGCCATGATCCCGAAAAGCGCATGCCGGTTTTCGGAATAGCTCATGGTCGGGATCAGGCCGTGGTAACCGTCATGTAGTGCCTGAAGCGTCAGATCGGTAGGCCCAAGATCCGCTCGATGATGGCGATGCCCCAAACGCCGGCAACGATCACCACCGAAATCAGCACCGCCAGCGAACCGCAGTCCTTGGCGAGCTGGATATCGACGTTGAACTCCCGGCTGAACGCATCGCATGCCGCCTCGATGCCGGTGTTCAGCACTTCGACCATGATCAGGAGCAGCACCGCGCCGATCAGCAGCGCATAGCCGCGCCAGGACACCGAAACAAACCAGCCGAGCGGCAGCGCCAGTACGAGCAGCATCAGCTCCTGCTGGAAGGCTTTTTCGCTGGCGGCCAATTTCTGAAACGCCCGCACCGAATTGAAGAAAGCATCGATCAGCCGCTGCATACCAAACCTTTCCGAATCACCGGCAGGGGATAGCGCAATGGCCGGATCAAGGGAATAAGGCTATCGCTGCAAAATCATTCGTCGGCGACCTTGATCGACGGGGCCGACCTTTCGAACTGGGGCAGCGTATCGTCGATCGAATAATAATCTCCTTTGTCGCCGACGAAGATATGGCTTTGGCTGGAGAGGCCTGACGGCCTGTCGAAGGAGCCGGCCATGATCGAAATCGAGTCCAGTTCGCCATGCTTCCAAAACAGTAGCGAACCGCAGGTGCTGCAGAACCCGCGCTTGGCCACATCGGAAGCACCATACCAGGTGAGCGCATCCTTCCCTTCGATATCGATGTCGGCGTCCTTGGCAGCGGTTGCGGCCACGAAATGCCCGGTCTGCTTCCGGCACTGCGAGCAATGACAATAGATCACCCCGCGCAAGGGTCCCCGCGTCTTGAACCGCACGGCTCCGCACAGACATGATCCGCTATGATTGTCATCCATCTCGGCCTCCAAACGAAATCGCCATCCCCGGCATTCCGGTAGGATTCCAGCTTTATAGCCGCCGCGCACGAGCAAATGCGACATAAAGCGGGCGTGTTCGAACTGCCAGCTATGAAACCGACCTCGACCCGAAAACACCAATCTGGCGGTGCGCTAAAATTGCGATTGACAAAGATTGCCAAACTCTCATTTATCAGGCGAAGCCCAGAGGCGGAGGAAGCGATATGGCAACGATGAACGTAAGCCTTCCAAGCGATATGGTCGAATTCGTGGACCATGAAGTCGCTCAAGGCGGTTACGGCTCCTCGAGTGAAGTCGTCAGGGAAGCGCTGCGCTTGCTGCGACACGAGAAGGCCCAGCAGGCGGAGAAACTCGCCATCCTTCACCGCGAAATCAGTATTGGGGTGGAAGCCGCCGACGCAGGACGCTTCTCGAAGAAAAGCGTCAGTGACATCCTCGACGAGGTGATACTCGAATCACCCAAGAGATGAGGCACGAGCTTACCGAACCCGCCGAACGCGATATCAGGGACATCTTGCGAAATACGATGCAGATGTTCGGTCCGAAGCAAACCCGTGCCTACGCGCGCATCATCGAACTCAGTATCCAGCTAGTCTCGGAAGATCCGGATCGACCAGGTTCCATCGAGCGCGCCGAACTCGCTGCGGGTGTTCGACTGCTGCACCTGGAGATCGCTGCGAGAAGGCGCGGAGGTGCCGCGCATTGCCTTTATTATATGAAGGGTCGCCTTTCGGACGAGACGATCGGCGTCATTGTCGTTCGAGTGCTTCATGAGCGCATGGAACCACGGCATAGAGTGATCAGAGCACTCAACAACATAGCAAGAGCCAAGGGAGGCAGCCCGGAGATGCCCGACGGCGATGAGCCGTCCAGGGGTTCCTCAGGGGCCGGGGATTTCTCCGGCGCTTCATGAATATCGATGCCGACTGAAATCAGCCGTTCACGGCCTGCTTGTGCTGGATCGGGTGGCTCTTCTTGAGCAGGTCCGAGACCAGGAACGCCAACTCGATAGCCTGGTCGGCGTTGAGGCGCGGGTCGCAATGGGTGTGGTAGCGATCCTGCAGCTCCTCGGCGGTGATGGCGCGGGCGCCGCCGGTGCATTCGGTGACGTTCTTGCCGGTCATCTCGATATGGATGCCGCCCGGATGCGTGCCTTCGGCGCGATGCACCTCGAAGAAGGTCTGCACTTCCTTCAGGATGCGGTCGAATGGCCGCGTCTTGTAGCCGGCAGCCTCAATGGTGTTGCCATGCATCGGATCCGACGACCACACCACGCTGCGGCCCTCCTTCTTCACCGCGCGCACCAGCTTCGGCAAATGGTCGGCGACCTTGTCGGAACCGAAGCGGGCGATCAGCGTCAGCCGTCCGGGCTCGTTCTCCGGGTTGAGCAGGTCGATGAGCTGCAACAGGCCGTCCGGCGTCAGCGATGGGCCGCATTTCAGGCCAAGCGGGTTCTTTATGCCACGGCAGTATTCGATATGGGCATGATCGGGCTGGCGGGTGCGATCGCCGATCCAGATCATATGGCCCGATGTGGCGTACCAGTCGCCTGAGGTCGAATCGACGCGGGTCAGCGCCTCCTCGTAACCGAGCAGCAGCGCCTCGTGGCTGGTGTAGAAGTCGGTCTCGCGCAGCGCGTAGTTGGTCTCCGAGGTGATGCCGACGGCCTTCATGAAGTCCATCGTCTCGGTGATGCGGTTGGCGAGCGCACCGTATTTCTCGCCCTGCGGGCTGTCCGAAACGAAGCCGAGCATCCATTGATGCACGTTCTCCAGGCTGGCGTAGCCGCCCTGAGCGAAGGCGCGCAACAGATTGAGCGTCGCCGCCGATTGGCGGTAGGCCATCTCCTGGCGTGCGGGATCGGGAATGCGCGACTTTGCGTCGAACTCGATGCCGTTGATGATGTCGCCGCGATAGCTGGGCAGCGTCACACCACCCTTGGTCTCGTTGTCGGACGAGCGCGGCTTTGCGAACTGGCCGGCGACACGGCCGACCTTCACCACCGGCTGCGCGCCGGCGAAGGTCAGCACCACGGACATCTGCAGGAAGACGCGGAAGAAGTCGCGAATGTTATCCGCGCCATGCTCGGCAAAACTCTCGGCGCAATCGCCGCCCTGCAGAAGGAATGCGTCACCGGCAGCGACAGCAGCAAGCTGCTTCTTCAGCTTGCGCGCCTCACCTGCAAAAACCAGCGGCGGAAAGGTGGCGAGCTGGGCTTCCGTGTTCTTCAGCGCGGCAATATCCGGATAGGCAGGAACCTGCTGGATCGGCTTTGCTCTCCACGAATTCGGCGACCATTTCGTCATCGTTGTACCCAACGCTCTTTCCAGCGGGTGCCATCGCCCGCCATTCGCCCCAATATGGGATCGCGGCTCCATACACGAACCCGATTTCCTATTCTAGACCGGATTTGGACGTGTGGCGAATGGCGTGGCGCGTCAAAACTGCCGGCGTAGTCATTGGCTAAAGCACCAGCAACGCCTTGCTACGCAGCCTTCTCCACCAACCGAGCCAATTGCGTCATGACGACGGCGGATCCTGCCAGCCGCTTTTCAGGTGTTGGCCAGTCGCGGACGAAAACGACGCTGTGATCCGGCCGGATCTTGGCCAGCGAGCCCTGCTCTCCGATAAACCTAACCAGTCCGACGGGGTTCGAGAACTCGCGCTTGCGGAAGTGGATGACGACGCCCTTTGGCCCTGCATCGAGCTTTTCCACATTGGCCTTGCGGCAAAGCGCCTTGATGAAGACGATCTTCAAGAGATGCTTCACTTCCTCCGGCAGCGGGCCGAAGCGGTCGATCAGCTCGGCGCCGAAGGCGTCGATCTCCTCGGTGTTTTCGAGATCGCCGAGGCGGCGATAGAGCGCCAGCCGCAGCTGCAGGTCCGGAACATAGCTCTCCGGGATCATCACCGCCGTGCCGACGGCGATCTGCGGCGACCAGCCGCCATCCTGCACCTCGCCGGAATCCTTCACCTCGGCGACAGCCTCTTCCAGCATCTGCTGGTAGAGCTCGAAGCCAACCTCCTTGATATGACCAGACTGCTCTTCGCCGAGAAGATTGCCGGCGCCTCTGATATCGAGATCGTGGCTGGCGAGCTGGAAGCCGGCGCCCAGCGTGTCGAGCGACTGCAGCACCTTGAGCCGGCGCTCCGCAGTGTCGGTCAGCTTGCGGTTGGCCGGCAGCGTGAACAGCGCATAGGCGCGCACCTTCGAGCGGCCGACGCGGCCGCGCAGCTGGTAGAGCTGCGACAGGCCGAACATGTCGGCGCGATGCACGATCAGCGTATTGGCGGTCGGGATATCGAGGCCGGATTCGACAATGGTGGTCGACAGCAGCACGTCGTACTGGCCGTCATAGAAGGCATTCATGATGTCGTCGAGCTCGCCGGGCGGCATCTGGCCGTGAGCGACGGCAACTTTCAACTCGGGTACGGATTCTTTCATGAAATCATGGATTTCCGAGAGATCACTGATGCGCGGCACGACGTAGAAGGAATGACCGCCGCGGTAGCGCTCGCGCAGCAGGGTCTCGCGGATGACCAGCGGGTCGAAGGGCGAGATGAAGGTGCGCACCGCCAGGCGGTCGACCGGCGGCGTGGCGATCAGCGACAGTTCGCGCACGCCCGTCAATGCCAGTTGCAGCGTGCGCGGGATCGGCGTCGCCGACAGCGTCAGTACGTGCACGTCGCTCTTCAGATCCTTCAGTCGTTCCTTGTGCTTGACGCCAAAGTGCTGTTCTTCGTCGATGATCAACAGGCCGAGATTCTTGAACGAGATCGAGGCGCCGAGCAGCGCGTGAGTGCCGACGACGATGTCGACCGTGCCTTCGGCGATACCTTTTTTCGTCTCGGCCAGTTCCTTGGCGCCGACCAGCCGCGAGGCTTGGGCGACACGGATGGGCAGGCCGGAGAAGCGTTGCGAGAAGGTTTTGAAATGCTGGCGCGACAGAAGCGTCGTCGGGACAACCACCGCGACCTGAAACCCTTCCATCGCCGCGATGAAGGCGGCGCGAAGGGCGACCTCCGTCTTGCCGAAGCCGACATCTCCGCAGATCAGCCGGTCCATCGGCTTTCCAGCGCCCAGATCGTCCATGACCGAATCGATCGCCGTCTGCTGGTCGTCGGTTTCCTCATAAGGAAAGCGCGCGGCGAACTCGCCATAGAGGCCATCGGCCGGCACCAGCGAAGGAGCAGCGCGCATCTGCCGCTCGGCGGCGATGCGGATCAACTGCCCGGCCATGTCGAGCAGCCGCTTCTTCAGCCGCGCCTTGCGCGATTGCCAGGCGCCACCGCCGAGCTTGTCCAATGTCGCTTCGGCTGTGTCAGAACCATAGCGCGACAGAAGTTCGATGTTCTCGACCGGCAGGAACAGCCGGTCGTCGCCGGCATAATGGATTTCGAGGCAATCATGCGGCGCACCGACTGCCTCGATGGTGCGCAACCCGATGAAGCGGCCAATGCCGTGGTCGGTATGGACGACAATGTCGCCGGAGGACAATGCCGAGGCCTCGGCGATGAAGTCGGAAGGACGCTTCTTGCGCTTCGAGCGGCGGATCAGCCGGTCGCCTAGAATGTCCTGCTCGGCGACGACGACCAGTTTCTCGGTCTCGAAGCCGGATTCGAGCGGCAGCACGGCAAGTGCCGCCTGCCCCGGTTCGAGCTTTTCCGCCTCGGCCAGGGTGGCGACCGGCTTGAGATTGCCGAGATGATGTTCCGCCAGGATCTGGCCGAGCCGGTCGAGCGAACCTTCGGTCCAGCCGGCGATGACGACGCGGCGGCGGGCGGCGCGCTCATCGGCAATGTGTTTTACGACGACGTCGAAGACGTTGATGTTGGGATCGGCACGTTCCTCGACGAAGCTGCGGCCATGCCGCGCGCCGGCATGGAAGATTTTCCTCGCGCCGGTGTCGGGCGCGTCGAACGGCGTGAAGTCGATCGCTTCGCGCGGCCCAAGTGAGGCGGTGAGGTTTTCGGGCGACAGATAAAGCAGGTCCGGCGGCACCGGCTTGTAGGGCACGGCGTCCTTCAGCGCGCCGTCCGCTTGCTTCCTGCGCGCCTCATAATGATCGAGGATCAGCGTATGACGTTCTGCCAGCGCCTCATGCGCCAGATGGTCGAACACGACAGGCGTGTCCGGCAGATAGTCGAACACCGTCTCCAGCCGCTCGTAGAAGAACGGCAGCCAGTGTTCCATGCCGGCGAAGCGCCGTCCCTCGCTGACCGCCGCATAGAGCCCATCGTCGCGCGAGGGCGCGCCGAAGGCTTCGATGTAGCTGCGGCGGAAACGGCTGATGGTCTCCGGCGTCAGCGCCACTTCACTCATCGCCTGCAGCGCCATCGACTTGCGCTGGCCGGTGGTACGCTGCGTGGCGGCGTCGAAGACGCGGATCGATTCCAGCGTGTCGCCGAAGAAATCGAGCCGCAGCGCTTCCGTCCAGCCCGGCGCGAACAGGTCGAGAATGCCGCCGCGCACCGCGAATTCGCCGACGCCGCGTACCGTCGGCACCCGTTCGAAGCCCGATATCTCCAGCCGCGATACCAGTGCGTTCATGTCGATCTGGTTGCCGGGTTTGGCGTGAAATGTCTGCGCCTCGACGAGGCTTGCCGGCGGAATGCGCTGCAGCAGCGCATTGGCGGTGGTCAGAACGACGGCGCGGTGCGGTTTTTTCGCCAGCGCAATCATCGCGGTGAGCGCGTCGAGCCGCCGTGCAGCGGCATCCGAGCCGGGCGAGACACGGTCGTAGGGCAGACAATCCCAAGCCGACAGTTCAAGCACCGGCAGGCCGGGTGCTGCGAATGAAAGCGCCTCGACGATCGAGGGTAGGCGTTGGCCGTCGCGCGCCACGAACAGCACTGGCTTATCAGGCGCGATCTCGTGCGCGGCCTGCACCAGCGCAAAGGCTTCATAGCCGTCGGCGACGCCGTCGACGATGAACTGGCCGGCACGGCCCTTGGGCAGACCGATAGTGGGAATCAGGCTCATGGAATCACGTGTTCAGAATGTCATCGCCTGGCGCGACGCCAGGATTTTTTGCAGGACGGCACAGTCGATATCGGGCGGGACGGGGCGTTCGCCTGTGACCACGGCCAGGAATTCGGTATCGGGAATGTCGAGGAGCCTCTCATATTGGTCGAGTTCGTCGCCGGTCAAGGCGCCGATCTCGACGTCGGCGAAACTTCCGAGAATGAGGTCCATTTCACGCATGCCGCGATGCCAGGATCGAAACAGAAGCTTGCGGCGGCGGACGTCGAGCCCCTCGCTGGATCGTCTTGTTCCTGTCATTGTCCCGCATCCTTGCCTGAAGCGGCGCATATAGCGTGGATAGAGGGCGGTGTCAGCCTTGCGCTGCGGCCGTCGCGACATAAGCTGACATCATGCGCCCTTCCCTCCTCGATCCGCTGTTTGTCCCGATCATCTCGCTTGCCGGCGTTGGGCCGAAGGTCGGCGCACTGATCGAAAAGGTGGTGCCGGCCGATCTTGGCGACCGGGCAGCGCGCGCCGGCGATCTTCTGTTCGTGCTGCCCCACACGGTGATCGACCGCCGCAACCGGCCGGGTATCGCCGGTTCGGCCGAAGGCGCGATCGTCACTCTCGATGTGCGCATCGACCGCCACCAGCCGCCACCGCGCGGCAACAGATCGGTGCCGTACCGGGTCTACGCCCATGACGACACCGGCGAGATCGCGCTAACCTTCTTCCATGCGCACGCCGCCTACCTCGAAAAGGCGATGCCCGAAGGCGAGCATGTCGTGGTCTCCGGACGCATGGAATGGTTCAACGGCCGCCCGACCATGGTTCATCCCGACCATATCGCGCTGGCCAGCGAAGCGGAAAACCTGCCGCTGGTCGAGCCGGTCTATCCGCTCACGGCCGGGCTCTCTGGAAAAGTGCTGCGCCGGGCGATCGGCCAGGCGCTCGCTCGCCTGCCAGTGCTGCCGGAATGGCAAGACGACGCCTTTATGCGCCGCCAGAGCTTTCCAGCCTTCAGCGACGCGCTCGCCCGCATCCACAATCCCGGCGATCCGATCGACGTGTCGGTCGACGGCGCAGCCTGGCGGCGTCTCGCCTATGACGAGTTTCTGGCAGGCCAGGTGTCGCTGGCGCTGGTGCGCGCAAAAGTCCGCCGCTTGTCCGGCAGACCGCTCATCGGCGACGGCCGCATCGTCGAAAAGCTGCGCAAAGCCCTGCCCTATTCACTGACTGCCAGCCAGGAATTCGCCCTGGCCGAGATCAATGCCGATCTCGGTGATCCAGAACGCATGCTGCGCCTGCTGCAGGGAGATGTCGGCTCCGGCAAGACGGTGGTCGCGCTGCTCGCCATGGCGCGCGCCGCCGAAGCCGGCGGCCAGGCGGCGTTGATGGCGCCGACCGAAATCCTGGCGCGCCAGCATCTTGCGACGATTGCGCCTTTGGCGGAACAAGCCGGCCTGCGCATCGCTATCCTCACCGGTCGCGAAAAGGGCCGCGAGCGCACCGACACGCTGGCCGGTCTGGCCAGTGGCGAGATCGACATCGTCGTCGGCACCCACGCGCTGTTCCAGGAAACGGTGACGTTTCACGACCTCGTCTTCGCCGTCATCGACGAACAGCACCGTTTTGGCGTCCATCAGCGGCTTGCCATCACCGCCAAGGGCGACGCGCCCGACATGCTGGTGATGACGGCGACGCCGATCCCACGCACGCTGGTGCTGACCGCCTTCGGCGATATGGATGTTTCGAAGCTCACCGAAAAGCCGGCCGGTCGCCAGCCGATCCGCACCGTCACCCTGCCGCTCGAACGGCTCGACGAACTGGTCGGTCGCATGCGCGACGCCGTCGCCGACGGCCAGAAGATCTACTGGATCTGTCCGCTGGTCGAGGAATCCGAAGAGATCAAGCTGATGTCGGCGGAAGATCGTTTTGCCTCGCTGAAGCCTTTGTTCGGCGACCAGATCGGCCTGGTGCACGGGCGCATGAAGGGCGCCGACAAGGACGAGGCGATGCGCGCCTTCAAGGCCGGCGAGACACGCATCCTGATCGCCACCACGGTCATCGAGGTTGGCGTCGATGTGCCGGATGCCACGATCATGGTCATCGAGCATGCTGAGCGCTTCGGCCTCGCCCAGCTGCACCAGTTGCGCGGCCGGGTCGGGCGCGGCGAAAAGCCGTCCTCCTGCGTGCTGCTCTACAAGGATCCGCTCGGCGAGACGGCAACGCGCCGGCTGTCGGTGATGCGCGAGACCGAGGACGGCTTCCGCATTGCCGAGGAGGATCTGAAGCTGCGTGGCGAAGGCGAGCTGCTGGGCACCCGCCAGTCCGGCACGCCGGGCTTCCAGGTGGCGCGCATCGAGGCGCATGCCGACCTGCTCGAAGCCGCCCGCGACGACGCACGGCTGATCCTGTCGCGCGATCCCGAGCTGCAATCCGAACGCGGCGCAGCCCTTCGCATGCTGCTTTATTTGTTCGGCCGCGACGAAGCGGTGCGGCTCTTGCGCGCCGGCTGAGGCCCGGCACCCACCGGCGGATTGGCGATCTGAACGCCGATCTGCTTGCCGTTCAACGTCACCATTTTCGTCTTGACCTCCGGTGCGACCAGCCCGGCCGAGACGATCAGCTTGGCACCGTCTTCGATGGTCATATCGAGCAGCACGACATCGGATTTCGGCACATACATCAGGAAACCGGTGGTCGGGTTGGGCGTGCACGGCATGAACACCGCTATCAGCGGGTTGCCTTCCTGATCGAGCTTCTGGTTGATCTCAGTTTCCTTCTCGCTGGCGACGAAGACCAGCGACCAGACGCCCTTGCGCGGGTATTCGACCAGTCCGACCTGGCGGAACATGTCGCCCTTGTTCGACAGCACGGTTTCGAAGATCTGCTTCAGCGAGCCGTAGATGCCGCGCACCAGCGGCATGCGGCCGAGCAGCCGCTCGCCGAAGTTGACGATCGCACGGCCGACAATATTGGCGGTCAGGAAACCGATCAGGGTGATCAGGATCAAAGCGACGATCAGTCCGAATCCCGGAACCGGCGCCGGCAGATAGCTATCGGGGTTGTAGCGCGCCGGAATATACGGTTTCACCCAGGAATCGACCCAGCCGATGAACGACCAGGCGATGTAGGCGGTGATCGCCAGCGGCGCGCAGACGACAAAGCCGGTCAGGAAATAATTCCGCAGCCGGGTCATGCCTGAAGTTCTGGGAGCATCCGACATGGTTCACCGCAGCGCTGATTGCGGCGCACATTAGTGAACCGCATTCGGCTTTGGAACTGCGAATTTTTTAAACCACGCTTACTCCACAGTCACCGATTTCGCCAGGTTGCGCGGCTGGTCGACGTCGGTGCCCATGAACACCGCGGTGAAATAGGCAAGCATCTGGATCGGCAGCGCGTAGATGATCGGTGAGATAATTTCCGGCACATCCGGCAGCACGATCGTTTCCATCGTCTTCACCGTGGCGTGGGCGGCGCCCTTGCTGTCGGTGATCAGGATAATCTTGCCGCCGCGCGCCGCCACTTCCTGCATGTTCGATACGGTTTTTTCGAAGATGCGGTCATGCGGGGCGATAACGATGACAGGCATGTTCTCGTCGATCAGCGCGATCGGCCCGTGCTTGAGTTCGCCGGCGGCATAGCCCTCGGCGTGGATGTAGGAGATTTCCTTGAGCTTCAGCGCGCCTTCCATGGCCAGCGGGAAATTGGTATCGCGGCCGAGATAGAGCACGTTCTTGTAGTGGGCGAGGTCGCGCGCGACCTTTTCGATCTGCTCGTCGAGCTTCAGGACCTGATTGGCATAACGCGGCGCTTCAGACAGCGCGCGCACCAGGGCCTTCTCCTGTTCATGCGAAATCGTTCCGCGCGCCACGCCCGCCCGCACGGCGAGCGAAGCCAGCACCGAAAGCTGACAGGTGAAGGCCTTGGTCGAGGCGACGCCGATCTCCGGCCCGGCCAGCGTCGGCAGGATGACGTCGGATTCGCGCGCCATCGTCGATTCGCGGACATTGACGACCGCGCCGATTTTCATGCCCGCTTTGCGGCAATAGCGCAGGGACGCCAGCGTGTCGGCGGTCTCGCCCGATTGCGAGATGAAGAACGCGGCGTCGGTCTTCGACAGCGGCATTTCACGATAACGGAATTCTGAGGCGACATCGATGTCGACCGGCAGCCGTGCGTAGCGTTCGAACCAGTATTTGCTGATCAGGCCGGCCAGATAAGCGGTGCCGCAGGCCGAAATCGCCAGCCGGTCGATTTTGGCGAAATCGAACGGCAGGTCGAGCGGCTTCGAGACACCGCTGACAAAATCCACATAATGCGCCAGCGTGTGCGAGATCACTTCGGGCTGTTCATGGATTTCCTTCTCCATGAAATGGCGTCGGTTGCCCTTGTCGACCATGAAACTGGTGCTGAGCGACTGCTGGCGCTTGCGGTCGACCTTGTTGCCGTCCATGTCGAAGATGGCGACCTCGTTGCGGCGCACAACCGCCCAGTCGCCGTCCTCCAGGTAGGTGATCGAATTGGTGAACGGGGCAAGCGCGATGGCGTCGGAGCCCAGAAACATCTCGCCCTCGCCATGACCGACGGCCAGCGGCGGGCCGTTGCGCGCGCCGACGATCAAGTCCTCGTCTCCCTTAAACATGATGGCCAGCGCAAAGGCGCCTTCAAGCCGCTTCAGCGCCTGGTGCGCGGCCTCGACCGGCTTCAGGCCCCTAGCCAGTTCGCGCGCCACCAGATGAGCGACGACCTCGGTGTCGGTCTGCGATGAAAACTTGTAGCCGTCGCGCATCAGCTCGTCGCGTAATTCGGCGAAATTCTCGATGATGCCGTTGTGGACGATGGCGACGCCGTCGGAAAAATGCGGATGCGCGTTGGTTTCGTTCGGCACGCCATGCGTTGCCCAGCGCGTGTGGCCGATGCCGATCATGCCGTCGAGCGGTTCGTCCTTCAGCCGGCGCTCGAGATTGACCAGCTTGCCCTCGGCGCGGCGGCGCCCAAGCTTGCCATGCTCGATGGTGGCGACACCGGCGGAATCGTAGCCGCGATATTCGAGCCTTTTCAGCGCATCGACGATGAGTGGCGCGACCGGCGAGTGACCGACAATTCCCACAATACCGCACATAGACGTTTGCCCCCGATTCCGGCATATCGAGCGCCATTTAGAGACGCTCGGGCTGCCGCGAAAATCACATTGCGTTTCGTCCCGTATCAGCCGGAACTGCTCTTGCACACATGCACCATGCCAGAGCGCCCTTGCAATCCGGTTACCGCAATCGCTCAGTTTTTCCGTACGCGCATCCTACCGCGCTCAGCGGTTCCCGAAATCCGTCAAAGACATGATGCAGTCGTCGCGGCTAGGCTTTTTTCCGGGCCGCCGCGGCCGAAGCAAAACGCTCGCGCAATTCCTTGCCCTTGCCGGCCAGCGTCCTCTGGCGGGCGCGGCCGAAGGCCAGCGCATCGTCGGGCACGCTTTCGGTGATCACGCTGCCCGAAGCGATGTAGCCGCCCTTGCCGATTGTAACAGGCGCCACCAGCGAGGAGTTCGAGCCGATGAAAGCGCCCTCGCCGATGTCGGTGAAGAACTTCGAATAGCCGTCATAATTGCAGGTGATGGTTCCAGCGCCGATATTGGCGCCGGCGCCGACGCGGGCATCGCCGATATAGGTCAGGTGGTTGACCTTGGCGCCTTCTTCGATCGTTGCTCCTTTGACCTCGCAGAAATTGCCGACCTTGGCCTTCTGCTTGAGATCGGCACCCGGCCGCAGTCGCGCATACGGGCCGACATCGCAGTTCGAGGCGATGGTGGCGCCTTCGATATGGCTGAAAGCATGGATCTTGGCGCCCGTGGCGATCTTCACGCCTGGTCCGAACCAGACATTGGGTTCGACGATCGTATCCGCGCCAATCTCAGTGTCGTGCGAAAAGAACACGGTTTCGGGCGCGATCAGCGTCACGCCGGAGAGCATGGCCTCACGCCGCCGGCGCGTCTGCCAGATGCCTTCAGCTTCGGCGAGTTCGGCGCGGTTATTGATGCCGAGCACGTTCTCGAAGCCGGCTTCTGCGGCGACGACATCGAGGCCCTGCCCGCCGGCGATCTCAACGATATCGGTGAGGTAATATTCGCCCTTGGCGTTGTTGCTGCCGACTTGATCAAGCATCTGCAGCGCATGCTTGCCCGCCACCGCCATCAGCCCGCCATTGCAGAAGGTGATTTTCTTCTCCTCGTCGGTGCAGTCCTTCTCCTCGCGGATGGCGATGAGCTTGCCGCCTTTTTCGATCAGTCGGCCATAGCCGGAAGGATTTGACGTGCGGAAGCCGACCACAACGACGGCAGCGCCTTCGGCCAGCTTCAGGCGCGCAGCAGTCAGCACCTCCGGATCGATCAGCGGTGTATCGCCGAACATCACCAGGATATCGTCGTAACCCTTTGATATCGCGTCGCGAGCAGCCAGAACGGCATGTGCGGTGCCGAGGCGCTTGTCCTGGACGAACGTCTCCGCCTTCGGCGCAAATTTTTGCGTGGCCTTGCGCATCTCTTCCGCGCCATGGCCGATCACCAGCGCCTGGTCGCCCGCTCCGGCGGCCTCGGCAGCTCTCACGACATGGGCGACCATCGGCAGGCCGGCGATTGTGTGCAGCACTTTCGGCACGGCGCTCTTCATGCGCGTGCCTTCGCCGGCGGCGAGGATGACGGACAGGCAGGTTCTCTGGCTCATGGAATGGCAACCATATGAAAAGGATTGGGAATCAACGCATGTCTAGCATTGGCGTCATGCTGCACCAATGCGGTTAAATTCCGGTGAGACGGTAGAGCAGTTGACTCTTAATCAGCGGGTCCACGGCTCAAGAGTCCTACCCCAACTGTCCTAGCACCGGGAAATTTTCCAGCAGCCAGTAGGACGCTGCCTGCACGCCGCCGGTCAGGAAAAACACGCCGGCGACGACCAGCAGCGCGCCCATGGCCTTCTCGACGCGACCGAGATGGACGCGGAATTTGGAGAGGAAGCGCATGAAAGCGCCGGAAAACAGCGCCGCGATCAGGAACGGAATGCCGAGGCCGAGCGAATAGGCGGCAAGCAGAGCCGCGCCCTCGCCCACCGTCTCTCGGCCGCCGGCCAGCGTCAGGATTGGTCCCAGCACCGGCCCGATGCAGGGCGTCCAGCCGAAGGCGAAGGCAAGTCCCATGACATATGCGGCGATAACGCTGGCCGGCTTGCCCTGCGACTGGAAGCGCGCCTCACGCGACAGCAGCGGGATGCGCAATATGCCGAGGAAGTTCAGCCCCATCAGGATGATCAGCACGCCGGCCGCCATCGCCAGCGGCTCCTGCCAGACGCGCAGCAGGCGTCCGATGGTCGAGGCTCCGGCGCCCAACGCCACGAAGACGGTGGAGAAGCCGAGAACGAAGGCGATCGAGGCATAAAGCAGCGCTCTGCGCGCGTCGGCCTTGGCCGTTACGCCGGCATTGCCACGGAAATCATCGACCGACACGCCGGCCATATAGCAGAGATAGGGCGGCACCAGCGGCAGCACGCAAGGCGACAGGAACGAGATCGCCCCCGCCCCGACCGCGCTGACATAGCCGATATCCAATGCCATTTCCCGAAACTCCAACCGTAGCGGCGCCGATATAGCGGCGCACGGGCTTGTCCGCCAATCACCATTGCGTGGCAAGTTGCCGCCCTGCATCGAGGAAGAAACGACACGCCAAGCGCGTTGATGCAACGAGGCCGCGACTTTCCGCGCGCTTCTCGATCATATCAGGGAGAACCTCATGAAATCGATCACTGTCGGGCTGACGCTGCTTTTGCTTGGCACCGCCGCCTCTTATGCCGCGGAAGCGTGGAAGGAAGCCGATGTCGGCGGCACCAAGATCTACACCGATGCCAACGGCATGACCCTTTATACCTACGACAAGGACGAGACGGGCAAGTCGAACTGCTACGACAAATGCGCCACCAACTGGCCGCCGCTGAAAGCCGAGGCCGATGCCAAGGCCGAGGGCGAATGGACGATCGTCGACCGCACCGACGGCACCAAGATGTGGGCCTATGAGGGCAAGCCGCTCTACACGTTCATCAAGGACAAGAAGGCCGGCGATGTGACCGGCGATGGCGTCGGCGGCGTCTGGCACATAGCCAAGGCCGACTAAGCACCAACCTGCATCCCCTGCCTTAAAGGCGGGAAATCGCTGGCTGCCGCGTATCCCTGCAGGCCTTCCGGCGGCCAGCTCCTGGTACTGTCCGCTGGGCATATGAGCCCTACTCGCCACGCCTGTCCCGCCCGCCGATCGAGCATCATGCCGGACGTCCCTTCAGCTGGGGCTGGCGCATGATCGATGTTTCTCTTATATCCGCGGAGGAATTTGTCCCGTTTCTTCCGGATTCACTGCCGGCTTGTCCCACGATAGGGCAGCCGCTCCCCTTATCTGGAATGCGGATATCACATAACTCGCTCTTGGGTTGTGCACTCAATGCAGGACTGCATTTTGGGCGCTTCCCCTTGACCGGATGCAAAAGCCCGGCCATGTGAGCGACAATTGTACGAGATTTCGTCGCGCGCAGCGGAATTCTTCTGCCGCACCACAGCTGATATGAGACCTCATGGACGTCGTCGTCGTCGAATCGCCGGCCAAAGCGAAGACAATCAACAAGTACCTCGGCAAGAACTACAAGGTTCTGGCCTCGTTCGGGCATGTCCGCGATCTGCCGGCCAAGGATGGCTCGGTGCGTCCGGACGAGGATTTTGCCATGTCCTGGGCTGTCGACACTGCCTCGGGCAAACGTCTTGCCGACATCGCCAAGGCGGTCAAGGATGCCGACGGGCTGATCCTCGCCACCGACCCGGATCGCGAGGGTGAAGCCATTTCCTGGCATGTTCTGGAAGTGTTGAAGCAGAAGCGCGCGCTGAAGGACAAGCCAGTCAGCCGCGTCGTCTTCAACGCCATCACTAAGTCGTCGGTGCTGGAAGCAATGGCCAATCCGCGCCAGATCGACGCGCCGCTGGTCGATGCCTATCTCGCCCGCCGTGCGCTCGACTATCTGGTCGGCTTCACGCTGTCGCCTGTTCTATGGCGCAAGCTGCCCGGCGCTCGCTCCGCCGGCCGCGTGCAGTCGGTGGCATTGCGTCTCGTCTGCGACCGCGAATCGGAAATCGAGCGCTTCATACGCGAGGAATACTGGCAGATATCAGCTCTTCTCGGCACGCCGCGCAACGAAAATTTCGAAGCGCGGCTGACCGCCTTCGACCGCAAGAAACTGCAAAAGCTCGACATCGCCAACAAGGCGCAGGCCGACGACATCAAGGCGATGCTCGAAGGCGCGACCTTCAAGGCGGTGTCGGTCGAAGCCAAGCCGACCAAGCGCAATCCGGGCCCGCCCTTCACCACCTCGACGCTGCAGCAGGCGGCCTCCTCGCGTCTCGGCTTTTCGGCCACCCGCACAATGCAGGTGGCGCAGCGGCTCTATGAAGGCATGGACATCGGCGGCGAGACCACCGGCCTGATCACCTATATGCGAACCGACGGCGTGCAAATGGCGCCCGAGGCGATCACTGCCGCCCGCGATGCGATCGCCAAGGAGTTCGGCCCAAAATATCTGCCCGAGAAGCCGCGCCAATACACGACCAAGGCCAAGAACGCCCAGGAGGCGCACGAGGCAATCCGCCCGACCGATTTCATGCGCACGCCCGCTTCGGTCAGGCAATATCTCGATGCCGACCAGGCACGGCTCTACGAAATCGTGTGGAAACGCGCCATCGCCAGCCAGATGCAGCCGGCCGAGATCGAGCGCACTACGGCCGAGATCGAGGCGGTCAACGGCCCCCGCACCGCGGAGCTGCGCGCCATCGGTTCAGTCATTCGCTTCGACGGCTTCATTGCCGCCTACACCGACCAGAAGGACGAGGATTCGGAAGACGAGGAAGACCGCCGTCTGCCTGAGATCCGCGCCGGCGAACAGCTCGCCCGCGAGGCGATCAACGCCACCCAGCATACCACCGAGCCGCCACCGCGCTATTCGGAAGCCTCGCTGATCAAGAAGCTGGAAGAGCTCGGCATCGGCCGTCCCTCGACCTACACGGCGATCCTGAAGACGCTCGAGGACCGCGACTACGTCAGCATGGACAAGCGCAAGCTGTTGCCGCAGGCCAAGGGCCGGCTGCTGTCGGCTTTTCTCGAAAGCTTTTTCGAGCGCTATGTCGAGTATGATTTCACCGCCTCACTCGAGGAAAAACTCGACGAGATTTCCGACGGCAAGCTCGCCTGGAAGGACGTGCTGCGCGATTTCTGGAAGGATTTTTCAGGCGCCGTCGCCGACATCAAGGAATTGCGTGTCACCGACGTGCTCGACGCGCTCAACGAAGAACTGGCGCCGCTGGTGTTTCCCGCGCGGGAAGACGGTTCGAACCCTCGCATCTGTCCGAAATGCGGCACCGGCAACCTGTCGCTGAAGCTCGGCAAGTTTGGCGCCTTCGTCGGCTGCTCGAACTATCCCGAATGCTCGTTCACCCGTCAGCTTGGCGACGCCGCCAATCCCAATGGCGAAAACGGCAATGGCGAGGACGGCACCAAGGTGTTGGGCAAGGATCCCTACACGGCGGAGGAAATCACCCTGCGCAGCGGTCGTTTCGGCCCCTATATCCAGCGCGGCGACGGCAAGGAAGCCAAGCGCTCCAGCCTGCCCAAGGGCTGGACGGTCGATTCGATCGACCACGAAAAGGCCCTCGCCCTGCTGTCGCTGCCGCGCGACGTCGGCAAGCATCCGGAATCCGGCAAGATGATCTCGGCCGGACTGGGGCGCTACGGTCCGTTCGTGCTGCACGACGGCACCTACGCCAATCTCGAAAGCATCGAGGACGTGTTCTCGATCGGTCTCAACCGCGCCGTTTCGGTCATCGCCGAGAAACAGTTGAAGGGTCCGGGCGGCCGCAATGGCGGCACGCCCGCCGCCTTGAAGGAACTTGGCGAGCATCCGGCGGGCGGCGGCAAGATCGTCGTGCGTGACGGCAAATACGGGCCCTATGTTAATTTCGGCAAGGTCAATGCGACGCTGCCGAAGGGCAAGGACCCGCAGTCGGTGACGATCGAGGACGCGGTGGCGCTGATTGCCGAGAAGGAAGCCAAGGGTGGCAATGGCGGCAGAAAGCCCTTCCGCAAGGCGGCCGCACCTGCCAAAAAGCCTGCGGCAGCCAAAAAACCGACGGCCAAGAAAGCGGCCAACAAAAAGGGATAGGACATCGTGGCGCGCAGGATCACCGGACGAAGCCGCGGCGACCCGCGCACCGCCGATACCCGCGCCAAGGTGAAAGACGACTACCGGCCGTCCCGTGACGAAATCCTGCGTTACATCGCCGAAAATCCGGATCGCTCCGGCAAACGCGACATCGCCAAGGCGTTCGCGCTGCGCGGCGAGGACCGTATCTGGCTGAAGGATATTTTGCGCGACCTGCAGGACGAGGGCCTGCTGACCAAGGAGCGCAAGCGGCTGGCCCGTGTCGGCGCCCTGCCCCATGTCGCCGTGCTCGACATTTTTGGCCGCGACGCCGACGGCGTGCTGCTGGCGCACCCGACCGAAGCCGTGGGCCCTGGCGAGCCTCCTGTCGTAGCGATCCGGGTGTCGCGTGGCGGCGGCGGCCCGACACCGGGCATTGGCGACCGCGTGCTGGCCAAAACCTTTCCAACCGATGACGTGACGGGCCCAGCCTATACCGGGCGGGTGATGAAGATCTTCGAGAAGCGCACCGATGCCGTTCTCGGCGTCTTTCGCGTGCTGCAGGACGGTACCTTCCGCATCGAGCCTGTCGAAAGACGCCAGCCGGAGCTGGTCGTCGACAAGGAATTCCAGAACGGCGCCAAGAACGGCGATCTGGTCGAGGTTGAGCCTGCGCGGGCCTCCCGCTACGGCCTGCCCAGAGCCAAGGTGCTGGCGGTTCTAGGCTCATTGACCAGCGAAAAGGCGGTCTCGATGATCGCCATCCACGCCCATGACATTCCGCATATCTTTCCGGCAGACGTCATCGCCGAGGCCGATGCGGTCAAACCGGCGGCGCTGGCCGGCCGCGAGGACTGGCGCGACCTGCCGCTGGTCACCATCGATCCGGCCGACGCCAAGGACCATGACGATGCGGTGTTCGCACTATCAGATCCGGACGAGAAGAACCCCGGCGGTGTGGTCGTGACCGTGGCGATTGCCGATGTCGCAGCCTATGTGCGTTATGGAACTGCGCTCGATCGGGAGGCGCTGAAGCGCGGCAATTCGGTCTATTTCCCGGATCGCGTCGTGCCGATGCTGCCGGAGCGCATCTCCAATGACCTTTGTTCGCTGCGCGAAGGCCAGGACCGCCCGGCGCTGGCGGTCCGTATGACCTTTTCGGCCGATGGCCGCAAGCTCAGGCATTCGTTCCACCGCGTCATGATGAAATCGGCGGCGAAACTCGCCTATCCACAGGCGCAAGCCGCGATCGACGGCGCGCCGGACGACAAGACCGGCCCGGTCCTCGACACGGTGCTGAAGCCGCTGTGGGATGCCTACGCCGTCGTGAAGCGCGGCCGTGACACGCGCCAGCCGCTGGAACTCGACCTGCCGGAGCGGAAAATCCTGCTCAAGGAAGACGGCACCGTCGATCGGGTGATCGCGCCGGAGCGGCTCGACGCGCACAAGCTGATCGAAGAGTTCATGATCCAGGCCAATGTCGCGGCTGCCGAGACGCTGGAGGCGAAACGGCAGGCGCTGGTCTATCGCATTCATGACGCGCCTTCGCTCGCCAAGCAGGAATCGCTGCGCGAATTCCTGCAGACGCTGGGCCTGTCGCTGGCGCGCGGCGCGCAGATGCGGCCGAACCAGTTCAACGGCATCCTGGATCGCGTCCGCGGTGCCGACCATGAGGGGCTGGTCAACGAGGTGGTGCTGCGCTCGCAGATGCAGGCCGAGTACTCGCCCAGCAACATCGGCCATTTCGGTCTCAATCTGAAGCGCTACGCGCATTTCACCTCGCCGATCCGCAGATATGCCGACTTGATCGTGCATCGCGGGCTGATTGCCGCGCTCGGCTTCGGTGCGGGCGGACTGACGCAGGACGAGGCGGAGCGGCTGGAAGAAGTTTCCGCGCTGATCTCGGCCACCGAGCGCCGTGCCATGGCCGCCGAGCGCGACACGGTCGACCGGCTGATCGCCGCCTATCTGGCCGAGCGCGTCGACGAGCGTTTCGACGCGCGCATTTCGGGCGTCACCAAATCGGGACTATTTGTCCAATTGCCGCAGTATGGCGCAGATGGTTTCATCCCGGTGTCAAGTCTGGACGGCGATTACTATATATACGATGAAACTGCCCGATCGCTTTTCGGAGAACGCACCGGCAAGGGCTATCAGCTTGCCGACCGCGTCGAGGTTCGCCTGATCGAGGTAGCGCCTATGGCCGGCGCGATGCGTTTCGAGATGCTGACCGACCCAAAGCCGCTGCCCGGCTCTATCAGGTCGTTTCATAAGGCCAAAGGCCGCGCCCGGGCGTCGCAATCGCGTCCAGGCACGCGCGGCAGGAGACGGTAATGCCAAGCGAACTGAAAATGAACCAACAGGTTTTCGGCGGCGAACATCACTCAGGCCGGGTCGCGCGTCCGCTGTGGACTGCGATGAAGCGCGGCGCGCTTGGCCGCTGCCCGCATTGCGGTGAAGGAAAGCTGTTTCGCGCTTTCGTCAAGACCGTCGACAAATGCGATCGCTGCGGCGAGGAGCTTCATCACCACCGCGCCGACGACCTGCCCGCCTATCTGGTGGTGGTCATCGTCGGCCACATCGTACTGGGCGCGTTTATGGGCGTCGAAGCGACCTCCACCTTATCCACCTGGCAGCACATCGCCATCTGGGTGCCGTTGACCATCCTCATGGCAGTCGTCTTGCTGCAGCCGGTCAAGGGCGCCGTCATAGGCCTGCAATGGGCGTTCTATATGCATGGCTTCGGCGGGGAAGAAGATCTGATCGAGTCGCATCCCGAGGCTTGAAACCGAGGCTGGCGCAATCGGCATGGCTGGACGCCACTTTCGCATCGGAGAAGATTCCGCTAGGTCGTGCGCATGGACGGTATGACCAAGGCGGAAGTCGACAAGGTCGAGCGGATCGCGCTCGACGCCAAGCCCATACGCCCGCGCGACGCCGCGACGCTGATCCTGCTTGACCGCAAAGGCGACGAGTTCCAGGTGTTGATGGGCCGGCGCCACGCCCGTCATGCCTTCATGCCGGGGAAATTCGTCTTTCCTGGCGGCCGCACCGATCCTGCCGACAGCCGAATCCCCGTCGCCACCGCGTTGCACCCCGAGGAACAAACGAGGCTGACCGCCGGCGTTGGCTGCGTCAGTCCGGCCCGCGCCCGCGCCATCGCCCTGTCGGCGATCCGCGAGACCTATGAGGAGGCAGGCCTGTTGATCGGCCGGAAAGGCGCCTTCGCGACGAGCAGGCGCGATTGGCAAGGGTTTGCCGAACACAGCGTAAAACCTTCTCTGGAAGCGCTGCGCTTCATCGCGCGTGCCATCACGCCGCCGAACCGCGTGCGGCGCTTCGACACGCGCTTCTTCAGCGCCTGGCGCGAAGACGTTGCCGTGGAACTGCCGGACGGCGGCCCGACCAACGAGCTGGAGGAACTGGTCTGGCTGCCGCTCGCCAAGGCCAGGCAGGCCGATATTCCCGACATCACTAGGACGATCCTCGAAGAGCTGGAGAAGCGGCTCGTCGACGATCCGCTGCTGCGCCCCGGCGGTTCCGTGCCGTTCTACCGGCTTGTCCGCAATCGCTTCGTCCGCGAAATTCTGTAAAAGCATAGAGCATTCACATCCCATGACGGTCGATACCCAGCAAGAGGTCGAGGAACGCGTACACTGGCTGCCGATGATCGCCGCGATCTCGTCGATCAGCGTCGTCGGCATTGCCATCGGCCTCGGCATGCCGCTGCTCAGCGTCATCCTCGAAACGCGCGGCCATTCCGCGTCGATGATCGGCTTCAACACCGCTGTCGCCGGGTTCGCCTCGATCGCTGGCGCACCGCTCGCCACCCCGCTTGCCATGCGATTCGGCGTCGCCTGGACGATGCTGGCCATGATCGCCACGGGAGTGCTGGCCTTTGTCGGCTTCCATTTCGCGCCGGACTTCTGGATGTGGTTCCCGCTGCGCATCCTGCTGCACATCGCGCTGACGGTGCTGTTCATCCTGTCGGAATTCTGGATCAGCACCTCGGCGCCGCCGCACCGGCGCGGCCTGGTCCTCGGTATCTACGCCACCGTGCTGTCGCTCGGCTTTGCCGCCGGGCCGTGGCTGTTCTCCCGTCTCGGCAGCACCGGCTTCCTGCCCTTCGGCGTCATCATGGCGCTGGTGACGCTGGCTGCCATTCCGGTTCTGGCGGCACGCAACGAGAGCCCGACGATCGTCTCCAATGGCGAGACCAGCAACTTCCTGCGCTACATCTGGTTGGTGCCGACGGCGACCGCCGCGGTGCTGGTGTTCGGCGCGGTCGAGACCGGCGGCTTTGCGCTGTTCCCCATCTATGGCAGCCGCATCGGTTACTCCGAGGCCGACGCCGCCCTCCTGCTCACCATGATCGGTCTCGGCAACGTGCTGTTGCAGATCCCGCTCGGCATGATCAGCGACCGTGTCAGCGACCGACGTTATCTGCTTCTGGCTTGCGCAACCATCGGGCTTGCCGGCACCATCTTCATGCCCCACTTCGCGCAGAATTGGCACCTGATGGCGGCGCTTCTGTTCGTCTGGGGCGGCGTGGTCGCTGCGATGTACACGATCGGCTTGGCCCATCTCGGCTCGCAGCTTTCCGGCCACGAACTGGCCTCCGCCAACGCCGCCTTCGTGCTTTGCTACGGCGTCGGCATGGTGCTTGGCCCACAGGCGATCGGCATCGGCATGGACATTTTCGGCCCCTCCGGCTTCGGCTGGGCGCTCGGCATGTTCTTCGCCTTCTATATCGCGCTGGTCGGCACCAGGCTCGTCCGAAAAATCCTTTAGAAAGGGCCGATCGATGCCTCGTGGCGAGAGGCTGCTGACATAACCGTGTCAGCAGCACCCGGGTAGATTGTCAGCAACACGCCACCACGCTGAGGATGCCATCATGATCGACTCCGGATTTGAAACGATATCGGTACGGATGGAATTGCTGCTGCTTGTGACCTTTCAAGCGCCAGCCTCCGATGTCGACCGCATCATGGAAGCGGTGGTCGCTATCGCGCCGCTCACCATGGGCAAATACGACAGCAATGCCTACCAGTCGGCGCATGGCATCGAGCGCTATCGGCCGCTCGAAGGCGCGGCCGCCGGCGCCGAGACGGAATTGCGTCGACGGCATGGCACGGTGGAAGTGTCGTTCGAACTGCCCGACGACCAGGCACTAGCTGCCCGTATTGTCGAAGCGATTTTCCAGGCCCACAGCTATCAGGAGCCGGTGATCCGCATTCAGCCGATCCTTGCCAGCCGCTCCAAGGGGTTGGACGACCGCTCCAACCCGAACCGCTGGTGGAACACCACGGGAGACTGGAAGAAGGTCGCTCCGCCGGTCAGGGAAGACGCATAGAAACGGACCGTTCCGTTTCCGGCATTTGCGCCGCCGCGGGCCTTGACTTTCCGGGTGCGTTCTTTATGTGTCGCGCCAAGTTTCCCGCGTCCGGGTGTTTGCCCGTGCTCCAGCGGCCAAAACCCCACGAACATTAACGGACTGATATTATGGCCAAAGCCGCAAACATCAAGATCAAGCTTCTGTCGACCGCCGACACCGGTTTCTTCTACGTGACCAGCAAGAACAGCCGCACCAAGACGGACAAGCTGTCGTTCCGCAAATACGATCCGGTCGCCAAGAAGCATGTCGAGTTCAAGGAAACCAAGATCAAGTAATCTGGTTTCTTGCTCTCAAACCAAAACGCCGCCCCTGTGGGCGGCGTTTTTGTTCAAGGCTTCGAAAAGTCCGATATTTCCAAGGTTTAGCGCAGAGTCTCGATGTCTTTTCGGAAAGAGGGGGCCGGTCGGCGTTTGGCAGCGGTACGAGGAGGCCACTATGTGCCAGCGCCGGCCGGCCGACCCCACGGACCCAGGAGATGCGGCGGACCTGAATCATGGGGTATTCTTCGGATCGACCCGGCGATCTACCCTCGCGCCGGTTCCGTCATTGGTCTGCACATTTGCGCAACGGCCTGTGAAAATCAACAATTTCTTAACCAAGCCCGCGAATCGCTTGCGTTAAGGTAAATTCGTAACCCTGTCGCACCGACTGGATAATCGGCGCTAAGCCGCCTTGGCGACGACGCGATTGCGGCCGGCGCTCTTGGCTTCATAGAGCGCGAGGTCGGCGCGTTTCATCAGCCCGGCAACTGAGTCCAAGCCCTTCAGCACCGAAGAGACGCCGACGCTGACGGTAACCTCGATCGTCTTGCCGTCGTGACCGACAGCAAACGGCATCTGGGCGATTTCGGCGCGAATGCGCTCCGCCACCTTTTCGGCGACTGCGCCGTCCGTGTCCGGCATCACCACCACGAACTCCTCGCCACCGAAGCGGCAGGCGAGATCGATGCCGCGCACATTCTTGCGCAGCCGTCGCGCGAATTCGCGCAGCACCTCGTCGCCGCCGTCGTGACCATGCGCGTCGTTGATGGTCTTGAAGCGGTCGAGATCGGTGATCATCACCGACAGCGGCCGCCGCCGCGCCACGGCGCGGTCGAACAACGTCTGCAGATGGCTGTCCAGGTAACGGCGATTGTGCAATCCCGTCAGGGCATCGGTCACCGCCATCTCGATGGTCTGGGTAACGCTGGCGCGCAGCTGGTCGTTGTAGCGCTTGCGGCGCACCTGCGTGCGCAGCCGAGCCGTCAGCTCCTGCTGGTCGATCGGCCGCATCAGATAGTCGTTGATGCCGAGTTCGAGGCCGCGGATGATACGCCCCTCCTCACCTTCCTGCGCCAGAAGGATGATCGGCAGGAAACGAGTACGATCGAGCGAACGCAGTTGCGAACAGAGCCTGAGCGGATCGAAGTCCGCAAAGGCCGTCGAGATCATCACGCATTCATAGGGCGTCTCGGCGGCCTGGAAGAAACCGGCATGCGGATCGGTAGCAATGTCGAGGTCGGCGCTGCCGCGCAGCATTTTCTGGATGCGCTCGATGGAGGGCTTGCGCTCGTCGATCAGCAGAACCTTCGGCGTGGTGTCTGCCGATGCGAAGTTGCGGCTCAACAGCTCCTCGATACCGATATTGCGCGTGGTCGAGGCGCGCAGGCGCAGTTCGTCCGTCAACGTCTTCAGCCTGACGAGGCTTTTAACGCGCGTCATCAATTGCAGATCATTGACCGGCTTGGTCAGAAAATCGTCGGCACCGGCCTCGAGGCCGCGCACCCGGTCCGAAACCTGGTCGAGCGCGGTGATCATAACGACGGGTATGTGCGACGTCGCCGGATCACTCTTCAGCCGGCGACAGACCTCGAACCCGTCCATATCGGGCATCATCACGTCGAGCAGTACGACATCGACCTTGCCGTTTTCGCAGGTCTCGATCGCGTCCAGCCCGTTGGTGGCGGTCAGCACCTCGAAATATTCGGCAAGCAGCCGGACCTCGAGCAGCCTCACATTGGCAGGGATATCGTCGACGACGAGGATCCGCGCAGTCATCTCATGAAGCTCCGGCTCGGCTGGAAGGACGCATCAGGCATCGCCCAGGTAAGATTTGATGGTTTCGATGAAACGCGGCACCGAGATCGGCTTGGAAATATAGGCTTCGCAGCCACCCTGGCGGATGCGTTCCTCATCGCCCTTCATTGCGAATGCCGTGACGGCAATGACCGGGATGACATGGAGGTCGTCGTCTTCTTTCAGCCATTTGGTCACTTCCAGCCCCGACACTTCGGGCAGCTGGATGTCCATCAAAATGAGGTCCGGCCTGTGCAGTCGCGCCAGATCCAGCGCTTCCAGGCCGTTGCGCGTGCGTACCGTCTCGTAACCGCTCGCTTCGATGAGGTCCCGGAAGAGCTTCATGTTGAGCTCATTGTCCTCGACGATCATGACCTTCTTAGGCATCGATTTCCCGTCCCGGCCCGCCTTCTGCTCGAAGGTTGCCGTCATGCGCCCTCGCCGGTACGCACCAAAACCCTGCTCGACTCTACGGCAATATAATTGACGAAACGGAAACCGACTGCCGGAAAAGCTTCGGATTTCACCTCGAACACCGCATTGCAGAGGCAGATGGCTTGCCGCAGGCGACGCTTGCGATTACTGCCAAAAAGAGACTCATTCCACCGCACAAGAAGGTAGTGATGGCAAACGCAGCGTCAATGCGCGAGGAAGCGGAAACCATTGCCGTGAAGGCCTTGGGCTTCGTCGCCGCCGATCCGGAACTTCTGCCCCGTTTCCTGGCGATCACCGGCATCGAGGCGCATTCCATCCGCCAGGCAGCCGGCGAGCCGGGATTCCTGGCCGGCGTGCTGCAGTTCATCCTCGCTCATGAGCCGACGCTCATGCGGTTCGCCGAGCAAACCGGCACGCCGCCGGCTTCCGTCGGCAAGGCGTTGCGGGCGCTGCCGCTTGGCGACGACAATCATGAGCATTCCATATGAGCGACGATCCCGAAACTGCGCGTCAAATCGAGGAACTGGCCGCCGACGACCGGCCGCTGCTGGTGCTTGATGTCGACGATGTCGTGCTCGAATTCATCCGGCCGTTTCCGCATTTTCTTCAAGCCCGCGGCTTCGGCTTGACCTTTGCCTCCTTCCGCCTGACCGGCAACATCGCCGAACAGGCGAGCGGCCGGTTGGTCGAGCAGGCGGAGGTGACCGCACTTCTGGACGAGTTCTTCCATGCGCAGGCCGATTGGCAAAGCATAACCGACGGCGCCGCCGAGGCGCTCACGGTACTCGGCGATTGCGCCGAGATCGTCATGCTGACCGCCATGCCACACAAGCATCGTGCGGTTCGCCGCGCCCATCTCGACGCCCTCGGGCTGACTTATCCGCTCTTGACCACCGAAATGGCAAAGGGTCCAGCGGTGGCCAAGCTGCGTGGCAATAAGGGCCGGCCGGTCGCCTTCGTCGACGACCAGCCGAACAATCTGGTATCAGCGCGCAATTCGGTCGCCGATGCCCATCTCTTCCATCTGATGGCCGACAATTCGATGCGCGCCTTCCTGCCGCCGATGCCCGACGACATCGTTGTGGTCGAGGACTGGCGCGAAGCCGCGCCGAAGATCGCGGCGGCGCTCGGATTGTAAGACGCACAAACGGCCAGTGCAGCCCATGCAGTCACAGGCGCTGGATACGATAGCGTCACGTCGCCTTCTTCGGTATGACAGCGCAAGCGGCGCGGGCATTGAGCAGGCCCCAGCCGAAGACGGCGTCCTTGCCCGGCGCGCCGAGATCTTCCGCCGATTTGCCGAGCGCGTCATGAATGTCTGCTGCGGTGGCGGTGCTGTTTGCCGACTTCATCAACGCCGCTGCGGCGGCAACAAACGGCGCCGCGAAAGAGGTGCCGGTCTTCGACCGGGCGCCGCTGACAGAAGCGGCGGTCCACACTCCGACACCGGGGGCGGCCAGGTCGATATGCTCGCCACGGCCGGCACGCCTGTAGGGACGTTTCATGCGATCCACCGCCGTCACCGCGATCACATCCGCGTATGCCGCCGGATAGGACGGTCCGGCCCTTGGACCGCCATTGCCGGCGGCGGCGACGATCACCATGCCGCGTTCTGCAAGTCTCCGGACAAACTGCTCGAGAAGCGCATTCGCAGGGCCTGACAGGCTCATATTCGTCACCTGCACGCCGCGCATGGAAAGAAGATCGAGCGCGCGAAGAAGATCATAGGCGTCCGAGCGGTCGTCCTGGCGATCGCCCCGGTGAAACGCATCGATCGCGATAAGCCTGGCATGCGGCAGGAGGCCTGGGGTGCGGCTGTCGGCGCCACCGACGAGCAGGGCCGCGACGGCGGTGCCGTGCTGGCGGCCGGACTCGGGAAGGCCGTCGTCCGACAGGCGAAGAACTTCGACCCGGCCTTTCGCGAAGGCGGCATGCGCGGGATTGATCGCCGTGTCGATGAGGCCGATCGTGACATTGCCCCCGCAGCCGGCGGGAAGACCGATATGGGCCGGCCAGCCGATCAGGCCGGCGGCGGCGCAGTGGGGCCCGGTGCATTCGGCTTCTTGTCCGGGCCGGTAGTAATGCACGAAATCTGCTGTCGACTGCGGAGCGGCGTCGATGACAAGATCGCGCGCAGCCTCCAGCGGCGTATTGGGTGGTATGCGCAGCCGGACCAGCTCCGACCCCAGAAGCTGGATGTCGGCGCGGTCCAGGACGGTGAAGCCCGTTGCCTGAAGCCGACCGATTTCAGCCGAACTCAGCCCGGTCGCCACGATCTGATCCGGCGCCCGAGACGGCAAAGGGACGACGGGCCGTTGCGCTCGCCTGCCGCCGCCGCGTCTTGGCGGTCGCGGAAGAAACCGATCCGTCAGTGTGCGAAACGGTCGGGTCGACCAGCGAGGAACCGTTCCCGAACGATCAGAGGACGAGCTAGATCGACCGCCGCCGTCATCGTCACCACCATCATCACCACCGCCACCATCGTCATCGGCGAATGCCGATTTTGGTCCAAACTCGCCGAACGCCATCTGGCCGCTCGGCGCCTGGGGATCGACCAGCAACGCGACAGCTACCCAGAAGGGCAGCAGGGCTTTTGATCTCAGCCATGAGGTGTCGCTCATAATCTCCCTTCCCGCCGTTGCCGATTTTCAACATTGCGAGGCTAGCGGACCCATCAGGCAATAAGCTAGCGTTGCGAGGAACGGGCGCGGGGCCGCTTTATTCCAGAACTTGGAGCAACATGCCGGAAAAAACCGACCGCGTCCAAGATCAGCTTGTCGCCTTTCTCCCGAATCTGCGGCGGTTCGCGATTGCGCTCTGCCGGTCCCGCGACTTGGCGGACGACCTTGTCCAGCGAGCTTGCGAGCGGGCACTCGCCAACGAGCAGAGCTTCGAGCGGGGGACGCGATTCGACGCCTGGATGTTCAAGATTCTCCGAAATCTGTGGATCGACGACATCCGCAAGCGCAAGACAGCCGGCCCGCAGGAAGATATCGACGAGCGCCATGACATCGCCGGCGTATCCGGCGAGCGCGAGATGGAAGCGCGGCTGGCGCTGAACAGCGTGGCGCAAGCCATCGGCGAGCTCGCCGACGATCAGCGCGACGTGCTGCTTCTGGTCTGTGTCGAAGAGCTTTCCTACAAGGAAGCCGCGGAAGTTCTTGCCGTGCCGATCGGCACGGTGATGAGCAGGCTGGCCCGAGCGAGGAAGAATTTGGCGGACGCCACTGGAATATCCATGGCTCCCACCCGTTCTGCGGTCACAAAAGGGGCTAGCAAATGACCGAGGAGATTTTTTCGGACGAGATCCTGATGCAGTTCGCCGACGGTGAGCTTGATCCCGACATGGCCGCCAGGATCGAGCGCGCGATGGAGACCGACGACCGTCTGGTTACCAGGGTTGCCATGTTCATCGAAACCAGAGCGCAGGCGCAGGGCGCGCTGAAGCCGCTGCTCGACGAGCCGGTTCCCGAAAAACTTGCCGCGGCCGTCGAGCAGATGATTGAGGCCAGGCGCGCCGGCGAGAGGACGACATCGGTATTGCCCTTCAGCGGCGGGCGGATAGCGGGACCTCCATCCAGGTCTCAATGGATGCTGCCAATTGCCGCCTCTCTCGCGGCCGTCGTCGGCGCGCTCGCAGGGTATTGGGCTGCAGGCACCAACGAACGCGCACAGGGCGGGCTGTGGGTTGCCGGCGTCATCAGGCCTGCCCTCGGCCAAGCCCTTGAAACGGTCGAATCCGGGAAGGAAATCAGGCTCGCCGGGATTAGCGACCGGTTCCGGGCTATCGCCACCTTCCGCAACAATTCGCAGGATTTGTGCCGCGAATTCGAGGTCGACTCTCAGAACCGCTCCACGGTCGTGTCGGTCGCCTGCCGTTCCGGCGACGAATGGCGCGTCAGCTTCGCTGTTGTGGCGCCAGGCGACGCGGGAGGGTACGCCCCGGCTTCGTCGACCGAAGCCCTCGACGCTTATCTCTCGGCGATCGAAGCAGGCGCTCCGATGTCAGCCGAGGAAGAAATTCAAGCGCTGAGCGAGGTCCGTCAGAAGGATCGGAAGTGAAGCTGCGGCGGCCGGCTTGCTCCTGAATGGAATAAAGCCGGCAATCGCCCGTTACTCCGCCGGACCGCAACTGCCGGTCCAGTCTGAAACAAGGAGTAACTACCATGACAAGATACTGGAAACTCAAGTCGACACTGGTCGCAGGAATGGCAGCGCTCGCGAGCACGGCGGCGCAGGCGAAGGAGTATCCTGCGGCGCCCCTGGAAACCGAGCGTCCGCCGGCCGCAATGACCAGCCAAAGCGACGGTTCCTTCATCGTCGCGGGCAACAGTTCGTCAAATTCGAGCTCCAATTCGTCGAGCAACGGTTCATCGAATTCCAGCTCTAATTCGTCGAGCAATTCGAGCTCGAACTCTTCGTCCAACGGTTCGTCGAATTCCAGCTCCAATTCGTCGAGCAACTCGAATTCGAACTCATCGTCGAACAGCTCCTCCAATTCGAACTCGAATGGTTCGGATCGCGGGTGGTCGCGCACCTGGCGGTCGCGCTAGGGCAACGGACCAGAGCGGCGGTACGCTTCGACTTGAAAGTCCGCCGCTCTGGCAATCCACAAAGAAACGGGGGCCCAGTGGCCCCCGTTTCGCATTCTTCTCCGGGAAAAAGTCTGTTGGCGGCCCGCCTCCAGCCGCCGATCCCCACCACACCTTCGTCATCCCAGGGCGGAGCAGGAGCGAAGCGACGTCGCGGAGACCCTGGGATCCATGCCGTTACATCAGCCGAAGAGTGCAGCGGCTCAGAACAGCGCTTGTATCCGCAACGGTGCCAGCTACCCTTCAAACATGACCGGCTATGCCTACATGACCGCGAGCCAGAAGCGTGGCACGATCTACATCGGCGTCACCAATGATCTCGGCCGCCGCTTGCCGGAGCACAAATCCGGCGAAGGTTCGCGCTTCACCAGCCGTTACGGCGTGCAGCGTCTGGTCTGGTACGAGGAGCATTTCGACATTCGAGATGCCATCCAGCGCGAGAAGTCGCTGAAGCGCTGGCCGCGCCAATGGAAGATCGAGCTGGTCGAGAAGACCAATCCGGAGTGGTTCGAGCTCTTTCGAGGCACGGGGTGGTAGCGTTCGGTTCTGGTCCGCCGGAGCACTGCCGCGAGGTAACGGCATGGATCCCAGGGTCTCCGCGACGTCGCTTCGCTCCTGCTCCGCCCTGGGATGACGAAGGGAGGGATGTCTCGGCCGATCTCGAAGGTTTGCGATTCTGCCACTGAGATTAGCCGTTGAAAGGGACTATGGACATTCGCTGCCGATCGCCGATCTTTCAAAAGAGCGGCGGCACGGTTCGGCTTGAAAGTCCGCCGCTCTAACGGGCTGCGCGGGCCCATTTGCGATACCAGCCTTCGCTCGCGATCGTGTTGCGGTAGACCGTTTCGCGCTCGGTCGCCTCGCCGCCGGTTTCCGCCCGGATCTCCGCCTTCAGTGCCGCGCCTTCGCGGCGGATCGGAATGACCTGGACGAGCGGCGTTCCCTTTTCGATGACGTAGAGGCCGTCTGGCGCGGTCGCGAAAAACGGAAAATGGATGTGGGCTGCATAGGTGTCGGTATCGACAATGCCGGCGACGCATTCGAAAGGCTGAGCCGGCCTGTTGAGCGGCGGCAGGAACAAGGAACTCCATCCCGGCGGAGTACGGATCGACCAGTAGTTGTGAAACTTGCACGGCGGACCCGGTTCCCTAGGGTTGCCGGCGACCTGATGGGCACCATGATTGCTCACCATAGTCCTGTCGAACTCCCAGCCGGCATCGACCGTGCGGCCGCCATTCTTGATCTCAAGGCGGACGGTCGCTGCGAGCGGCAGGATCCAGCCGGTCGTCATAGCATCGAGAAACGGCATGCAGCGCTTGATGGTGAGGCCATTGTTGGTAGCTGACGCATGCTGCGAATCGACTGCCGGCAGTTTGCGGAACCAGTCCGGCAGGACCGTCTTGGCCGCCACTGGCGGGGCGATGACGCCATGGTCTTCCGGCCGACAGACAAACCGGATCGAACGAGAGGTCTGGGAAAAATGAAACATCGATAGCCTCCATGGAAAATCCGAGGAGGAACGGACCGCAGAAGGATTTATTCCTGCTGACAGCATTGTATCGCAAGGCCGTCCATTGGCGCCGTCTCGTCAGCCCATGCAGGCTGGCCATCATGGTTCAAGCGACGGCCGCGACAACGGCGCGCAAAGCTCGCAGCTAAAGCACCAATCGCATCAGCGGCCGGCCGGCCTTGCGCTCGACCAGCCTCTCGAAACCAGCTTTTTCGAAGACTCTCGACGAGCCGACGAACAGCCCGATCGAACGCGAATCTTTCGACAGGTCGATCGGACATGCCTCGACCAGCCGCGCGCCGTTCTGGCGCGCAAATGCGATACCGCCTTCGACCAGGCGATGACTGACGCCCCTGCCGCGCGCCTTGACGCGAATGAAGAAGCAGGAAATCGCCCAGACGCCGGGATCCGTGGCGTCAGCGGGATCGACCGGCGCCGATCCCCTGCCCTTATTGTTCCATTCGGGCACGTCGGCGCGCGGGCCGATCTGCATCCAGCCGACCGCCTTGCCATCTTCGAACGCCAGCAGGCCGGGCGGCGGCCCGGCCTCGATCCGCGCCTTAATGTGGTCCTTGTTCCGTTCCCGGTTGCTGGCGCGGCGCGTTGCCGGCGACAGCCGGAAATGCGTGCACCAGCAGCCGTAGCAGGCACCTTGCTTACCGAAAAGATCTTCGAAATCCACCCAAAGCTCGGGCACCAGCGGCGCTATGGTCGTATTCATGAGCTCTCTCCCGGCCCGCCGCTTGTCGTGGCGTCCGTCCTGACGTACCATTGCATTTGTTCTCTTTATGTTCGCAGCGATGGCGGCCTCTGTCAATAATCCCGACCACGGTTTTTGCCGCGATTGCCTGAGCTTCCAGCGCAGCGAGGCACGGCGCTGCGAACGCTGCGGCAGCCCGCGGCTCGCCCGCCATCCGGAGCTCTACCGGCTGCATCTTGCCCATATCGATTGCGACGCGTTTTACGCGGCCGTCGAAAAGCGCGACAACCCGGCGCTGAAGGACCGGCCGTTGATCATCGGCGGCGGCAAACGCGGTGTCGTATCCACCGCTTGCTACATCGCCCGTATCCACGGGGTGCGCTCGGCGATGCCAATGTTCAAAGCGCTCGAAGCCTGTCCGGAAGCGGTCGTCATCCCGCCGAACATGGAAAAATATGCGCGCGTCGGCCGTGAGGTGCGCGCCACGATGCAGGCGCTGACGCCGTTGGTCGAACCGATTTCCATCGATGAGGCATTCCTCGACCTTGCCGGCACCGAGCGCCTGCACGGCTTGCCACCTGCGGTGGTGCTGGCACGCTTCGCGCTCGGCGTGGAGAAGGAGATCGGCATCACCGTTTCAGCAGGGCTTTCCTACTGCAAGTTCCTGGCCAAGGTGGCGTCGGACTTCCGCAAGCCGCGCGGCTTTTCGGTGATCGGCGAGGCCGAAGCATCAGGCTTTCTGGCCGAGCAGCCGGTGACGCTGATCTGGGGTGTGGGAAAAGCCTTCGCCGCAACGCTTGGACGAGACGGCATCCGGATGATCGGCCAGTTGCAGCGCATGGAGCGCAGCGACCTGATGCGCCGCTACGGCGTGATGGGCGACCGGCTCTATCATCTTTCACGCGGCGAGGACGAACGCCGCGTCCATCCCGACCAGGACGCAAAAAGCGTCTCGGCGGAGACCACCTTCGACACCGACATCGCTTCTCTGGATGAATTGGTTTCGGTGCTGAGAGCGCTGTCGGAAAAGGTCTCGGGGCGGCTGAAGAAATCCGGCATTGCCGGGCGCACCGTAGTGCTGAAGCTGAAGACCCAGGATTTCAAGACCCGTACGCGCAACCGCCAGCTTGCCGACCCGACACGGCTGGCCGACCGCATTTTTTCGACCGGGCTCGAGCTGCTGCGCAAGGAGGCGAACGGCACAAGATACCGGCTGCTCGGTATCGGTGTCAGCGACCTCTCGAACGACGAAAAGGCCGATCCGCCAGACCTCGTCGACATCCAGTCGCGCAAGCGCGCCATGGCCGAAGGCGCCATCGATACGCTGCGCGACAAGTTCGGCCGCAACGCGGTCGAGACCGGCTACACCTTCGGCAAGGGCCGCAACGCCCACCCGCCCGAGCCGATCGAGGAGTGACTGACGCTTGGTACCCCAATGCGGGATACCTGTTGGACCCGAAGCTTGGGAGAAATGTCGCAAAACTTGATTTACGCGATGTCGCAAAAGCCGGGTGCGAAACTGTCGCTTTAATCGGGAGTTTGCGAATCCTGCACTGACGCATACGACTAAAAACCCGTCCGTGCTACTGGTCACTCATGCCTTCGATACCGCTTCCATTCGTCATCTCCATTGTTCTCTGCCTCATCCTGGTGCGGATGATCCGGCAGGGAGAACGGAAACTAGGGCTGTTTCCTCTGCTCGTCGCCACTTTTGCCGCTCAGGCAGTCTTGTCGGGACTGAATTGGAACGTTGGCTGGGATCCGGCCCGTTTTATTCAGCCAGTCGTCGCGGCGGTCCTTCCCGCGCTCACCTTTGCAGCTTTCGACCAGCTCCGTCGCAATAGGCTTGTAAGACCCACCGACATACTGCCGCACCTGGTACCGGCGAGCATCGTTGCAATTCTCGTCGCCTTCTGGCGCGCACCAATCGATATCGTTCTCTTTGCCATTTACCTCGGATATGGTCTTGCGCTTCTAAGGGTTGGCCGGAAGGGGCCGGGCGCACTTTCCGCCGTACGTATCACCGATGAATGGACCGCACATAAGGCGCTCGTCGCAGTGGCCGTCATGCTTGTTGTGACCGCCTTTATCGACGCAATAGTGTCGCTCGATTTCGTCCTTGGTGATGGCCAGCAGGCGCGAACGCTTCTAAGCGTTGCGAGCGTTCTATGGCTGGCGGTCGCCGGTTATGCCGCCACGGTCGCGGATAATACTCACCCCGACAATGAGACAAATTCCTCTGCGGACGATTTCGCCTCCTCCTCCGCATTGCCAGCGTCAACAAGCATCGAGGATGACGAAGCAATAGCAAGCCGGGTCGATGCTCTAATGCGGGAGCAACATCTTTATCGCGATCCGGACTTGACGCTGGAGCGTCTTGCACGACGTGCCGGCATCCCGGGACGCCAGATTTCCGGCGCTCTGAACCGGATTCATGGCCGCAACGTCTCACAGCTTGTGAATGAATACCGTGTCAGCGATGCCAAACGACGGCTGGTCACGACACGCGATCCGGTGACCGTCATCATGCTGGAATCTGGTTTCGGCACAAAATCGAACTTCAATCGGGAATTCCTACGCATCACAGGCATGACGCCGAGCAGCTATCGGCGCAGGGGCGGCGAGACATCTCCCGCGCCCGATGCGCGAACGGAAGAGCCCGCCTCGTAGCCCTTTGCCCTCCGGCCAAAGTCATCGCACGAAACGACCTGAATCGCGATCTCGAACGTCCAAGATCGTGTTAGAGGGCGCGCCGTGTTCTCTTTTGGGCAAGTTTCAGCCTGACCCCACGCTCGTCTCCGTCAGCATAAAATCAGAATGCGGATGAAGATCAGCAGCGTGCCGAGGATGAAGGCCATACGAGGAAATCCTATGAAATTGTTGATAAAACTCGCGACATTGCTTTGCGGCATCATCTCTCCCGTGTTGATGGCGCACAACTCGGCTTCTGCCAGCGAATTTGTCGGCGTGCGCCAGATCTCGGCTCCCTCCAAAGAGCGAGGCAGCGATCTTGCCGTGACCGTTTGGTATCCGGCGGACCCAGGCGGCAAACCTGTCACGCTTGGCGAGAGCGTATTTTTCGTGGGAACGGACGCCATGCTCGAAGCTCCGATCTCGCGCGGAAAATATCCACTGATCTTGCTATCCCATGGCGCTGGCTTGGGAGGAACTCCGCAAGCTATGAGCTGGATTGCAACGCCATTGGCGAAACAGGGGTTCATCGTGGTGGCTCCTACTCATCCCGGGAACGCCGGGGCAAACAGATCAGCAGCAGAGACGATGAAGCTTTGGTTGAGGCCTGCCGATATCACAGCGACCTTGGATGCGATCGAGAAAGATGCGCCTTTTAAGGATAGCCTCGAAGCCGGCAAGGTCGGCGCACTCGGGCTTTCGGCGGGCGGAAACACTGTTTTGGCGCTTGTCGGCGCTCGTATCGACCCAATCCGTCTGGCAAGCTACTGTGACACCGACGCCCTTAATCCCTCGCTTTGCGGTTGGGTGAGGCAAAGCGGCGTTGATCTTCACGCCATGGATATGAAGCTGGCTGGTCGGAACAACGAAGACAGAAGAATTCAGTTTGCCATGGCGATTGATCCTGCGCCGGTGGACGTGTTTCAGACCAATACGTTTTCGGAGGTTTCCATTCCTGTCGAGATCGTGAACCTTGGCCGACCAGGAAAGATCCCTCGGACCGCGCTCGCTTCCGGGATAGCTAAGGCCATTCCGGAGGGTAAGTATTCCACGATCGAGGATGCGAGCCATTACAGCATGTTTGGCGTATGCAAACCCGGCGCGGCCGAGATCGCTGATTCCGAAAAGATCGGAGATCGCATCTGCTCAGACGGAGGAGGACACCCCCGCCTCGAAATTCATAAGCAGTTGGTCAATATGGTCACTGAGGCTTTTGATCGAGCGCTGAAGACGGAGCATTGATGGGCAGCATGGTTTCGCAAAATCCTGAATTTCGCGAGAGTTTTGCCTTGGCCATCCAATGAGTGGTTTGCCTACCCCAAAGTGAGAGTTTCGCGACTGATTTTTGCGACAACCGCAAGGACTGCTAGCCGCCCCGAGCCGTCTTTCGCGTCGGGTACCAAGCGTCAGATTTTCACAACTGGCTAGACGATGATCCCGAACCGGAGAGCCGCGTAAGCGAAAAGTGGAAAACCGGTTCTCCGAAGAGATCATGCCAGGCGAGAAGATCAAGTGCGCCGCAAGTCGATCCGGCTGGTCATCACGCGCTCGCCGGTTTTCGGGTCGACATCGATAACGGTCAGCCGCATGCCGTCCTCGCCGTTCTTCTCGACCGTCATTTGCGCCGTGCGATCGCCATTGACCTCCTTCGCCCAACGGATGCCGAGATTGATCGCATTGCCCGAGCGCCTGCCGCTGAGCTGTGCTGGCCCGGTGCGGGATCCGACATAGGTGCCGGTGTACTTCGTCCCGCTGGACTTCAGGTCGGCACTGATGGCGCGCGTCACCACGACGAGACCGCGGCAGGTGCCGTCCAGCGACAATGAGTTCGATGTCGCGTCGGAACTGAAGCGGCAGGAGACGTTCACCGTCGGTGCCTCGGTGGTTACCTTGACAGTCCCCTTCCCGGTAAAACTGCCCTGGAACGAGCGGAGAAAATCGGCTTCATCAGCGTGAGCCGCGCCAGCTGCAGCCGTCAGGCAGCCGGCAAGTACAAATGGTGCAAATGATTTCATCGAATCTCTCCTCGTTGAGATCGGAAACAAGGCACTTCCTTCTGGGATCAATACTGGGAATCAACGCCTGCCGTCATGGCAGGTTCCGCCTTCAACATGACTGTTTTGCAACGCGCAGCGTCTGGCCCAGCCGAATGCATCGCCTTAGCGGTTGCAGTGAAAGTCCGGGCTTGCGACATAGCGCCCATGGCACCCTCACCCTCGATCCCCAAGGCCGCGTTCTGGATGGCGCTGTCGGTCGCCTCGTTTCTGGCGATGTCGGTCGCCGGTCGCGCCACGACCGCCGAGCTGAACGTTTTCCAGGTGGTGGAGCTGCGCTCGGTGATCGGCTTTTTCATACTCCTGCCGCTGGTGATGATGTCAGGCGGCTTTGCTGCGATGCGCACGAAACGACCCATCGCCCATATCGCCCGCAACGTTATTCACTATACAGGTCAGGCAGCCTGGCTTTACGCTCTGACGCTGATCCCGCTGGCCGTACTCATCTCGATCGAATTCACGACGCCGATCTGGACGGCCATTCTGGCGGTCGGCTTTCTTGGCGAAAGGCTCAGCCGGCCAAGACTTGCGGCCATCGTGCTCGGATTGATCGGCGTGATGATCATCGTACGTCCGGGCGTTGGCCCCGTCGATCCGGGACATGTCATCGTGCTAGGTGCCGCGGTCTGCTTCGGTATATCAGTGGTTCTGGTCAAATCGCTGACGCGGACGGACAGCGTCGTGTGCATCATCTTCTGGATGATGGTCATCCAGTCGGTGCTCGGTCTTGCCCCGGCGCTCTACGAATGGCGCAACCCGCCGCTCGAACTGTGGCCGTGGATCCTGCTGATCGGCTTCACCGGCATGTCGTCGCATTTCTGCATGGCCCGCGCGCTTGCCTATGCCGACGCGACCGTCATCTCGCCGATGGATTTTTTACGCGTGCCACTGTCGGCGCTGATCGGCTGGCTGCTCTATCAGGAGCAGATCGACGCCTTCACCGCCGGCGGTGCCTTGCTGATCCTGATGGGCAATCTGCTCAACCTGCAGAAGAAAGCCACCAAACCCGCGGAAGTGGCAGTGTCTTAGCATTTTGCTGCCAAACGTCTTTGTTTGGCGTCCGACAAAATGCGTCAAAGCAAAGAGCTAGAGGGCTGTTTTATTTCACAAAAACGGCGCTATAGCCCGCATTTCAGTCGCCTTCGTCGGGTATCTTGAGGAGATGCCCGCAGGCCTTGCAGTGGACGGCGTCGGGCTCGTGCCGTTGAAGGCCGCATTGCGGGCACGGGAAGAAGACCTTGGCGGGCCGGAAAAGCGCCTGCGCCAGCCTGACGAACAGCGATATGCCGATGATCATGGTGACGATCGCGGTGAGCTTGCCTGATATGCCCGGCAGGACGATGTCGCCGAAGCCGGTCGTGGTCACCGTCGCGACGGTGAAATACAGCGCGTCGACATAGCCTTCGAGACCGGCCCCGGTGCGGAAGAAGAAGGTGTAGACGAAACCGGTGACGACAAACAGGAATGTCAGGAGATTGATGACCGCGTGGCTTGCCTCGCGCCATTTTTTGAGGCCGCGCATTTCGAAATGCCGCCACAGGGAGCCGCTGCGCGACAGCGACCACAGCCGCAATATGCGCAGGAATCCCAGATTGGCCAGCGCCGAAGGCATCAGCAGCGTCAGTAGGATGAAGGCGTCGACCCACGATGTCGGCTGTTTCATCAGGCGCAGCATGTCGTTTGAGGCAAGCAGCCGTGCAATCATGTCGGCGGCGACAAGTGCTGCCACCGAATAGTCGAGCCAGAGGAACGAAGACGACTCCTGGATCACCGGTGTGGCGATGAAGAAGGCGATGATGGCAAGGTCAATGATGATCGCCGCCAGTTGGAACCGGAAAGCCGCCGGCGTGCGCCCGTGATAAAGCTTGCGCAACGTATCGCGCAGCCGTGCCAAGGCTGAAAACTCCTGCGCTTCGTCCTTGTCTGCCGCCTTCATGACAACTGCGATAACGTTCGCTGCGACAGCCGTCCAGTGGGCAGAGCGGCGGAAGTCGCCGTTGGTAGAGAACATCCGGAGAGAATTTTGTCTTCAATTGCAGTCGTCGGCCTGCGCTCGCATCGCTGTTAGCAGCCTCTCAGCGGACCCGGCAAAGCTGCCTGCTCAACAACTCCGCGTGGTGGGCGAAAAAACTTAGCGACTCGACGAAGTTTTCGCTTGCGTGACCGGTTGGTCGGGCGATAGTTAGCGACATGGCTAAGCATGACCCTGATCTCTCGCTGCTCTTCCACGCGCTGGCTGATCCGACCCGCCGGTCGATACTGACCCGGCTCGCCGAAACACCTGCGCGGGTAACGGATCTGGCTGGGCCCACGGGACTGCGTCTGCCCACGGTGATGCGGCACCTTTCCGTGCTGGAGGAGGCAGGGTTGATCTCCACCTCCAAGGACGGGCGGATACGCACCTGCGCCATCGTGCCCGAGGCTCTGGACCCAGTACGGACATGGCTCGATGAACAGCGGGCCATCTGGGAAGCTCGGCTTGACCGGTTGGACGCGTTTGTAATGAATGTGATGAAGGAGCGCGCAGAATGACACAGAACCTCTCGACAAACATTGCGACCCGCGTGGTGCCTGATGATAGGAAAGGCCGCTTTGCGACGCTGACCTTCGAACGGGACGTGGCCGCGCCGTTGGCGGCGCTGTGGGAGGCATGGACGGCCCCGGCCGCGCGGGCGATCTGGGCTGCGCCATCGCCCTCGGTCACCGTGGAGTTCTTGGAGGCCGATACCAGGGTGGGTGGACGCGAAGTCTCGCTCTGCAAGGTAGAGGGCCATCCGGACATCCGCTGCGAGTGCGGTTGGCTGGCGTTGCAGCCGGCGCTGTGCAGCGTGAACTATGAGGTGATCTCGTCCGAAGGCGTGACGCAATCGGCAGCGCTGGTGACAGCCGATTTCGAAGGTGCGGACGAGCGTAGCCGGTTGGTCGTGACGGTGCAGCTTTCCTCGCTGGCGCAGGACATGGAGGCAGGCTATCGCGAAGGCTTCGGCGCGGGACTAGACAACCTCGCGGGCGCGGCGGAACGAACCATGGTGCTGCAGCGGGTAATTCGGGCGCCACGATCCATCGTGTGGGGCGCCTGGATGAACTCTGAAACGCTGCCGCAATGGTGGGGGCCGGATGGCTTCTCCTGTCGAACGAAGAGGATCGATTTGCGAACGGGCGGCGAATGGGTATTCGACATGATCGCGCCTGACGGCACGGTCTTCCCGAACCACCATCTCTATAACGAGGTCCGGCCCGAGGAGAGGATCGGCTATACGCTGCATTGGGGCGAGAACGGGCCGAAACATGCCGACGCCTGGGCCTCGTTCGAGGATCAGGACGGGGCAACGAAGGTAACGCTGGGCATGGTATTCAGCACGGCTGCCGAGTTCCAGGATGCGAAGGGCTTCGGTGCAGTGGAACTGGGCCTGCAAACTCTGGGCAAACTGGAACGCTTCGTCGCATCCCACTGAAATACTGCGACTTCCCGTCGGCTCGAATTAGGGCCTGCGGACGAGGTCCTCATCCATGTCGCGCCTGTCCTCATCGGCAACAGCATCCACCTCTTCAGTCAGGAGGGCATGGAGCCGATCGGGCTGGGGAAGACCGAGGTCTCGGAAGCCGGGCAAATCGCCAACATGCGCTTCCGCTTCGGGCCGAGAATTCACAAAGGGATACACGAAGAGGAGGATTCTATGAGAAAATTGATCATTTGGGACATGGTGACCGTCGACGGCTTCTTCCAAGGTCCGGACAGGGACATCAGTTGGTTCGTTTTCGAAGAGGAACTCGAGAACTACATTCATGAGACCCAGGAAAAGGCCGACACGCTGATCTTCGGCCGCGTGACCTACGAGCTCATGGCAGCCTATTGGCCCTCCGAGCAGGGCTGGATCGCGGACTTCATGAACAAGATCGACAAAGTGGTCTTCTCGCGCACGCTGAAAAGCGCCGACTGGAACAACACGAAGCTCTTCAACGGCAATGTCGCGGAAGAAGTCTCCAAGCTGAAGACCAGGGACGGCGGAGACATCTTCGTGTTCGGCAGCGCCGACCTCACGGCAACCCTGATGGAGCACGGCCTGATCGACGAGTATCACCTCGGGATCAACCCCGTCATTCTCGGGAAAGGCACGCCGCTCTTCAAGGGCGGCCCGAACCGAATACCCTTGAAGCATCTGGAGACGAGGACGCTCAAATCAGGTGTTGTCATCCTCCATTACGCGCCGGAGAGCAGACAATGACGATCGATCCGCTTTTAGAGCGCGCTCATACCAGTTCCACTTCTACCACGCCCGGCACCGCGCGCATGGCCGACGCGATCTGCGGCGAGACGCGGTAACGATTGGGCAGTTCGATCTCGACCTCGCCCTGCGCCTCATCCTTGATGACGATAATGCTCACCTGACTGTCGCCGCGTTGGGTAAGCTGCGATTGAATCGCCGACGCCGGTCGGTCATTCCTGACAAAGATGCGCAGGGCCTTCTGGATGCGGCTTGCCTCATCTTCCAGAGACTGCACGGTCTGGATGCGCAGATTGACGCCTTCGGGTCTGTCCTCGGCCGAAACGGTGATCACCACCGAACGGCCGGGCTCGAGCAGGTCGCGATACTGCGCCAGACCTTCGGAAAACAGCACGGCTTCATACTGGCCTGACGTGTCGGAAAACTGCACGACGCCCATCTTATTGCCGGTGCGCGTCTTGCGCTCCTGTTTGGTGGTGACGGTGCCGGCAAGCCTGCCGGCGGCAGCGCCGCGCTTGACGGCGGCGGAGAATTCGGCCCAGGTCTGCACCCGCATCTTCTGCAGCGCCGCCTTGTATTCGTCCAGCGGATGGGCCGAGAGGTAGAAGCCGACCACCTGGAATTCACGGTGCAGGCGGTCGGCGGCAAGCCACGGGTCGGTCGCCGGCAGGTTGAGCGCCTGCGACTGTGCGCCGATCGAGGCGCCGAAAATGTCGTGCTGGCCCGATAGTGCATTCTGCTGCGCCAGCGACGCCAGCCCCATCATCCGCTCGACGCCCGCCACCATCGCGGCGCGGTCGTGGCCGAAGCAGTCGAGCGCACCGGCCATGATCAGGCTTTCGAACACCCGCTTGCCGACGATTTTCGGATCGACCCTTTCGCAGAAATCGGCGAGGTTCTTGAACGGTTTTTCACCGCGTTTGGCGACGATGTGCTCGACCGCCGCGTCGCCGACGCCCTTGAGCGCGGCCAGCGAATAGAAGATCCGGTTCTCACCGACTTCGAAGGGACGGAAGCTCGTCATCACCGAGGGCGCCACGACATCGATGCCGAGGCGCAGGGCATCCTGGCGGAAATCCGCGAGCTTGTCGGTGTTGCCCATGTCGAGCGTCATCGACGCGGCCAGGAACTCGACCGGGTAGTGCGCCTTCAGATAGGCCGTCTGATAAGAGACGACCGCATAGGCGGCGGCATGCGACTTGTTGAAACCGTAGTCGGCGAACTTTGCCAGCAGATCGAAGATGAAGTCGGCCTGCGGCTTGCTAACGCCCCGCTCGACGGCGCCCGAGACGAAACGCTCGCGCTGCTTGTCCATCTCGGCGCGGATCTTCTTGCCCATGGCCCGGCGCAGCAAATCGGCTTCGCCCAGCGAGTATCCGGAGAGCTCCTGCGCGATCTGCATCACCTGTTCCTGGTAGACGATGACGCCTTGCGTCTCCTTCACCAGATGGTCGATCTTCGGATGGATCGACGCCATCTCCTCCTCGCCATGCTTTCTGGCGTTATAGGTCGGGATGTTCTCCATCGGTCCCGGCCGGTAAAGCGCGACCAGCGCGATGATGTCCTCGATGCAGTCGGGCCGCATGCCGATCAGCGCCTTGCGCATGCCCGCACTTTCCACCTGGAACACGCCGACCACTTCGCCGCGCGACAGCATGGCGTAGGTATCGGGGTCGTCGAGCGGAATGTGGGCGAGATCGATCTCGATGCCGCGGCGGCGGATCAGCTTGACCGCGGTCTCCAGCACAGTCAGCGTCTTCAGGCCGAGGAAGTCGAACTTAACCAGCCCGGCCTGCTCGACATATTTCATGTTGAACTGGGTGACCGGCATGTCGGAGCGCGGGTCGCGGTACATTGGCACCAGTTCCGACAAAGGTCTATCGCCGATGACGATGCCGGCGGCATGCGTCGAGGCGTGGCGGTAGAGCCCTTCCAGCTTCTGCGCCATGTCGAGCAGCGTCTGCACGATCGGCTCCCGCTCGGCCTCTTCGGCAAAGCGCGGCTCGTTGGCGATGGCGTCGGCGAGCTTGACTGGATTGGCCGGGTTCGACGGCACCATCTTGGATAGCTTGTCGACCTGGCCATAGGGCATCTGCAGCACACGGCCGACATCGCGCAGCACCGCGCGAGCCTGCAGCGTACCGAAGGTGATGATCTGGCCGACCTGGTCGCGGCCGTATTTCTGCTGGACGTAGCGGATCACCTCCTCGCGCCGGTCCTGGCAGAAATCGATGTCGAAGTCTGGCATCGACACGCGGTCGGGGTTGAGGAAGCGCTCGAACAGCAGCGAGAAACGCAGCGGATCGATATCGGTGATGGTCGTCGAATACGCGACCAGCGAGCCGGCGCCCGAACCGCGGCCCGGCCCGACCGGAATGCCTTGCGCCTTGGCCCACTTGATGAAGTCGGCAACGATCAGGAAATAGCCGGGGAATTTCATCTTCTCGATGATACCGAGCTCGAAATCGAGCCTTTCGCGATATTGCTCGACCGTGTAGCCGGGTGTGGGCCCATGCGCCGCGAGCCGCGCATCCAGCCCTTCGTGCGCCTGGCGGCGCAGTTCGTCGGCCTCTGCCTTCAGCGCGGCGTCATTGTCGGCGACATCGCTGCCTGTGAAACGCGGCAGGATCGGGTTGCGGGTCTTGGGATAGTAGGAACAGCGCAGCGCAATCTCGACGGTGTTGTCGATCGCTTCCGGCAGATCGGCGAACAGCCGCGCCATGTCGGCCTGGCCTCTCAGAAAATTATCGGGCGAAAGGCGCCGGCGATTGTCGACGGCGACCACCGAACCTTCAGCGATGGCGATCAGCGCGTCATGCGCCTCATAGTCGTCGCGCGACGAGAAAAACGCCTCGTTGGTGGCGACCAGCGGCAGGTCATGGCTGTACGCGAGATCGACGGACGATTGCTCGATGGCCCGGTCATAGCCGGAAACCCGGTCCAGCTCGACATAAAGCCGGTCGCCGAACAGCGTCTTGAGCGCCAAAAGCCGTGTCTCGGCGAGATCGCGGCGATCCTCTTTCAAGGCGTTGCCAATCGGACCGCGCGGCCCGCCGCTGAGACAGATCAGGCCGTCGCAATGGCCTTGCAGCATCTCGGTCGTCAGATGCACGGCCTCGCCGGGCGGCGTTTCGAGATAGACCCGGCTGACCAGCCTGACCAGATTGCTGTAACCGGCCTCGGTCGCCGCGATCAAAACCACTGGCCGCATCTCCGGGCCCTGCCGCCTGCGGTCGCGCTGGCTGTCGCTGGCTTCGCCGGAAAAGGCGAGAGCGGTCTGGCAGCCGATGATCGGCTGAATGCCCTCCTTCACCGCTTTTTGCGCGAATTCAAGCGCGCCAAACAGATTGTTGGTGTCGGTGACGGCGATGGCCGGGGCCTCGTCCTTGACCGCATGGGCGACGACCGTGCCGAGCTGCAGGGCGCCTTCGAGCAGCGAATAGGCTGAATGCACGCGCAGATGGATGAACGGCCGCGCCGGCACTTCCGGCCTCGACGCCTTCACAAAGGCTTCGCGCCGCAACGGGTCGCGTGGAAGTATCTCATTCACCATGCTTTTTTAGCGCCAATTGAAAGGACTCAGTCGATAAAGACGTATTGTCCGGTACCGGACGATGCGAGTCCAGCTTTGCGATTCGAGCACTGCAAGCTCGCGATCCCTTGCTTTGTGACGGCATGTATGCTAGGAATATATGCATGGTGCTGATTTGCGCCAACGGCCCGCCGCCGAGGCGGGTTTTTGTTTACAGCCTTACGCGAATTCCATGATCACCGCATCGACGGCAAGGCTATCGCCTGGCTTCGCGTTGAGTTTCGACACGGTGAGATCACGCTCGGCGCGCAGGACGTTTTCCATCTTCATCGCCTCGACCACGGCCAGCGTCTCGCCGGCCTTGACCTCCTGCCCCTCGGCAACGGCGATCGACACGACGAGGCCGGGCATCGGGCAGAGCAGCATCTTCGACGTGTCCGGCGCCACTTTTTCCGGCATCAGCCTTTCGAGCTCGGCGGTGCGCGGCAGCATCGCGCGTGCCGTCACCGACATGCCTTTCCAGGCGATGCCAAACCCGTTCAGGACCGGCCGGATCTGCGCCGCGATTCTTCGGTCGCCGACCGTGCCGCGCCAGATGAGATCGCCCGGCCGCCAATCCGACACCACCGTCAGCGCCTTGCCGCCATCGATCGACAGATCGAGCTCCATCGGAATGGAGATCATACCTTCGAGAACGGAAGCCGAAAGGTACTCCTCGCCGATCTTGACCACCCAGTCGCGTTTCAGCGCACCCGAATGAGGCGCCAACCGCCCGCCAAGCCGGTCGAGCCGGTCGCGGCGCAGCAGTTCGACCGCAGTGGCGATGGATGCCAGAACGGCCTTTTCCTCGTTGTCAGGCACGATCGGCGCGAACCCGTCGGGATATTCCTCAGCGATAAAACCGGTCGACAGTCGGCCGTCTCGCCAGCGCGGATGCTGCATCAGCGCCGCCAGGAACGGTATGTTGTGCGCGATGCCATCGACAACGAAGCTGTCCAGCGCCTCGGACATGGCGTCTATTGCCGCGAGCCGCGTCGGCGCCCAGGTGCACAGCTTGGCGACCATCGGGTCATAGAACATCGAGATTTCCGACCCTTCGGTGACGCCGGTATCGTTGCGGATGACGATGTCGCCGAACTGCCCCTCTTCCGGCGGCCGGTATCTCGTCAGCCGGCCGATCGACGGCAGGAAATTGCGATACGGGTCCTCGGCGTAGAGCCGGCTTTCCACCGCCCAGCCGTTCAGCTTGACGTCACTTTGCTTGATAGCGAGTTTTTCGCCGGCAGCTATGCGGATCATCTGCTCGACCAGATCGATGCCGGTGACGAGCTCGGTCACCGGGTGCTCGACCTGCAATCGCGTATTCATTTCAAGGAAATAGAAGTTCTTTTCGTTGTCGACGATGAACTCGACCGTGCCGGCGCTCTGGTAGTCGACGGCCCTGGCCAGCGCCACCGACTGCTCGCCCATGGCTTTGCGGGTCTTGGCGTCGAGGAAAGGCGAAGGCGCCTCTTCGACGACCTTCTGGTTGCGGCGCTGGATCGAGCATTCGCGCTCGCCAAGGTAAAGCGCGTTGCCATGCGCATCGGCCAGCACCTGGATCTCGATGTGGCGCGGATCGACCACGAACTTCTCGATGAAGACGCGGTCGTCGCCGAACGAGCTTTTCGCCTCCGACCGCGCCCGGTCGAACCCGTCGCGCACCTCGGCCCTGCTCCAGGCGATGCGCATGCCCTTGCCGCCGCCGCCGGCCGAGGCCTTGATCATCACGGGATAGCCGATCTCGCCGGCGATTTTCTCGGCATGATCGGCATTCTCGATAACGCCGAGCCAGCCGGGCACTGTGCTGACCTTGGCTGCATTGGCGAATTTCTTCGATTCGATCTTGTCGCCCATCGCCCTGATCGCTCTGGGTTTCGGGCCGATGAAGACGATGCCTTCCTTCTCCAGAGCCTCACAGAACGACGCGCGTTCGGACAGAAACCCGTAACCGGGATGGACGGCTTCAGCACCGGTCGCCTTGCAGGCGGCGATGATCTTCTCCGGCACCAGATAGCTCTGCGTGGCCGGTGAAGGCCCGATATGCACCGCTTCGTCGGCCATCTCGACATGCACTGCATCGCGATCGGCGTCCGAGTAGACCGCCACGGTGGCGATGCCCATCTTGCGCGCCGTCTTGATGACGCGGCAGGCGATCTCGCCGCGATTGGCGATCAGGATCTTTGTGAACATGCGGTTTTGTTCCCTCGGCTGCCCTTCTTTTATGGGCTTCGCCCGGCCGGTCAAGGCAAGTTGACGGCTATCCCGGATGCAAGTCGGCCAACCGCCGACCAAAACCCGGCTACCAACTGTCAATTCGTCCCATAGTCCAGCACCTGCAGATACGCTAATGCTCGGCCCCGATTGCAGATTTGCCCTGAGAGGAGATGTTTGATGAAAACCCGTGCCGCTGTCGCTGTCGCCGCCGGAAAGCCGCTGGAGATCCTGGAGGTCGACCTCGACGGCCCGCGCGCCGGCGAGGTGCTGGTCGAGATCAAGGCGACCGGCATCTGCCACACCGACGAATTCACGCTGTCGGGCGCCGATCCCGAAGGCATCTTTCCGGCGATCCTCGGCCATGAGGGTGCCGGTATCGTCGTCGATGTCGGCAAGGGCGTCACCTCGGTCAAGAAGGGCGACCACGTCATCCCGCTCTACACGCCGGAATGCCGGCAGTGCCCGTCCTGCCTGTCCAGGAAGACCAATCTGTGCACCGCCATCCGTGCCACGCAGGGGCAAGGCCTGATGCCGGACGGCTCGTCGCGCTTCTCGATCGGCAAGGACAAGATCTTCCACTATATGGGCTGCTCGACCTTCTCCAACTTCACCGTGCTGCCCGAGATCGCGGTGGCCAAGGTCAATCCAGACGCGCCCTTCGACAAGATCTGCTACATCGGCTGCGGCGTCACCACCGGCATCGGCGCGGTGATCAACACGGCCAAGGTCGAGATCGGCGCCACGGCCGCCGTCTTCGGCCTCGGCGGCATCGGCCTCAACGTCATCCAGGGGCTGCGCCTTGCCGGCGCCGACATGATCATCGGCGTCGACCTCAACAACGACAAGAAGGAATGGGGCGAGAAATTCGGCATGACGCATTTCGTCAATCCGAAGGAGATCGATGGCGATATCGTGCCCTACCTCGTCAACATGACCAAGCGCGGCGCCGACCAGATCGGCGGCGCCGACTATACGTTCGACTGCACCGGCAGCACCAAGGTGATGCGCCAGGCGCTGGAAGCCTCGCACCGCGGCTGGGGCAAGTCGGTGGTCATCGGCGTGGCCGGTGCCGGCCAGGAGATCTCGACGCGGCCGTTCCAGCTCGTCACCGGCCGCACCTGGATGGGCACCGCCTTCGGCGGCGCGCGCGGCCGCACCGACGTGCCGAAGATCGTCGACTGGTACATGGACGGCAAGATCGAGATCGACCCGATGATCACCCACACGTTAAAGCTCGAAGACATCAACAAGGGTTTTGACCTGATGCACGAGGGCAAGTCGATCAGGAGCGTGGTGGTTTATTAACGAGAACCACAAGCCGCTGAAAATCGCGACTTGGACCGCGAGGACAGCGACCGCTCACACGCGTTGGAATTAACCATGCCCGCACCCGCAATCTACGTCGACGCCGATGCCTGTCCGGTGAAGGCCGAGGTCGAGAAAGTCGCCGAGCGCCATGGCGTCGTCGTGACCTTCGTCTCCAATGGCGGCCTGCGCCCGTCACGCGATCCGATGATCCGCAACGTCGTCGTGTCCAAGGGCGCCGATGCGGCTGACGACTGGATCGTCGACAATGCCAAGCCCAATGACATCGTTGTGACATCCGATATCCCGCTTGCCGCCCGCACGGTGGCGCTTGGCGCCCATGTGCTCGGACCGACCGGGCGCCCGTTCACGCCGGAAACGATCGGCATGGCGGTGGCGATGCGCGACCTCAAGCAGCATCTGCGCGAGACCGGAGAAAGCAAGGGCTACAACGCCAGTTTCGCGCCGCAGGACCGCTCGCGCTTTCTCGGCGAGCTCGACCGCATCTTGCGGCGTGCGCTGAAATCCGCTGCGCTGGGCTAGCGCTTCGCCGCTATCGGAGTCAGCGCAGCAAAACCGGGAAGCGGTTCTCGGCATCATGCGCACAGTCAAAGTGCTATAATGTCCGAGTCTCAACAGACGAGCGGCGGTAAGACGGACCGCCACCAGAGGTCGGGCCATGACGACCGAGATGCCCCTGAAGAAACCACTGCACCGCCACATGCAGTTCGCGGTATCGGCCTGCATCGGTGTGGTGGCGCTGGCGATCGCGCTGGTCTTGCGCACTCCGCTCGCCTTTTCGATCGGCGCCAACGCGTTTTTCGCCGCCTACACCATCATTGTCGTCGCCCAGATGCCGCTGCTCACTGACCGCTATCTGAGCAAGAATGCCCGCGCCACCGATCAGCCGGTGCTGGTCATCTTTGCCGTGACGCTGATCGTCGTCGCCGTCGCGATTATCTCGTTGTTTCAATTGATCAACCGGGAGGGCAGCGCGCATCCTGTCGAACTCACCTTCGCACTGCTGTCGATCCCGCTCGGCTGGTTCACCATCCACGCCATGACGGCGCTGCACTACGCCCATGTTTACTGGCTGAACGACGAAGAGACCGGCCCCGGCGGCAAAGCGAAGCAGAAAAAGCCCGTCGGCGGCGTCGTGTTTGCCGGTAAAGAGCGGCCGGACGGCTGGGATTTCCTCTATTTCTCGACCACCGTCGGCATGACTTCACAAACCTCCGATACCGCGGTTTCGACCACCCAAATGCGTCGCATCGTGCTCTTGCATTCGATCGTCTCGTTCTTTTTCAATACAGTGATTGTCGCCGCCGCCGTCAACCTCGCCGTCAGTCTCGGGAGCCGGTAATGTCGGCAGGCCGTAATAATTCCGTGATCGGGTGAAACATCGCTTTGGCTGGCAACGTATTGGGAGGAGAACGATCGGAAAGGCCGACTGAGCGGCCGGAAGGACGCAAAAAAAATGGAATCGGTTGCCAGGAGCCAATCCACCGCCGTGCCAGATACTGCCACGCCGAAGGATGCGACGCTGATCTACCGGCAGTCGCGCTGGACCCGGCTGACGCACTGGCTCTGGGCCATCTCGCTGTTCTTCATGTTGCTTTCCGGCCTGCAGATCTTCAACGCCCGCCCCCAGCTCTATATCGGCAAGGAGTCGGGATTCGCCTATGACAACACCATCTTCGCCATCGGCGCCGAGAACACCGCAAACGGTCCGCGCGGCTACACCGAAATCTTCGGCAAGCGCTTCGATACCACCGGCGTGCTCGGCTGGTCGGGGCCGGCAGGTCGGGAGACGTCCCGCGCTTTCCCGTCCTGGGCAACGATCCCCTCCTATTACGACCTCGGCACCGCGCGCGTCGTCCATTTCTTCTTCGCCTGGATACTGACCACGACGCTGGTCGTCTGGCTTGTCGCCAGCCTGGTCAACGGCCATCTGCGCCGCGATCTTGCCCCACGCATCGACGATCTCAGGCGCTTGCCGCGAGACATCGTCGATCATGCCAGATTCAAGTTCCACCACAGGCGCGAGTACAACACGCTGCAGAAGATGGCCTATGGCGGCGTCATGTTCGTGCTGCTGCCGCTGATGATCATCACCGGCCTTGCCATGTCGCCGAGCATGAACGCGGTGCTGCCGTTCCTCAACGATCTGCTCGGCGGCCGGCAGACGGCGCGGACGATTCATTTCATCGTGATGCTGCTGCTCGTCGCCTTCTTCATCATCCATATCCTGATGATCTTCGCCGCCGGCCCGATCAACGAGCTGCGTTCCATCATCACCGGCTGGTACCGAACCGATCCGCCGGCGCAAGGCAGCAAGACGCCCCAAAGGAGCGCGTGAGATGGCGAAGTTTGTGATCAGCCGCAGAAAATTCCTGACCTCGGCCAGCCTCGGCGTCTCCGGTATCATACTGTCGGGTTGCGATGCCTTCGACAGCCAGCTTGGCGTCGGCGACGGCCTGCGCAGCTTCCTCGAAGGCGCCAACGGCTTGACCTGGCGCGCGCAACGCCTGCTTGCCGGCGATTCGCTGGCGCCGGAATTCACCGAAGCCGACATTCGCCAGCCGCAGCGGCCGAATGGCGTCACCGCGCCGGGTGACGATGTCTACAAGGGCCTGCTCGCCAACAATTTCGCCGACTGGCGGCTCGAGGTTTCCGGCCTCGTCGAAAAGCCGCTGTCGCTGAGCCGCGAGCAATTGATGAACATGCCAAGCCGCACCCAGATCACCCGTCACGACTGTGTCGAAGGCTGGAGCTGCATCGCCAAATGGACCGGCACGCCGCTGTCGCTGGTGCTGGACCAGGCGGTGGTCAAGCCGCAGGCGCGTTACGTGATGTTCCATTGCCTCGACACGATCGACCGCAGCCTGTCCGGCGACGTCAAATATTACGGTTCGATCGACCTGATCGATGCCCGTCACCCGCAGACGATCCTTGCCTATGGCGTGAACGGCAAGCCGCTGCCCGTCGAGAACGGCGCGCCGTTGCGTGTCCGCGTCGAGCGCCAGATCGGCTACAAGATGCCGAAATATCTCCGCAAGATCGAACTGGTCGACAGTTTCGCCGCCATCGGCGGCGGCAAGGGCGGCTACTGGGAGGACAATGGCTACGACTGGTACGGCGGCATTTGAACCGAACCGGCGCGACGCTGTTGCAACCGCCTAAGCGAGCTTGTCGATCAGCGGCCTCAGCGCCGGGTGGATTTCTGGCATGGTCAGCGAAGACTTGTCGGTAAGGTGTCGCTGGCAGGTGACAAGGTGTCGCCCACAGGCTATGGATAACGAGTCGAGGGCTCACATTGAGTCCTACCTGTTTGCGGGAGAGAGCAGCGAGAGCTGCCGCCGAAGGGGAAATCGCCCGAAATCTCTCAGGCAAAAGAACCGTAGACGGGAAAGACACTCTGGAAAGTCGGGGCTTGCCCCCGCGCCGAAGGTGTAAGCGCTGCCGACAGAGTTACGGGGCGCGAGTCTCTCAGGCTTCAGACAGAGGGGCACGGACTGGTCGCCATTCGCGGCCGATTGCGTGCGACTCTGGAGACGACATGACGGGCGACGACACCAAACACCTTCCCCTCGAAGATCTGCACGTGGCAGCCAATGCGCGCTTTGGCGCGTTCGCCGGCTGGTCGATGCCGCTGACCTATCCGGCAGGCGTGATGAAGGAGCACCTTCACACCCGCGAACATGCCGGCCTGTTCGACATCTCGCACATGAAGCTGTTCGAGATCAGTGGGCCGGGCGCCGGGTCGCTGCTCAATCGCACATGCCCGCTCGACGCCGGCGCGCTTGAGATTTCCCAGTCCAAATACACGTTCTTTCTCAATGAAGCCGCCGGCATCATCGACGATTTGATCGTTACCAGGCTCGGACAGCAACGCTTCATGGTCGTCGCCAATGCCGGCAATGCCGAAGCCGACGAAAAGCACCTGCGCGCTTTTGCCGTGGATTCTGACACAAAGGGTGGTTTTGACGCCAAAGTGGACGCACTCGACCGCGTCTTCCTGGCCATTCAGGGGCCCGAAGCCTGGGCCGCCCTGTCCCGCGCCGGCATCGAGAACGGAACACTGCTGTTCATGCATGGCTTTGAGCCCCGCGAGAACTGGTTCATGAGCCGGTCGGGCTATACCGGTGAAGACGGTTTCGAGATCGGCCTGCCGGAAGCCGACGCGCGAAATCTCGTCGCCAAACTGCTCGAGGACGAGCGCGTGATGTGGGTTGGACTGGCCGCCCGCGACAGCCTGCGGCTCGAAGCAGGCCTGTGCCTGCACGGACTGGACATCACGCCGGAGATCGACCCGGCCAGCGCCGGACTGATGTGGGCGATCCCAAAGGACGTTCGCGCCTCTGGCGCTTTCATCGGTGCCGATGCATTGCGTTCAATCCTGGAGCGCGGCCCGACGCAGAAACGCGTCGGCCTGAAGCCGGAAGGCCGCCAGCCGGTACGCGCCGGTGCTGCCCTTTTCGACACCGACGACAATCCCGCCGGCCATGTCACCTCCGGCGGTTTCGGCCCTTCGGCCGGCCATCCGGTCGCCATGGGCTATGTCCAGACAGCGCTGGCCAAACCAGGCACAAAACTCTTCGCCGACGTTCGCGGGACGAAAATCCCGATCGATATCAATCCCCTGCCCTTCACGCCGCATCGCTATCGCAAAGGATGAACCTTCTCATGCCAAAAACCTATTTCACCGAAGATCACGAATGGCTCCGCGTCGAAGGCGGTGTCGCTACCGTTGGCATCACCAACTATGCGCAGGAACAGCTCGGCGATCTCGTCTTCGTCGAATTGCCGGAGCTAGGGAAAAAGCTGGCCAAGGGCGATACCGCCGTTGTGGTCGAATCCGTCAAGGCTGCATCGGACGTCTATGCACCGGTCGACGGCGAGATCACCGAGGCAAACACCTCGCTATCGTCTGATCCGTCCCTGGTCAATTCGGCGGCGACCGGCGACGGCTGGCTGTGGAAGATGAAACTGGCTGACGAGAGCCAGCTCGAAGGTCTCCTGGATGAGGCCGCCTACAAAGCCCATATTGGTTGATAGCAGGACCAGGAAGATGACTGTAGCACCCTACCCCTTCTCGGCCCGCCATATTGGCCCTGGCCTCAATGATATCAGAGCCATGCTGGCGACGATCGGCGTTCCCTCAGTCGAGACGCTGATCAGCCAGGCAGTGCCGAAATCGATCCGGCTCGACCGACCGCTGGCCTTGCCGTCACCGGCAAGCGAAGCGGAGGCGCTGGCCGAGCTTTCGGCGACAATGGCAAGAAATACAGTTCTGAAGAGCTTCATCGGCGCCGGCTATCACGGCGTCCACGTGCCGCCGGTCATTCAGCGCAATCTGTTCGAGAATCCGGCCTGGTATACGGCTTACACGCCCTACCAGGCCGAGATCAGCCAGGGCCGGCTCGAAATGCTGTTCAATTTCCAGACGCTGGTCACCGAACTAACCGGTCTGCCGGTGGCGTCGGCCTCGCTGCTCGACGAGGCGACAGCGGTCGCCGAGGCGGTCGGCATCGCGTTGCGCCATCATCGCGACAAGCGAACCAAAGTCGCGCTGGCCGGCACCCCGCATCCGCAGACGCTTGACGTCGTGCGCACCCGCGCCGAGCCGCTCGGCATCGAGGTCGACGGCGACACGATCGATGATAACACGGCCGCTCTGCTCGTCTCCTGGCCTGATACGTTTGGCGTCTATGGCGACCACAGCGCGGCAATCGAGAAGGCCCGTGCCACCGGCGCGCTGGTCGTCTTCATTGCCGATCCGCTCGGCCTGACGCTGACCGAAGCACCGGCTAGGCTTGGCGCCGACATCGCTGTCGGCCCGATGCAGCGGTTTGGCGTGCCGATGGGCTTTGGCGGCCCGCACGCCGCCTATTGCGCCGTTTCCGACAGGCTGACGCGGCTGATGCCCGGCCGCCTCGTTGGCCAGTCGACCGACAGCAAAGGTCGCCCCGGCTATCGTCTCGCCTTGCAGACGCGTGAGCAGCATATCCGCCGCGACAAGGCGACCTCCAACATCTGCACCGCGCAGGCGCTGCTCGCCAACATGGCGACAGCCTATGCGATCTGGCATGGTCCCGCCGGGCTGCAGGCGATTGCGGAGCGCATCCACACGCTGGCCAGCCGCCTGGCAGCCGGCCTCAAGGCAGCAGGCGTTTCGGTGCTTGGCGCACGCCGCTTCGACACGGTGACGGTGGAAGTGAAGGGCAGAGCCGACGCGATCGCCGCCGCCGCCGAAAAGACCGGCCGATTGCTGCGCGTCATCGACGCTGACCACATCGGCATCAGCTTCGATGAGACCTCGACCGATGCCGATCTGGACGCGATCGCGACGCTGCTCGGCGCTAAGGCGGGCGCCGCTGCCGGGCGCACTATGCCAGGGCAGCCACGCGGCAAGGAGTTTCTCAGTCAGCCGGTGTTCCACGAAAACCACTCGGAAACCGAGATGATGCGCTTCCTGCGCCGGCTGGCCGACAAGGACCTGGCGCTTGACCGTGCTATGATCCCGCTCGGATCCTGCACCATGAAGCTCAACGCCGCTGCAGAGATGATGCCGGTAAGCTGGCCAAGCGTCGCCAATCTGCATCCCTTCGCACCGGCAAGCCACTCGGCCGGCTACCGCGCGATGATCGACGAGTTGGAAGCCTGGCTGGCGGAGATCACCGGCTTCGACGCGGCGACCCTGCAGCCCAATGCCGGCAGCCAGGGCGAATATGCCGGGCTGCTCGCCATTCGCGGCTACCACCGCTCACGCGGCGAAAGCCACCGCACGGTTTGCCTGATCCCGTCGTCGGCACATGGCACCAACCCGGCGAGTGCGGCGATGGCCGGCATGAGCGTCGTCGTCGTGCGCTGCACCGAAGACGGCAACATCGACGTTGACGATCTGAAGGCCAAGGCTGCCGAGCATGCGCAGAACCTCGCGGCATTGATGTTCACCTATCCCTCGACGCATGGCGTCTTCGAGGAAGGCGCGCGTGACCTCTGCGCGTTGATCCATGAGCATGGCGGCCAGGTCTATTTCGATGGCGCCAATCTCAACGCGCTGGTCGGCCTCGCCCGGCCGGGCGACATCGGTGCCGATGTCTGTCACATGAACCTGCACAAGACCTTCTGCATCCCGCATGGCGGCGGCGGCCCCGGCGTCGGCCCGATTGGCGTCAAGGCGCATCTCAAGCCATATCTGCCCGGCCACGTTACCGAAGGCTCCGGCCATGCGGTGTCGGCCGCACCGTTCGGCAGCGCTTCGATACTGCCGATCACCTGGATGTATATCCGCATGATGGGCGCTTCGGGCCTGAAGCAGGCAACCGAGACGGCGATCATTTCCGCCAACTACATCGCGACGCGGCTCGAGGCGCATTTCCCGGTGCTCTACAAAGGCAGGCACGGACGCGTCGCGCATGAATGCATTCTCGACACCCGCGTGCTCAAGGACAGCGCCGGCATAAGCGTCGATGATATCGCCAAGCGGCTGATCGACTACGGCTTCCACGCGCCGACCATGTCGTTTCCGGTGGCAGGCACGCTGATGGTCGAGCCGACCGAATCCGAGCCCAAGGGCGAACTCGACCGCTTCTGCGAAGCGATGATCGCGATATCGAGCGAGGCAGCCAAGGTGGCGAAAGGCGAATGGCCCCTGGCCGACAATCCGCTAGTCAATGCGCCGCATACCGCCGCCGAGGCACTGGCGGCCCAGTGGGCCCACCCGTATTCGCGTCTGGAGGCGGCTTATCCGGCCGGCGACGCCGACACATCAGCCAAATACTGGCCGCCGGTATCGCGTATCGACAATGTCGCCGGCGACCGCAACCTCGTCTGCTCCTGCCCGCCGCTGTCGGAATATCTGGGGGCGGCGGAATAGACGATGAAAAGTGGAATCCGATTTTCGGGCAAGATCATGGTCTAACAAAAAGATAGAAGCCTCAATCAGGCAGAACGCAAGGCCGGCGCGTCGGCCTTGCTCGCCTTGTTCTGGGCGACGACGCGATTTCGACCGGCGCGCTTTGCCGCATAGAGTGCCGCGTCGGCTTCGGCAAGCACATCGTCGAGACTGGTGCCGCCTGTCCCGCCAAAGCCGATGCCGCCACTGACCGTGCTGCGCAATGGACCAAGCTGGGTGGCGACGACTTCCGTGCCGAAGGCGACGCTGATCTTGCTCGCGATGTCATAGGCCTTCTCTTCCGTCATCCGAGACATGACCAGCACGAATTCTTCGCCGCCCAGCCGGAAAGCATCGACTCCGGTCCTGGCATATCTCCTGATGACAGCGGCGAAGCGGCGCAGAACCTGATCGCCAACGGGATGACCGAATACGTCGTTCGTCCTCTTGAAATGATCGAGGTCGAATATGGCGACGGACATGAACGGACCGAAAACCCGTTCACCGTAGAATGCCGTTAACGCCCGCCGGTTCATCAGCCCGGTCAGTGGGTCGGTCATGGTCTCGGCCTTTAATTCGATCTGCGCCCGCAAATGGTGGAGCGAGAACGTCAAAGCACCGAGCCCGGTCATGCAGGCGACCGACACGACGGAATTCAACCGTTCGGCCCAGTTGTCGGGCGCAATGCCGAGCACCCATTGGCCCTTGACCAGCAGGACCGCGCCGCAAAGTCCGAAGGACAGCGCACAGACGCCGCTCAGGAACGAAACGACCAGCAATATCCGGCTGTCATGATCGCCTTTGACCCAGAAAATCACTCCCATAGCCAAGAGCAGCGCGGTTACCGTCGCGTAGGTGATGATGAAGCCGACACCGTCAAACCCGAGATACGTCGCGCCCGCGCAAACGGCCATCGCAGCCAGTGTCGGCAGAACCGCGCGCCTATAGTCGCGCATGCCGAGATATTGCATGGCCGACAGGCACAGGATCAGGAAGCCCAGGCTGAGAAGCGCAAGCACAATCTGGCAAAGCCAGGGGCTGGGATCCCTGGCATAGTGCCAAAACAAGACCACATGCACGACGAGCACAAGAATGCCGCACGCCACCGTCAGCATAGAGCGTGCCTGTGGCGCGGTGAACCAGATCGCAAACATGGTGATGCTGAGGCACGTGCCCGACAGCGCCGCCGCGAGCAGGAGCGAACTGTAATCCAACATGCGTAAGCGGCAGCCTCTTCAGGAGTTCCGCTGCATTCTAGGTCAGCGGCAGTGCGCTGATACCGTTTTTCGGCCAACCTTCCGGCGCAACCTTCGGACAAGGTTTACAAAGCGTCGATGCGCCAAGCTGCCGCTTGGTTGTGGAGTGGTTTTGCAGTAAGAGGCTCTATCCTCGAACGTAACAGGAACCTCCGTCGCCTGCCCGCAAAAAGCGTGGCAGTATCGGGTGGTGATTCGCAGCATCGGAATCCAGGACCAGCATGGACGACAATAACGATCTTTTCGGCACGATGGACAAGCAGCCGCAACCGGTTCGCGCCGCCGCGCGCCCGGCCGACCCGCTGGTGCAGGCGGCGAAGCGCCCGGCATCCCGCGACGGCAGTGAAAGCTATAGCGCCGCCGACATCGAGGTTCTCGAAGGGCTGGAGCCGGTGCGGCGCCGGCCTGGCATGTATATTGGCGGCACCGACGACAAGGCGATGCATCATCTGTTCGCCGAGGTCATCGACAATTCGATGGACGAGGCGGTGGCAGGCCATGCGACCTTCATCGATGTCGAGCTTTCCGCCGACGGATATCTGGCCGTCACCGACAATGGCCGCGGCATTCCGGTCGATCCGCATCCGAAATTCAAGAAGCCGGCGCTCGAAGTCATCATGACGACGCTGCATTCCGGCGGCAAGTTCGACAGCAAGGTATACGAGACCTCGGGCGGCCTGCACGGCGTCGGCGTCTCCGTCGTCAACGCGCTGTCGGACCATCTCGAAGTCGAGGTCGCACGCGGCCGCCAGCTCTACCGCCAGCGTTTTTCGCGCGGCGTTCCGGTGACCGGTCTGGAGCAGCTCGGAGAGGTGCATAATCGCCGCGGCACCAAAATCCGCTTCCATCCCGACGAGCAGATCTTCGGCAAAGGCGCTGCTTTCGAGCCAGCGCGGCTCTACCGCATGACGCGCTCGAAAGCCTATCTGTTCGGTGGCGTTGAGATTCGCTGGACCTGCGACCCCTCGCTGATCAAGGAGAAGGACACGACGCCGGCCAAGGCCGAGTTCCATTTTCCCGGTGGCCTCAAGGATTATCTGAAAGCCTCACTCGGCGACGAATTCCAGGTCACTCGCGAAATCTTCGCCGGCAAGAGCGACAGGCAAGGCGGCCATGGCTCGCTCGAATGGGCGGTGACCTGGTTCGGCGGCGACGGATTTCTCAATTCCTACTGCAACACCATTCCGACCGGCGAAGGCGGCACGCACGAGGCCGGCTTCCGCAACGTCTTGACGCGCGGCTTGCGCGCCTATGCCGATCTGGTCGGCAACAAGCGTGCTTCGATCGTTACCTCGGAAGACGTCATGATCTCGGCCGCCGGCATGCTGTCGGTGTTCATCCGCGAGCCGGAATTCGTCGGCCAGACCAAGGACAGGCTGGCGACGATCGAGGCGATCAGGATCGTCGAGACCGCCATCCGCGATCCCTTCGATCACTGGTTGGCCGACAACCCGCAGGAAGCCTCGAAGCTGCTCGAATGGGTGATCGCGCGTGCCGACGAACGGGTGCGCCGCCGCCAGGAAAAGGAAGTGTCGCGCAAGAGCGCTGTGCGCAAATTGCGCCTGCCCGGCAAGCTCGCCGACTGCACGCAGAATGCCGCGGCCGGCGCTGAGCTCTTCATCGTCGAGGGCGATTCGGCCGGCGGCTCGGCAAAACAGGCGCGCGACCGCGCCAGCCAGGCAGTTCTGCCGTTGCGCGGCAAGATTCTCAACGTCGCCAGCGCCGGCAACGACAAGCTTGCCGGCAACCAGCAGATCTCCGACCTGATCCAGGCGCTTGGCTGCGGCACACGCTCAAAATACCGCGACGAGGATCTGCGCTATGACCGGGTCATCATCATGACCGACGCCGACGTCGACGGCGCCCACATCGCCTCGTTGCTGATCACCTTCTTCTATCAGGAGATGCCGAACCTGGTCCGCGGCGGCCATCTCTATCTGGCGGTGCCGCCGCTCTATTCGATCCGGCAAGGCGGCAAGGTCGCTTACGCCCGCGACGATGCGCATAAAGACGAGCTTCTGCGCACCGAATTCAACGGACGCGGCAAGGTAGAAATCGGCCGCTTCAAGGGGCTCGGCGAAATGATGGCTGCCCAGCTCAAGGAAACAACCATGGACCAGAGGAAGCGCACGCTGCTCAGGGTCGATGTGATCGACGCCGAGACCGCCACCAAGGATGCGGTCGACGCGCTGATGGGCACCAAGCCGGAAGCCCGCTTCCGCTTCATCCAGGAACGCGCGGAGTTCGCCGCGACGGAAGTGCTGGATATCTGAGCATCTTCTACCCGTTCGCATCGAATGTGGAGATGAGCGTGTGATCTGGGACCGGCTGCGGAGCGATCTTGCCGCGAGGTTCGCCGGCCTGACGCCACCAACGCGCTCGGATTGGATTTTCGCTCTGCGCACGGTTTCTGCCGGACTGATCGCACTCCTCGCCGCCTACGCCCTCAAGCTCGACCACCCTCAATGGGCGATGATGACGGTGTTCATCGTTGCCCAGCCGGTCGCCGGCATGGTGCTGGCGAAGGGCTTCTACCGGCTGCTCGGCACACTGGCCGGCGCGCTGGCGGCAATCGGCACCACCACGGTCTTTGGCGCCAACCTCTGGCTGCTCGTCACGGCGCTTGCCGTCTGGATAGGCCTTTGTACCCTCGTCTCGTCGCTGCTCCGCAACCCTGAAGCCTATGGCGCGGCGCTTGCCGGTTATACGGCGATGATCATCGGCCTGCCGGCTTTCGGCCAGCCACATCTCGTTGTCGATCTCGCTGTGGCGCGCTGTGCGGAGATCGTGCTTGGCATCGTCTGCGCCGCCCTGACCAGCCGGCTGATCCTGCCGAAACTGGCGGCTGACGCCATCATCGGCAGGCTGAAGCGCTGTATCCTCGACCTTGCGGCCTATGCTGGCGGCGCGTTCTCCGGCGGCGACGCCGCGACGCTAGCCAACCTGCACCGAAAGCTGATCGCAGACGCCCAGACGCTGAGTGAAATGCGAGCCTATGCAAGGCTGGAAGCGCCGAGCTTCGCGACGCGCGCCTATCCGGTCCGCCGCACCATCGGCCAGCTTTTGTCGGCCTTGTCCGCGGCGCGCGCGCTGCATGCCCATGCCGCACCGAAAAATGCGGCCCTCATACCGGTGCGCACGGAGTTGCAGGCCCTCGTCGGCGAATTGGCAGCCAAGCCCGACGCGTTGAAGGACACGGCACCTTGGGTGACGCGGCTCGACGCGATCGCCGACAGGGCACGGCAAACGCCCGACATGGTGGCAGGCCGAGGCGATGACAGGGTCGGCGCAGTCACCCGCCTCACCATCGCTGCCGATTTTGCGGAGGCCCTGAAGCAAGTGCTGCGTGGCCTGGACGCGTTACGAGCGCCGGCCTCGCGCCGCACGCGTGAACGCAGGCACCCGGCGCTGGTCGTACACCGCGACTACCACGCCGCGTGGCGAAATGCGGTGCGCGCGGCACTTGCCACCCTACTGGTCGCCGCCTTCTGGCTGACGACAAAATGGTCCGAAGCAGCGGGCACAGTCATCCTTGTCGCCGTCGTCTCCAGTCTGTTTGCCGCGCGTCCCGATCCCGTGCAATCGGCCTGGGGCTTCTTCAAGGGAACGCTGTTGGCCCTGCCCTTTGCATTTCTGGTCGGCCAGGTCGCGCTCCCCGCTCTGCCCGGCTTCGGCTGGTTCGCACTCTTCGTCGTGCCGATCCTGGTGCCCGCGGCGCTGGCAATTGCCAATCCGCGCTATGTCGGCGTGGCGACCGCCTTCGCCATCAATTTCCTCGCCTTCCTCAACCCGCATCAGGCCATGTCCTACGACCCCGGACCATTCTTCGCCGGTTCGGCATCCGTCCTGGTCGGCATTCTTCTGGCGATCGGCGTCTTCGTCGCTGTGTTGCCCGCCGATCCGTGGGTCACCGTCGGCCGCATCTTGCGAGCCATGCGGGAAGATCTGGCGCGCCTCTGCCTGCATCAGCGCGTGCCAAGACGCGAGGCGTTCGAAAGCCTCGCCTATGACCGGGTTAATCAACTAATGCCGCTCATGCAGCGCATCGGCAAGAAAGGCGATGCCGTTCTCGGCGGCAGCATAGCCGCCGTCACAGTCGGCCTTGAAATCCTGCAGCTGCGCAATGCGCAGCAAAGTTCAGCGGTCCCCGCCGAAACCGCACTTTCAATCACCAATTTCCTGCGGGAACTGGCGCGCGAACTGCTCTTCGGGCAACCCGGCGAACCGCAAACGGCGATCATCACTGTCGCGCGGCAGTATGCAACTGCCATTGCCGAGCGAAGCGACGCCACCGAAATGTTGCAGATCGCAGCCTCGCTGCGCATCATCGCCGGGGCGATCGAGGATTTTCCGGCTTTCTTTGCGAAGAACGGACTCTAAGCCGCTGCTATCGCCAGCGCGTGGCCACGCGCGTTTTCGCGCAGTGCATCGAGATGGATCGACTTGACCAGCCCGGCGAGATCGCCTTCGGCTGACTGGCCGCCCAGTTCCTTCAGCATCAGCCAGCTGACTTCCTGAACGCCGGCCAGGCGCTTGCCATTGGCAACCTCGCGCCAGATCTTCAGCGCACGCAGGATGATCGCGTGCGTGGCCGCGGCAAGGCCGGCACTGCGGAACAGCGCCTGCAGCGCCACATCGTGCCCGCCGGCCAGCAGCGCCCTCACCCGTTGTTCGGATTGCTGGCTGAGCGCGACCAGCGCCGAGCCGAAGAAGTCGACCTTGCCATGCGCGATGGTGCGAATGATGAAGCTTGCGGTCAGGGCACCCCGCAGGCGCAGATGTTCGACGAGCGCAGCGTGCTCTTCTCGGCGCGTGCCTTCGATCAGTGTCACGGAAGCCTTGACGCAGGCGTCGCGCATGACGCGCTCGGCTCTGGCATGTCCCATCAGCGCCACCACCAGCGGCGAGCCTTTAAGGGTTTCACCAAGTTTTATCAGCAGCATATGCCGGCAGTCGGCAGGCAAACGCGCGTCAGTGATCAGCGCTTCGCGCACCAGGGACAGATGGCCATGGCGCTCGGCGATACGGCGGAAGCTGAGCGAAGCGATGTCGGCGCCGCTGTTGGCGAGCAGCGTGGCGCAGGCTTCCGGCTCGCCGATTTCGGCAATCGCCGCGGCGACCGCCATGGAGACGCGCGGACGATCCGCGATCAGTTTCTGCGTCGCCTTCTGACCGCGGGCAACGCGGTCGATCAGATCAGCATCGGTGAGCATCGGGGAACGTGCCAGCACCAGGCTTGCGACTTCGGGCTGGTCGGACGCCAGCGCGCTGATGATCTGCAGCGGCGCGTGATGGCTCATCGACAGCGCCTCAGCCATCGCCAGCCGCACCTTCGACGAGGCATCGTCGAGCAGTAGGGTCAGCGCCGCTTCAGCCGCGCAGCGGTCCTCGAAAGGCAGATCGGCATTGATGTAGGCGCGGGCCAGTGCGCTTGCCGCGGCGGCGCGCTCCGAGACCCTTGCCGTGTAAATCCATTTCAGGAAATGCGAAACAACCATGCCGTCCGCTACGCCCCTTGCCCAAGCCCGTTCTGTCCCCATGAAGACCGTAAGCAGAAATGGTTTACGAACGGTTCACCATGTTTGTTAACTGGCTTGCGAGCGCGGTATGCAGCGCCTATCAACCTTAGAGCGACGTGCGTCCTTGCGAAAAGTACGCTCTGACACTTTGAATCTTCGCATCGGAGGATGAGCGACCATGGCCGGGCTTTATCTGGAAGAGTTCGTCGTCGGCCATGTCTTCCGGCACACGCTGCGCAAAACCGTTACCGAAAGCGACAACATGCTGTTTTCGGTGATGACGCTGAACCCGCAGCCGCTGCACATCGACTTCGACTTCGCCGCAAAGAGCGAGTGGGGCAAGCCGCTGGTCAATTCGCTGTTCACGCTGGGCCTGATGATCGGGATTTCGGTGAACGACATCACCGTCGGCACCACCGTTGCCAATCTCGGCATGAGTGAGACGGTGTTTCCGCATCCGGTGTTCCACGGCGACACCATCCGCGTCGAGACGACGGTGGTGTCGGTGCGCGACTCGAAATCGAAGCCGGACCGCGGCATCGTCGAGTTCGAGCACCGCGCCTACAATCAAAAAGACGTGTTGGTTGCCAAATGCACGAGGCAGGCGATGATGATGAAGAAGGCGGCCTGACCGATGCGCTCGCTGCTGTTCGTTCCCGGCGATTCCGAAAAGAAGCTGGAAAAGGCGTTTGGCGCCGGCGCCGACGTTGTCATTGTCGACCTTGAGGATTCGGTCGCGCCCCAAAACAAGGTGTTGGCGCGCGACACCGCAGCACACTTTATCACCGAACACCGTCATCAAACCAAGTCCGCGATTTATATACGCATCAACGATCTCTCGACCGGCCTGACCGATGACGATCTGGCTGCAGTCGTGCCGGTGAAACCCGACGGCATCATGCTGCCGAAGTCGAACAGCGGACAGGACGTGCAGCATCTGTCGGCCAAGCTCAGGGTGCACGAGGCCGAGAACGGCGTGCCGGATGGCGGCATCAAAATTCTGCCGATCGTCACCGAAACGGCCGCCGGCGTGCTGGCTGCTGCGACCTACGCAAAGGCAAGCGCGCGGCTGGCGGGCATCACCTGGGGCGCGGAAGATCTCTCGGCCGCAATCGGTGCGCGCGCGGCCCGCGACGAAAATGGCCGCTACACAGATGTGTTCCGTTTCGCCCGCACCATGACCATCCTCGCCGCAAGTGCCGCGGAAGTCGCTGCGATCGACACGGTTTTTCCCGGTTTCCGCGACATGGCCGGCTTTGAAGCCGAGTGCGCACAAGCGGAGCGCGACGGCTTCACCGGCAAGATGGCGATCCATCCGGCGCAAGTCCCGGTCATCAACGCCGTCTTCACGCCGTCGACCGAGGCGGTGAAACACTCCATGGCGGTTGTCCAGGCATTCGAGGCGGCTGGAAATCCCGGCGTCGTCGGCATCGACGGCAAGATGTACGACCGGCCGCATCTCCGGCTCGCAGAACGGCTTCTGGCACGCGCCAGGGCGACCGGAGTTTGGCCTGATTTAGTCTGATCGCGCGACGCCGGGCTCTTCCGACGATGGCCGCTCGCGTTCCTGCCGGGAGGCGGCTCATCCGTTCCGCGAAATTGACGGAACAGCCCGATAGGCCTGCCGCTCACCATGCGCAGCACTGATCATGGCGTTGCCCGTCGCAACGAGCCAACCGTGCCGCCAGACTAGGGTCCGGACTCAATTGAGCCACCAAGTTATTGCGGCGGCGAGGAGGATGCCAGCAAGGAAGTTCCTGGCGAGCTTGTCGTATCGGGTGG